>CAMTPH010000183.1 GCA_947074345.1 uncultured Bacteroides sp. | reverse complement strand
CAAGGACGTATCACCGATCACCGCATCAACTATACAATCTATAACCTATCAGCCTTTATGGATGGAGATATTCAAGATTGTATCGACAAACTAACGGTAGCCGAAAACGCTGAACGTTTAAAAGAAAGTGAATTATAAATATCGCCCTATGGGCTGATGATAATCTACAAAACAATGACTAAGAACGAATTATTTGAAAATATAAAACGCAAGAAATCATTCCTTTGCGTAGGCTTAGATACAGATATCAACAAGATTCCTCAACACTTGCTCGAGGAAGAAGATCCTATCTTTGCATTCAACAAAGCAATTATCGATGCGACTGCCGATTTGTGTATCGCTTACAAACCTAACTTGGCTTTCTATGAAAGTCTAGGTGTGAAGGGCTGGATTGCTTTCGAGAAAACTGTTCGCTATATCAAAGAGAACTATCCTGACCAATTTATCATTGCAGATGCTAAACGTGGCGATATCGGTAACACATCATCGATGTATGCACAAAGCTTCTTTACTGACTTGGATATCGACTCGGTAACTGTTGCTCCATACATGGGCGAAGATAGCGTAACTCCTTTCCTTGAATACAAAGGCAAATGGGTAATCTTGCTTGCATTGACTAGCAACAAAGGTTCGCACGATTTCCAATTGACAGAAGATGTAAACGGAGAACGTCTATTCGAAAAAGTATTGCGTAAATCGCAAGAATGGGCAGGCGACGAACAAATGATGTATGTTGTTGGTGCTACTCAAGGTCAAGCTTTCGAAGATATTCGTAAGATCGTTCCTAACCACTTCTTGCTAGTGCCTGGTGTAGGTGCACAAGGTGGTTCACTTTCTGACGTATGCAAATATGGTATGAACAGCACTTGTGGTTTGATTGTAAACTCTTCTCGTGCTATCATCTATGCTGATAAAACAGATAAGTTTGCTGAAGCTGCTAGAACAGAAGCTCAAAAGGTGCAAGCTGAAATGGCAGAAGAATTGAAGGCCATTCTATAATACTGATGTCTAAAGAGCGAAAGATTATAAACGATCCGGTTTTCGGATTTATCAATATCCCAAAGGGGTTGCTTTACAATATAGTAAGGCATCCCCTTTTGCAACGTTTAACCCGTATTAAACAACTCGGCATATCGTCTGTAGTTTATCCGGGTGCTCAACACACTCGCTTTCAACACTCTTTAGGCGCATTTTATTTGATGAGTGAGGCTATCACTCAACTTACCACGAAGGGACATTTTATTTTTGATAGCGAAGCCGAAGCGGTAAAAGCGGCTATCTTGCTACACGATATAGGCCACGGACCATTCTCGCATGTACTCGAAGACACGATTGTTAAAGGCGTATCGCACGAGGAAATATCACTGATGCTCATGGAGCAGATGAATAAGGAGATGAATGGGCATTTGAATCTTGCTATTCAAATATTCAAAGACGAATATTCCAAACGATTCTTGCATCAATTAGTTAGTGGCCAATTGGATATGGACCGTCTTGACTATCTACGTAGAGATAGTTTCTACACCGGTGTAACCGAAGGTAACATTGGCTCGGCTCGTATCATAAAAATGCTTGACGTGGTAGACGACCATTTGGTGGTGGAATCGAAAGGTATCTATTCTATCGAAAACTTCTTGATGGCTCGTAGACTAATGTATTGGCAGGTCTATTTGCATAAAACATCGGTTGTATACGAACAAATGTTACGCAAAACCTTGCGTCGTGCAAAAGAGTTGGCTAGTCAAGGGGTTGATGTTTTTGCATCTCCTTCGTTCAAGTTCTTTTTATACAACGACATTGACAAAGAGCGTTTCATGTCTGATCCGTCTTGCTTAGAGCATTTCATCAATTTAGATGATAACGATATTTGGACTTCTTTGAAGGTGTGGTGTCAGCACACCGATAAGGTATTGTCTATATTAAGCCAAGGGGTAATCAATCGGAAACTCTTTAAGGTTGAAATTTCGACTGCTCCTTTCGATGAGAGCTACAAGTCAGAATTGATATCTAAAATAAGTAATCAACTAGATATTTCTGCTTACGAGGCAAGCTACTTTGTATCAACATCGAGCATCGAAAAGAATATGTACGACCCTGCTGATGATAGTATTGATATTAAATATAGCGATGGTTCTACCAAAAACATCGCTGAAGCATCTGACATGCTAAATATATCACTTCTATCAAAAAAAATCAAGAAATACTACTTATGCTACTATCGAATAGATAGTAAGCTATAAAATATTGGTATAAGATTACGGAAATATTAAAAAAAAATCCGTTCTTTGTACCTGAAAATGAAACATTTTTTTTTAATCAAACAATATAATTATGGAGTTTTCGGCTAAGCAGATTGCTGCATTTATTGGTGGAGAAATTGTTGGAAATGAGGATGCAACTGTTCATACTTTTTCAAAGATAGAAGAAGGCATGCCTGGTTCTATATCATTCTTATCCAACCCTAAATATATTTCTTATATATACGACACAAAAGCTAGCATTGTTCTAGTTAATAAAGATTTTGAACCTGAAAAGGAAATCTCAACCACGCTCATCAAAGTAGATAATGCCTACGAAAGTTTGGCAAAACTATTGAACCTTTACGAAATGAGTAAGCCTAAAAAACAAGGGATTGATCCTTTGGCTTCTATTTCGGAATCGGCTAAGATAGGCGAAAACGTATATATTGGAGCATTTGCTGTAATTGGCGATAACGCTGTAATTGGCGATAAT
>CAMTPH010000182.1 GCA_947074345.1 uncultured Bacteroides sp. | reverse complement strand
AAACGCATATTCATTATATGTACAATTATTATTTTTCTATTAAAAGCTCTATCTTTCGAGCAATCTCTTCTGAATTAGGAAGAAGTTCCTTGTAGTCATCGGGTAAACTTGTTGATAGATGATAGGTAGCAACACCAATAGGAAGCGTAGAACTCTTCAGTGCATACTCTACAATAGTTCTATCTTTACTCTTACAGATAATAATGCCAATTGCCGGATTTTCATGAGGCAACTTAACAGTATCATTCAGTACATTCAAGTAAAACTCCATTTTCCCTTTATACTCCGGTTTAAAATCGCCAATCTTTAGCTCTATGACAACCATTGCTTGCAACTTGCGGTTGTACAACAGCAAATCTATAAAATACTCATTATTACCTACCACCAATTTATATTGATTCCCAATAAAAGAAAAATCCGTTCCAAACTCCATCAAGAAAGAACGTATATTTTTTACAATAGATTGCTCCAACTCATATTCTGAATGTTGTTCATTCAATTCAGCAAATACCAATGAGTAATCATCTTTTATAGCAAGTATCGCCTGATTCTTAATTGTATCTGGCAGAGTAATATCAAAGTTATTTTGGCCTACAAGAAACTTTTCATAAGTATCAAG
Organism: uncultured Bacteroides sp.; assembly: GCA_947074345.1. GTDB lineage: Bacteria > Bacteroidota > Bacteroidia > Bacteroidales > Bacteroidaceae > Bacteroides. The sequence continues at coordinate 2,117 of CAMTPH010000182.1, read as the reverse complement.
TTCTATCTTATTTATCAATACATCTTTAGTCCAGCCATACTTGCGTGTAGCAAGAATATAAAACTGCCTTTGTTGAGTATTTTTGCACTTAGATAAAATAACAATATGCTTAGACCAACTGATTTCTGCAACCAATGGTTGCAGAATTTCATTATTGTGATATTCAGAGTAGAAACGAGCCATATCCCACATATTACGTGCGCCGAAACCTTGAATACCAGGAAACTCAGTTTGTATATCACGAGATAATGATTCTACAACCGATTTACCCCATCCTTGTATTGTTTGTTGTTCGATAATTCTTCTACCTATATCCCAATACAAAGCAATCATCTCTTTGTTTACAGCCTTCAACGCTTCATACTGAGCAGAACGAATGCGTTGTGTTATCTCTTCTCGAAACAATCGATAGTCTTGATTTAGAATATTTGCGTTATCAATCATCAATAATGAGTTTATTATAAATTAAAAAACTGCTACTTTATTTCAACTCGTCATCAGAGGCATTATCATGAAATACAAACATCTCTTTCAGAAAGTTAACTTAATAAGAAAAAGCATACAAAGGTAAGGGTTTTTCCGTACTTTTGCAGCCAAATAAGATTATTTATAATTCGGCCCGATGCTGGCAAGGGCTGGTCAGCGTGGTGGCAAGGCATGCCCAGCAAGGCACTTGCAACGAACTGAACTACAACCTATTGCAAAAGAGATTTATTTGAAAGATGAAGATAAGAGATATTGATTTAGGGAAATACCCCATACTATTGGCTCCGATGGAAGATGTGACCGACCCCGCTTTTCGCTTGATGTGCAAGCGATTTGGTGCGGACATGGTGTACACCGAGTTTGTGTCGAGCGATGCGCTGATTCGTGCGGTAAACAAGACGGCGCAGAAGCTGAACATCAGCGATGAGGAGCGACCGGTGGCGATACAAATCTATGGCAAAGAGACCGATGCCATGGTGGAGGCGGCACGCATAGTAGAGGAGGCGAAACCCAATATCTTGGACATCAACTTTGGTTGCCCCGTGAAGCGTGTGGCAGGCAAGGGAGCCGGTGCAGGTATGTTGCAAAACGTACCCAAGATGCTCGAAATAACTCGTGCGGTGGTCGATGCAGCAAACATCCCCGTGACCGTTAAGACTCGCCTAGGATGGGATTGCGATCATAAAATCATTGTAGAGCTAGCCGAGCAGTTGCAAGATTGTGGCATTGCGGGATTGGCCATTCACGGCAGAACTCGCTCGCAGATGTACACCGGCGAGGCCGACTGGACATTGATTGGTGAGGTAAAGAACAACCCTCGCATGCACATCCCCATCATTGGCAATGGCGATATCACATCGGCTGAGAAAGCGAAAGAATATTTCGAACGCTATGGCGTAGATGCTATCATGGTGGGTCGTGGCAGTATAGGACGTCCATGGATATTTCGTGAGATGAAGCACTATCTCGAAACAGGCGAGCAGCTCCCTGCTGAGTCGTTTGGTTGGTATCTCGACATCCTTCGTCAACAGGTGAACGACAGTGTAGCCCGACTCGATGAGCGTCGTGGAATATTGCATATCCGTCGTCACCTAGCGGCTACCCCTTTATTCAAAGGCATCCCCAACTTTAAAGAAACACGCATCGCTATGCTTCGTGCCGAAACGGTGGAACAGTTGTTTGTGATTCTCGATCGAGTTGAGGAGATGTGCGGGCAGAAGGATTGATGGCGCTTTTTAAAGATAAATACCACTTTTAGCAGATTCGTGCCACTTGGCATAACTACCATGAACATGTATTTTTGTAACAATTTGTACTTCCAATAAGTATCCATACTTTGGAGATATAATACTCCTTTTATTCAACACAAATAATTTAATTATAGCCCATTATATATATATTTGCGAATAATATCTTTCTAAAAGAATTAACAAACTAATCATTGAGTATAAATATGAAAAAAAAGCATTACTTCTTTATTAATAATACTTTTAGTAGTGGTATCTACATGGGGGCAGAACAGTGCCACATGTGGTGATAATGCTTATTGGAAACTAGATAGCGATGGTGTGTTTACCATCAGTGGCACGGGAGCTATGCATGATTATACATTTAGTAATGGTGTAGTAAAC
>CAMTPH010000181.1 GCA_947074345.1 uncultured Bacteroides sp. | reverse complement strand
CGGTTGCTTGAGTTTGAAGTCTCTACTTTGCGGTTGCTAGAGCTGGTAGATTCACTTCGGCGATTTGTACTAGTAGAAGACTCAGTCCTGCTTTTGTCCGTTGTTGAAGGTCTTGAAGTAGAGCTGGACGAGCTGCTTCCGCGATTACTGTTTACATTATTATTGTTATTATTATTGGACGGACGAGTTGTTGCATTGTTCGTCTTATTATTATTAGGGCGCGAGTTAGTATTTGGACGAACCGAAACTGAACCAAAATCTGAGCGTCTGTTACTTTGATAAGTGCGATCATTTCTTACGCTAGTTCTATCTGTATAATAGCTATCATGTTTGTAGCGTCCGTTATAATAACTATTGCTTGAGTAGTTAACACGACGATTGGCGCCCTTATAAGTTTGATAATGATAAGGTTTTGGTAAGTAGAACAAGTTGCGATTTACGTAATTGTTGTATACTCTAAAGCTCCATCTAGAACTAGCTACATATATAGGACGATAGAAATATTCGATTCTCATGAAACGTCTATATTGTGAGTTGCTCAACACATAGCGTAGTTCATCATTGCGTAAATCCAGCGCATCGTAATAATCGTTCATCGCCCATTCGTATCCTTTTACGGCATAATCCATTACGCGATTGATAGAATATATAAAGTCGTAGTTGATCTCGTATAGATCATTGTATTGAGCATTTGTTAAGTTCAACTCATACGCCATCTTGTCACTTAAGAAGCGGGTTTCATTTCTTATTCCATTATTGCTTAAGGCTGCCATGCTTACGCTACTAATAGTAGTCATCCCGATGGCTAATAGTAGTAAAAATAACTTTTTCATAATAGATCGTATTTATTTGTTTTACATTATTGATAATAGCTTTTACCCCTTCAGTAGTTGTAACTAATGATTGAGTAATGCAAATATAATGAGAGGATTTACCCCCTCATAGCGAATCTCTCTATAAAGAGATAGGATTTTCCCTAAATCATTTAGGATTTTGCCAGTTCGATTCCTCTTTCGTCAAGAGATATTAGGCGCTTTTTATATAGATCGCCTACCGCTTTCTTGAATGTTTTCTTACTTACACCAAATGTCTCGTAGATAATGTCTGCGTCACTTTTGTCGTTGATAGAAATGCGTCCACCCTCATCTTTTATATATTGCAATAGTTTTTCGGAGAAGTCTCCCACTTTTGCCATGCCTGTTTTCTGAATCATTAAGTCGATTTTACCATCTTCGCGCACTTGCTTTACGTATGCTTTAAGTTGCATGCCGGTGCGTAGATCCTGAAACACTTCATTCTCGTATATCAATCCAGCATACTTGTTCTCGATGATAGCTTTAAAGCCCAAGTCGGTCTTTTGCCAGATAAGGATATTAACTTCTTGTCCCGGTTGATAATCCGGTGTTTCTTTCGATAGATAGCGCTCTACCTTTGCCGTAGCTACGATGCGATAACTCTCGTCATCGAGATGTACATAAACGATGTAGCTTTTATCCACCTGCATTTTCATCTTTTGTTCGCTAAACGGAACAAACAGGTCTTTCATCAATCCCCAGTTGAGGAATGCACCATATTGATTAATCCATGCCACCTTCAGAAAAGCAAACTCTCCAACCTGCACTAGCGGTGTAAGGGTGGTAGCGATGAGTCTTTCTTCGCTATCCAGATATAAAAACACGTTTAAGATATCACCAATTTCGCAATTGGAAGGAACATAGCGACTGGGAAGTAATATTTCACCAGCTTCCTCGCCATCTAAATACACACCAAAGTCTACTCGTTTTACAACTTCCAGGTGATTGAATTTGCCTAGTTCGATAGCCATATATAGATAAATTATTGCGAAGCGTTTCAATCGATCATTGAAAAACCTCTTTGATTTTACTACAAAGATAAACGAATAAAATGATAACAAGTTTATTTGCTATTACTTTTCATTATGGTTTACAACTATTTTCAATGAACATTCTGACTTGTTAGCCGTTATCTTTGTAGTTTAAAATAACTAACTATTATTCACTTTAAAATAAATATATTATGAACTTTCTAACTAACGAAAAGCTGACAATTGTAGGAGCTGCCGGCATGATTGGTTCTAACATGGCTCAAACAGCCTTGATGATGAAATTGACTCCTAATATTTGTTTGTATGACCCCTTTGCCCCCGCTTTGGAAGGTGTGGCTGAAGAAATGTTTCATTGCGGTTTTGACGATGTAAATATTACATATACTTCTGATATTAAAGAAGCATTTGACGGTGCGGCATATATCGTATCTTCGGGTGGGGCAGCACGCAAGGCCGGAATGACACGTGAAGACTTGTTGAAAGGAAACGCCGAAATTGCAGCTCAGTTTGGAAAGGATATTCGTCAATATTGTCCGGATGTAAAACATGTAGTAGTGGTGTTTAATCCTGCCGATATTACTGGTTTGATTACATTGATTTATTCTGGTTTAAAACCATCGCAAGTGTCTACATTGGCTGCATTGGATAGTACTCGTTTGAGAAGCGAATTGTGCAAATACTTCAAACTGCCTACTTCTAAGATTAAGAATTGCCGTACGTATGGCGGACATGGCGAACAAATGGCTGTATTTGCTTCGACTACAAAAATTGAAGGCGAACCATTGACTAATTTGATTGAGTCGGGCCGTATCTCCGGTGCGGATTGGGTAGACTTGAAGCTTCGTGTAGTGCAAGGTGGTAAGAATATTATCGATCTACGCGGACGCTCTTCATTCCAAAGTCCATCTTATTTATCTATTGAAATGATTGCAGCTGCTATGGGTGGTAAACCATTCTTGTGGCCTGCCGGAACATACGTGTCGGATGGTA
>CAMTPH010000180.1 GCA_947074345.1 uncultured Bacteroides sp. | reverse complement strand
ATATTTTAAGTTACTGCATCAATATTTCAGTATTACTGCAAACCGTTTTGCAGTAATACTGCATGCCTTCTGCATTAATATTGCATCTTATATGCAGTTTTATTGCATAAGCTTTGCAGTTTTATTGCAATAAAACGAAAATATCCTTCTTTAAAGTATGTACGCTCATGTAATTAGAACAATAGATTTAACTACGCACGAGTTTGATTTCTGAGTTTGTATATAATTCATCAACCGAAGTTTTCATTTGATATATAAAGCCAGTTCCAGGAGCGTAACTGATATATATATTTCCTGTAGTACCTAGATTGTAATCTGGATAGAATGAAAGTTCATATTTGCCGTCTGTTGTGAAATTAATTAAACCTACTCGAATACCACTTACATTTTCAACAGCTACAAAATGTCCGGCTGGTACATTTTCAAATATGTCGTTCACTGGTCCATAAACAATATTACCCTTTATAGGTGTATTAGTATAATTCACGATTTCTTCTGTAAACACGATTTCTTTATCATCGGTAAATAGTCGGATACTTTCTGCACTTGCTACAGTATTTGTTTTAAAGTTAAGAGTTTGATTACCCGTTGTTGCTGGCGTATAGATATAACCGGCTGCAATGCGGGTCAATGTTGCTCCACTTGGAATTGAAACTATATCAAGGTTTTTGCAAAATAAGTAGTAGCTAAAATGTTCGCCTGTACTCTTTACAGCTCCAGCAGGTATATTAAATTCCAACTCGATAGGTGTTAATTCGGTTTTGTAATCAACCTCAGTTGTTGATGCTCCATTAATTTTAAGATTAAATGTATAACTTGGTTCCGAGTTAATTATTGGTATCATTAATGATTTGCTTTCTGAACCTTCTATTGTTATAACCTCTTCGCATGCAGGTTTATCAGACTGAAGTGTGATATTGTTGCTTGCACTTGCTGTGAATGTATAACTTTTCAATCCATTGTTAGTTGTAACGCTACTAGGAGTGGGGCTTATCAATGTTTGATAACGCGTATGAAGTGTAATCGTTTCTCCCGCTTTAGCTGTTAGATTGAAAAGAGTTTGTTCATTACGAATAGGTTTAATATCTAATTCACTTTTAGTAGAACTCAACTTAGTAAGTGAACTTACATAGTTAAAACTAGATTCAACTGTGGCAAAATGATCTGCTTCAATTTGAATTGTACCACTATTTTCATTACCTACAACATTTTTGAATGTCATGGTGTAAACTCCTGGTGCTTCAATTTTCTTGATAAACTTATAACCAGTACCATCTTCTTCAAATTCAAGAGGCAACTCTTCTGTTGGGTTCAAGTATTTAGTCATAATCTTGCACTCAATAGGAAAGAGTGTAGTAGGGTAACTTTCGGGAATACAGAAGGTATAGGTTGCTTCATTGGCGCTACCAATAGTCTTTTCTAACTTATTAGTAACAAATACCGGTTCAAAATTAAACTCATTTACAATATAGATAGTCACTTCACGCGACAAAGACGATGCGCGAGCACGTAGTTTGATAATACGTAAGTCGTCTTGTGGCCTGTTTTTAAGATATACCTTGATGTTTTTGTTTTCTACATCTGTATTGATATTTAACTCTTTCGCCAAATTATCATTAGCGACCCATGTTGTTTCGTCTAATGGTTTTTCAGAATAACTATCTGTTTTTTCATCATATATTGAATACGAATAGGGGATATTGAATCTGTAATAAGTCTCACCATCAATCACCTCTTCTGTTAAAGTGCTTTGATTTGAAACTACAACAGTAGTACCTATTTCGATTTTCAAACTCTCTTTATCAGATGATATTGATGGCAATGTAGGGTCAATATTAAAGAGCTGGTTATTTAATGGTACACCATTGACAGCTTTGTCGTGTGTAGCATATCCCTTACCAGGATCTCCTTGGAAAGTAACTTTGTATTGATAGTTACGATTAATGGGATAGAAATTCTTATTTGGGTCTATAATTTGAAGTTTGTAATAGAAGCTACCTTTTGCAGATTCAGAGTATCCTTTTACAATCAAGAAGATTGGATTATCGCTTGTGTTTTCGTGTTCGAATAAGAACTGTTCTTTTAACTCTGCTTTGCTTACATCTTTTTGATTTTGCCCTATAATGCCATTGGCAGGTAAAGTAACAAATGGTGCTGATGGTGACCAATTAAATGCTTCGTCTGCTGTTAATGCTTCTCTTCTTGATGGAGCAATAGTTCCGGTTAACCAATAGTTACAGATGGAGAAACCTTCAAATTTGAAAGCATTAACTGCTGATTCGACCAAGATAGAAGCTTGGCTACGATAAAGTGTAACCAATTGATTCTTATTGGTATTATTGATACCCCCACTATAGGTGTTACGTCCCCAATAAGTCAATCTACCCGAGTTTGCTGTTAGGTTGCCAATTACATTACTCTCCGAAGCTGCTAGATAGTCGTAGTCATTAAATCCATCCATGTTAACATTAGCCATGAAATGAATGCTGTTTGTATTTGAAGGAATCAATGCTTTGAATGTTCCTGCTGTTTGAGTTGTTCCATTAATCTCAAATCCACTTGCTTTGGCACGACCAATAAATCCATCAAATTCATCGAAACAGAATAACCAAAAAGTCTGAATAGCCTTACCATCACTATCAATGGCGCGTGTAGCAACTTGTTGCTCTTCGCACATCTGTGCATTGAAAGTAACCAATACTTCTCCCTTTTCATTTACTTCCCAAGAGTTGTCTATCAATGTTTCATCTTGGCAGGCAGTGAGTAATGCTAACATGCATACAAATACTGATAGGTGTTTGATAAGGTTGCGATATATAGTTTTATTCTGTTTCATAAATTGCTTTGTTTAATACTTGAGATTGAAATTAGGATCACCTGGTTTAACATCGCGTACACA
>CAMTPH010000179.1 GCA_947074345.1 uncultured Bacteroides sp. | reverse complement strand
TGGAAATATTTCTTGCCACAAATGTATTCTTTTTTTTCTTCTTCTAAAGCATTATGACTTTTTTATCTTACAGAAAAGCTTTAAATTAATATATTTTAAAACCTTAAACTGCTTATTTCGTCATTCCAAACACTTTTAAAGCATTGGTTGATGTTATGTTAGCGACAACCCGATACTCTGTATCATAGATTTCTGCAAGCTTCTGAGCTACACTGCTTACATAAGCAGATTCATTTCTCTTTCCTCTATATGGCACTGGGGCCAAGTAAGGAGAATCTGTTTCTACAACAATTCTACTTAACGAAACATCAACTAAAACCTCTGATAAATTAGAGTTTTTGAAAGTTACAACTCCATTAATACCCAACATAAAACCAGGAAACGACAATAACTCTGAAGCCTCATCGAGTGTACCTCCAAAGCTATGGAAGATTCCTCTTAAAGGTTCATTCTTATACTTACTAAGTGTTTGCACAATCTCCTTGAACGAATCTCTGAGATGAATAACGATAGGTAAATCATACTTTAATGCTAGCTTTATCTGATGTTCAAAAGCAACTATTTGTTCATTAACAAATGTCTTATCCCAATATAGATCTACACCAATTTCACCAATTGCAACATAGTTATTTGGTTTAGCTAATTCGGCATCAATCACTGCCAATTCATCAAGATAATTATCACCAACAGAGGTTGGATGAAGACCAATCATGGGATAACAGATATCTTTATACGCTTCACAAGTATCTAATAACGGTTTCAGAGTAGAGCTATCAATATTGGGCATAAAAATATGCGTTACACCACTCTGTTTGGCACGTTCTATTGTTGAAGCAAGGTCTTCATTGAATTGCTCTAAAAACAAATGAGCATGAGAATCTATAAGCATTTATTTAAAATAATTGTGGCTGTCTTTCGCCAGTGCGATAATAATAAATTAAACCGTATTCGCGACATTTGGTTAATCGTTCTTCGGCTACTGATATATTTTGAAACTTTTCCTCAACACAATTCCATATGCTGAGTATCAATTCATCCGCTCTGCTTCGCATAGCCGAAAGTTCTTCGAGGCTTTTATTAGTCAAAGCTTGTAAAGCCTTTTGTTTTTCATAACTCTGAATAAACAAATCGCAATGAACTTTAACTCGAGCAATAGTAGGATTATAAATTGGCACACCACCCATTGCGACTCTTTTTTGTTCACCTTCAACAATTTTCTTACTCCATTCAACCATATTGGCTTCGGATGTTAAGTCAGGTAGAGTAGTCACATCGATAGCAATGCCATAAAAACGTTTTACTTCGGCTTTAATCTCACCGCGAGCAATGCACATATGAAGTACTTGAATGAAGTGTGAAAGATACAAACGAGCAATCTTCACATTAGCTTGATGCTTGCCACTTTCATTAACTTGAGCTTCATAACAGTTTGTATAATAGCTATGAGCCACTTCAAAGCGCTTTAAGAAGTTACGTGATTCAGACAACACATGTAGTGTAAAAGGTAGTTGACGAATATCACTTCTATCTCCTTTATTAACAGCTGCATTTAAAGCTCTGACGCGGGCTTGATCTGTATTTGGTAATCTTCTATAAGGCATATTTACTTACACATCTCTATACATTAATTTTCCAATAACATCTTTAAGTTCAGTCGTTTTAGAAGAGTCAACAGACAAAGCATTTAAGTCTGTTAGTGCGGCTTGATAGTACTCATTAATCTTGAGTACGCAACATTGTTTAATATCAAGTTGGTTGTATATATCAGTAACAGCAGCAATCTTTTCGTTAGCATCAAAATCATTAGCATCGATCCACTGCTGTAATATTTCTTTCTGTTTATTGTCTGCCAATTCGAATGCTTTGATAAGCATATAAGTTTTTTTATTGCACAATATGTCGCCTCCAATCTTTTTACCAAAGGTTTTAGGATCGCCATACACATCCAATAAATCATCCTGCAATTGAAATGCCAATCCTACCTTTTCACCAAATGAGTAAAGATATTGAGCATCGCTAGAAGAAGCGCCTCCTAGTATAGCACCTATTTTAAAGCTAGCAGCCAATAAAACAGATGTTTTTAGTCGAATCATTTCAATGTAATCGTTTTCTGTTACATCGTCTCTTTTTTCAAAGTCGATATCCCATTGTTGACCTTCACAAACTTCGATAGCCATTGTATTGAAAGTCATTAATACATCTCTCAGATGCTGATCGTCAACATTAGAAACATATTGAAAAGCAAGAGCAGTCATAACATCGCCTGTAAGAATAGCTGTATTATCGCCCCATATTTTATAAACGGTTTGTTTGCCACGACGCATTTCAGAACGGTCCATTAAATCGTCGTGCAATAAGGTGTAGTTATGAAACATTTCTATTCCGGCGGCAGCCGAATAGGCCTTTTCGATATCATCCCGGTATAAATTGTAAGCCAATAAAAGGAAAAGAGGACGTATACGTTTTCCTCCCAAAGATAAAGTATATTCGATAGGAGTATATAGCTCTATTGGCTGACGAAGATAAGAAAGGTTGGTTATATAAGAATTTATACCATCAAGTAGTTGGGATGCTTTGTACATTCTAAATTCAGGGTTATTAAAGATAAAAATAAAAAAGTAAAAGGCTGCAATAGATTGCAGCCTTTTACAATATGATTGAGATTACTGCAATCTAAACATTACCGGACATGTATATAATACACGTACTGGTTTGTTTCTTTGCATACCTGGTTTCCATTTTGGCATTGCGTTGATTACGCGAAGAGCCTCTCTATCAAGATAAGGGTCAACGCTACGTGCAACTCTTGCGTCTACGATACTACCATCTCTGTTTACAACGAACTGAACGATTACACGTCCTTGTGTTCCATTTTCTTGAGCGATTGTAGGATATTTAATGTTGCTAGACAAATACTTCA
>CAMTPH010000178.1 GCA_947074345.1 uncultured Bacteroides sp. | reverse complement strand
ATCATAGTATATGCAATAATCTGAAACAACTATATGATTATCGTTGTCAGATATCCGGTGAACGAATAGGGGATATTCATGGTGGAAGTGTTGTTGAGGCTCATCATATTGATTACTTCGTAAAATCACAAAATAATGATTCGAAGAATATCGTTATTCTTTCACCTAACTATCATCGTATCATTCATAAGTTTCATCCTGTATTTGATAGGAAAAAGAAACAATTCCTTTTTGCGAATGGTGCTGTTGAGAAGATAACGGTTGATAAGCATTTATAGATAAACAGTTAATGCTTGTGGAATAATTGTATAGTATTTATTATGCTAGTTTTCAAATAAATATATGTAATCTAGCGCTCCAAAGCGTGGTTCATTCTTACCCTCCAAACCTTCCCCAATAACTATTAACTACTATCCCATAAAATGCCACACTTTACAAGGTAAAATGCTACATTTAACGATGTAAAATAATACACTTAACAACGTAAAATGCTATACCTAACAATCAGCCTATTACAACCTAAAACATAGGCTACCTTATCTAGCGTGGTGGGTTACCTTGTCCACCAAGCTAGACTACCTAGTCTACCGAGCTGGATAAGGTAATCTACCAAATGAGGATAATTAGATAGAGATACAGAGGTTTAAGTCTGTTTATGCTATGGCATAATTCAAAGCGATAGTTTATCTTTGTATTATCAAGCTTGAATTAGATTCGGACTAATACACGCAAAAAGGAGAAAACATTTGTTTTCTCCTTTTTGGTTTATTCATACTTGTCAGAAGGCTTGTAGAGGCACTTTTTGGTCAGTACCATTTCTCTAAAACCTCCTTTTGTTTTTTATTTTGCTCTGCATCTTTTACACAAAACCTCTAATCCTTTTATTTACTAACCAGAAATAGGTTTTTCTATCTATCCAATCGTTAAATGTCTGTAAATATGCTCTTGACAAATTGAAGCTGTTACTTCTTAGAACTAGCATACATGCCCACCAAACTACCGGTAAATCCACCGGCTACATTGGTCGATAGGATGTCTCCCGAAACTGTACCGCCTAAGTTGGCAAATGGTTCATCGTCGAAAGCGTAGTTAAAGCGATAATCGTTCTCGTTGGCTGCTACTTGTAGGTGCACAGGGCCATTGAGTGCTATGAACTCTCTTGCTATTTGGGTAGTAATACCGTTTTCGGTGCGTAACAGTACGATGCACTCTTGCTCTCCTTCTTTGGTAATGCCAAATGTATAGTTGTAACCTTCGTTTTGATAGCAAACAAGTCCGGCCATCTCTTGCTCAGACTGGGGTTGATAGTTGAGCGTAGTGGTGGCAGTATATGTTTTGTGTTGTTGACGATGAAAGAGGGCAGAGATTGGTTTGCGCTCGGTTACTGCTACAGGGGTAGGAGTAATCTGCAATCCTTTGGCGGTTGGCTTGGCAAATGTTTCGCGTGGGCCTCTCATGGCAATCCATCGATGATCGAGTTGAGGGGCATCGAAGGTATCGGTAAATGTAAAGTTTCCGTTGGGGAAGTATCCGTTTTGTCCGGTTTGGTTAGTTGTTCCTTCTGGTAGTTTTAACTTAGGGGTAAGCGGTATCAATCCGTTTACAAATACAGGGAATTCGGCATCCCACTCAACGGGTAGCATAAATGTTTCGCGACCGGTGTTTACCAAGTCTTGATTGTTGGGGCGAATACCCAAGAATACACCATAATATTTTCCGTCGGGCGTTTCGACAAGATCGGCATGTCCTGCCCAATCTACTTTGTTGCTTCTGTTGGGCGATAAATAGCGTTGCGATAAGATGGGGTTATTCGCTGCCGGTGTGTAAGGGCCTTTGGGGCTATCGCTCACAAATATCACCTCGCTATGCCAGTCGCCTGTACCACCTTCGGCACACATCAAGTAGTATTTGTCATTCTTTTTGTAGATGTGTGGTCCTTCTATCCAGATGGGTTGTTGCATGATATCTACACCGCCATCAACAATCACCTGGTCGCTACCTTTTATTACTTGGTCTTTTTCGGTATCGTACTCCCAAATCTTAATCACACGGTGTCCGTCGTATAGTGCTTGTTCGGGTGCATCGTTGTGCACCACATAGGCTTTGCCATCGGTATCGAAAAATAGGGCAGGGTCTATACCGCCAAAGTCGAGTGCCACAGGGTCGCTCCATCCTTTTAGCGGGTCTTTGGTCTTGACAACCAGGTTGCTCCAACCGCCTCCGATGTGTGTAGTTATCATATAAAATGTATCGTTGTTGGGATTGTACATGATATCGGGTGCATAGATGCCTTCGCGTGCTTCAACCTGGGTTAGGTTCAGTTGACTTTCGCGGTCGAGCACGTTGCCTATTTGTGTCCAGTTAACCAAATCTTGGCTGTGAAAGATGGGTACACCGGGAAAGAAGGCGAATGATGAATTCACAAGATAGTAATCGTTGCCTTTGCGTGTGATGCTCGGGTCGGGGTAACAGCCTTGTAAGATGGGCGAATAAAATTCGTTGGCAGCGAGTGGATTGTCATTGTACACTTGATCGTTGCCTTGATAAACGAATGAGGTGAATAGTGCCGGGTTGTTTTTATTCTTCTTTTTTGCTTGTGTGGGCATTGCAAATAGAGCCAATGCAAGCAAGAGCGTAGATAGTCTGTTTTTCATATTGTATTGGTTAATTATAGATTGTGGGGCAAAGATATAAACTACCGCTAATAGCCGATGCGTAGTGCTGATTTTTTGTTTGCGTATATGTTACACGCTTTATCGGTCATGTAACATCGGCTTGTTATGGTGGCGCACAGCCCATGCAATCGCCTTTTTGTATCATTATTTGCATATAAATGATGTTTTTTAGCTAAGTTTGCATTATCTAAAATAAGATAATTCTGAATGAATATGGAGAACTTTAGCGAACTGATAATGAAACGCCGCAGTATGCGGAAGTTT
>CAMTPH010000177.1 GCA_947074345.1 uncultured Bacteroides sp. | reverse complement strand
GTGGTATGGCATTGGCTATCGAAACTGGTCTTCCTAAGATGCGTATCGAAGAAGCAGCAGCTCGTACTCAAGCTCGTATCGATAGCGGTTCGCAAACTATTGTAGGTGTTAACAAATATCGCCTTGAAAAAGAAGATCCTATCGATATTCTTGAAGTTGACAACACTGCTGTTCGTAAAGAACAAATCGAAAACTTGGAGAGATTGAAAGAGGGTCGTAACCAAGGTGAAGTAGATCAAGCTCTCGAAGCAATTACTAAGTGTGTAGAAACAGGCGAAGGCAACTTGCTTGAACTAGCTGTTGAAGCAGCTCGTGTTCGCGCTACATTGGGCGAAATATCTTTGGCTTGCGAAAAAGTAGTAGGTCGTTATAAAGCAGTAATTAGAACTATATCAGGCGTGTATTCATCAGAAAGTAAAAACGATAGCGACTTCCAAAAAGCTTGCGAGTTAACAGAGAAGTTCGCGAAGAAAGAAGGTCGTCAGCCTCGTATTATGATTGCTAAGATGGGACAAGATGGTCACGACCGTGGTGCTAAAGTTGTAGCAACCGGTTATGCTGACTGTGGTTTCGACGTAGATATGGGACCATTGTTCCAAACTCCGGCTGAAGCAGCTCGCGAAGCAGTAGAGAACGACGTACATGTAGTAGGTGTTTCTTCACTTGCAGCAGGACACAAAACTTTGGTTCCTCAAATCATTGAAGAGTTAAAGAAATTGGGTCGTGAAGATATTATCGTAATTGCAGGTGGTGTAATCCCTGCTCAAGATTATGACTTCTTGTATCAATCGGGTGTAGCGGCTATCTTTGGTCCTGGTACTCCAGTAGCCAAAGCTGCTTGTCAGATTCTTGATATTTTGATGGACGAAGAGTAAAATTCGTTTGTCTTTATAAATAAATTAAAGGTTTCATGTCGCAAAAGCGATATGAAACCTTTTTTGATATCTAACTATATGAAAGAAAGATGATTGTTAGGTGTATGAGTATTTTATGTTTATATTTGAGTAAGTTAATTTAAAACTAAATCTATTATGCAAAAGCAATGGTACAGTCTACTATTTTTGTTCTTATCAGTAGCTAGTCAGCATATTGTAGCACAAAATTATGCTGCGCAATTTGATAAATACATAGCCAATAACGATACACTTCACATGGGGCAATTGATTAATGAATGGCAACTATCATCTCCTCAAGATCCCGAACTCTATACGGCTAAGTTTAATTATTACTATATAAAATCTCTATCCGAAGAGGTGGTAATCTCAAAAGAACCACAAGCAAATTCAAATTTCGTATTAAAAGATTCACTAGGAAATGATGCTGGATATATGGGTAGTCAACTTCGAATGGATAAGGATTATTTGAGTAGATGTTATACTGTTATCAATGAGGGCATAGCTCTGTATCCAGATAGGCTAGATATGCGTTTTGGCAAGATTTACCTATTGGGCGAACAAGAGAATTGGCAACCTTTTACAGAAGAGGTTATTGAAACAGTTCGCCGTTCGGGTGCGAATGGCAATAATTGGAAATGGATTAACAACGAGGATTATTCCAAAAATGCAGATGATTTTTTGTCATCTATACAGAACTATCAATTGGCTCTTTATCATACCGAAGATAAGCGATTGCTCGATAATATGGAACAAATAGCCAAAGAGGTTTTATTGATCTACCCCAACAGTGTGATGAATATATCGAACTTAGCAATAGCACATATTGCACGCAATGAATATGATGAAGCAATTAAACTGTTAAGACAAGCGAGCGTGATTGATCCATCTGATTATATTATTCTATCAAATTTGGCCCGCTGTTATGAACTGAATGGAGACAAAGCAAATGCTATACTTTGGTATAAGAAAGTAGAATCATCTAGCGAAGCTGATATGCAGCAATTTGCCAAACAAAAGATAAAGGAATTGAGAAAATAGAGTAGATACAAAACAGAAAGCATCCATATCACAACTATAAAGTGATATGGATGCTTTGTTTTTAATGAGGTAGATTAAATAAACTCTACTAAACCTGTATGTAGATTGAAAACAGCACCTACGATTTTGATTTGTCCTTCGTGTTCTAACTCGGCTAAGATTTCACTCTCTTGGCGAACACGTGTTACCATGTTTTCTACATTCTTGTATACAACTTTGTTTTGAAATTCGCTTGAATGATGATCTGCATGATCAGAAGTACAGTCTTCGATAGCTGGTTGAATCTTATTCAACATTTGAGTCATATTGCCTGCTTGTACACCTTCGCATGCCGAATGTACAGCACCACAACATTCGTGGCCCAACACAACTACTACTTTAGAACCTGAGTGTTCGCAAGCATATTCCATGCTACCCAAGACGTCAGGACTAACAACATTACCAGCTACACGTGTAACAAATAAATCTCCTAAACCTTTGTCGAAAATAGTTTCAACAGGAACACGTGAGTCGATGCAAGATAAAACAATAGCCAATGGATGTTGACCATCTTCTGCTGATTCGATTAGTTGCGCCATTGCATCTCTGTCGTGAGAGTGTTTACTTACAAAGTCTGCATTGCCGGCTTTTAAGATTGCAATTACTGAGTCTGGAGAAAGTGATTCTACGTCTTCAGCGTGGAGTACATGTGTTTCAATTACTTGATTTGCTTCTTTACTTTGATTGGTTGGTGAGCAACTAGCCAACACTACAGCGAACGTCATCGCTGCACAAAATACTTTTTTCATTTGCTTAATATCGTAATATGAATTTGCGGGCGCAAAAGTAATCAAAATACCATTCCGTTATCCTCTGAAGTGCTTTTTTCTTATCAAAATAGCAACTAAATAGACTAATTCTTTTAAACTATGTTATTTAGCATACACTTTTATTTGTATAATTTGCAAATTTAGCAGAAGTACGTATCTTTGCATTGTGTTTTTCATAGTATTAGATTTAAGGTTAACAAAGGTTGGAGTCAG
>CAMTPH010000176.1 GCA_947074345.1 uncultured Bacteroides sp. | reverse complement strand
TACATTACCTATCTTTCCTATCATGTTTGTTAGTATAGCTTGTGGAGCTATTTCTGGTTTTCATGCTACTCAAAGTCCTATGATGGCTCGATGCATGACTAATGAACATCATGGCCGTCCTGTATTTTATGGAGCTATGATTACCGAAGGAATAGTTGCTTTGATATGGGCCGCTGCTGCTACTTACTTTTTTCACGAAAACGGTATGGAAGAAAATAACGCATCGGTGATAGTCAATTCAATAACTCGCAATTGGTTGGGAGCTGTAGGAGGTATTCTTGCAATTCTTGGAGTAATAGCTGCACCCATCACATCGGGCGATACAGCTTTTCGTTCGGCTCGTTTGATAGTTGCTGACTTCTTGAAGCTTGAACAAAAAAGTATTCGCAATAGGCTCTATATATGTATACCATTGTTTGCAGCAGCCATCACATTACTGCTTTATAGCTTGCGCGATGCCAACGGGTTTAATATGATTTGGAGGTATTTTGCATGGATCAATCAAACATTGGCCGTATTTACACTTTGGGCTATTACAGTATATCTTGTCAAAGCCCGCAAAACATATTGGTTGACCCTTATTCCGGCTCTATTTATGTCTGCAGTATGCTCTACATATATATGTATCGCCCCCGAAGGTTTGGGACTTTCAAGTTTTATCTCTTACTTTGTAGGTATAATATGTGTGTTAATAGCCATTATATGGTTTACCTCTTGGAATAGCAAAACGAAACGATTGAAAACAAAATAACTTAGACTTTAATGAAAAAACTAAAGAAATCTACTTGGATTACAGTGGCTTTATTGATATACATCACTGTTACCGCTTTTTATTTAGCTCCACGCAACACCGAAATAAGTAGTACTGAAAAAGCACTAACTATCATCGCTTCATATATTATTGTATTTACACTTTGGCTAGTATTGCGCAAAAAAGAGAAAGTACAACAGAAGCGTCGTGAAGAAGAACAACAACAAAAACATTTGAATAAATAATTTATAAAACAATGAAGAAGTTAGTATTTATGGTGTGCCTATTGGTAGTATCAATGGCAGCACACGCACAATTCGAAAAAGGTAAATGGGTCATTAATCCATACACAACAGGTGTAGGATTTTCTGTAAGTAAAGCTGAGAAAGCTCAATTTGGATTAGGAGTAAAAGCGGGTAATTTCCTTACTGAAGGAATCGCTTTATTGGTAGAAGCAGGAGCAGACTGGAGTAAACCTAGAAGCAGCTATAGCTTAGGTACTGGTGGCCGTTACTATTTCAATAAAACAGGTGTTTATGTTGGTGCCGGTCTTAAATTGGATCATACTCGTTTAAAAGGAGGACATAAAGATACTGGATTTGGATTAGGAGTTGATGCAGGTTATGCATTCTTTATTTCTAAAACAGTAACTATCGAACCAGCTGTTTATTATAATTGGTGTTTCAACGAAAGCGATATGTCTAAGTTCGGTATTAAAATCGGATTTGGTATCTATTTGTAATTAATTGCATACAACTATACAACAAAGGGGAAAACTCAATCACGAGCTTTCCCCTTTTTACAATCTTAATAACTTTATTATAATTCTAATACCAATGATTCTCTAGGATTCATAGTTAACTGATCTTTCAATACAATTGTTCGACCAGTCAATATATCTTTTCCTTGTGTATCTCCATTTAATATCTCTTGATAATATTTTAAAGATACTGTAGTTGCGCTATCTGTTCCGTTAAGCATCACAAATACTGTTTTCCCTTGATACTCTCTAGCATAAGCATAAACACCATCCTGTACCATAAACTGTACCATATCGCCCTTACCAATAACTTCATTCCCTTTGCGCCAATTCAAAATTGTCTTAAAGAAATTGTAGCAATCGTTTTGAATAGCTGTACGGTCGGCAGCTGTAAATGCATTAGCTGTATCTCCTTGCCAACCACCAGGAAAGTCTTTACGCACATAACCGTCACTTTTTTGTTTCACCCCATTCATCATGATTTCTGTACCATAATACAATTGTGGAATACGTCTAGTAGTCAACAATAGAGTCGCGGCTTGTTTGAGCATAGGCAAATTATCACCTTCGGCTAAGAAACGGTCGGTATCATGGTTCTCGATGAATGCCAATACCGAAGCAGGGTTTGGATACAAGAAGTCGTAGCAGAAATTATTGTAGATAAGGTCTAATCCTTTAAACCAAGTTTCTGTGTTTTCTTGTTTAGCCCGATTGATTTTATCGAAGAAACTAAAGTCCATTACCGTCTTCAAATTACTATTCTTAGGAGCCGATAGTTTAGAGTCCATTTGCCACCAAGCAGTATATGCAGGTTCTGTTACCCATGTTTCGCCAACTGTATTGTAGTTCGGATATTCATCGTTGATTTCTTTCATCCAGTTGCTCATGGCATCATAGTCTGCATAAGGGTATGTATCCATACGAATACCATCAATATTCGAATATTCAATCCACCACATACTGTTTTGCACCAAGTATTTGTACACATGCGAGTTCTTTTGATTTAAATCAGGCATAGTAGGCACAAACCATCCATTCTCCATTTCGTTGGTATCGAATTTTGATGCATAAATATCAATTTGTGGAGTCAGCTTATATGAAGTCTGTAGGTAGTTGTTCTCAAAATCGTAATTGTTGAAGAAGTCTTTCGATGGCATATCTTTTATCCATGGGTGCTCTACACCTGCGTGGTTAAAAATCATATCCATCACCACTTTAATACCTTTAGAGTGTGCTTTAGCTATCAGTTGCTTGTACTCTTCGTTTGTACCAAAACGAGGATCAACTTTATAGTAATCGGTAGTGGCATATCCGTGATAAGAGCCACCTTCCATATTATTTTCTAGTACAGGTGTAAACCACAAAGCTGTAACGCCCAGATCAACGAAATAATCTAAGTGTTTTTCAATACCAGCTAAGTCGCCACCATGACGTGCATTAGGGTCATTGCGATCAACTTTATAAGGAGACATACCTGCAATG
>CAMTPH010000175.1 GCA_947074345.1 uncultured Bacteroides sp. | reverse complement strand
GAGTTAACATCTCCCGACCATACATTAGCACCATAGCGTTGCTGACCGGCAAATCCTGAACGAGTAAGAATAAACACACGCTTGTCGGATGTAACTGCTCGTTGGTGGTCATAAACACCTCCAACAGCCATTAGAGGATAGGCATTTCTCACTTTACGGAATGAACCAAGGTGAGTTTTAGTATCCATATCTTCGGGTTTGAACTCTAAATGGTCAGGCTCTGTTGAGTCCATCCACCAACCATCCATACCCATGTTGTATATGCGCATCAGATTGTTCCAATAAATATCTCTAGCTTCTGGATTGTATGCATCATATACTCTTACGCCCGATGGGTATTCAGGATTGGGAGGCCAAGTGTCAAGACCCGATAATGGCCATGTTTTAAAGTCAAACAGCATATTCTTATCATTCATTTCTCGATATGCTTTTGTCATTGGGCCAAAGCTTGACCAAATGGTAATAATAATGTGTGCATTATTATCATGTACCTCATCAATCATTTGCTGTGCGTTTGTGAATCCGCCATCAAGAAATTCCATAGCATTCCATTGGTAGTTGTTGCCCCAATATTGCCAGTCTTGGATAATACCATCTAATGGCACACCAAGCTCACGATGCTTGTTTACTACCTCAAGAAGTTCCTCTTGTGTTTTATAGCGCTCACGACTTTGCCAGAAACCATACGTCCAAAGTGGAAACATAGGTACTTCTCCTGTTAATGCACGCATTTGAGCTATTACACCATCTGCATTCCCACCATACATAAAGAAGTAATCAACGCAATCGCCTACTTCCGATTCAAATGAAACAATATCATTTTGATCGGCAAATGTAGTGGGTGAGTAGTTGTCCCAAAAGATACCATATCCTTTAACCGACTGGATGAACGGTACTACGTCTTCTACATTTCCTTGTACTAAATTGCGATGCTGATTTCTTTGCGACATCTTTCCATTTTGAAGACTACCCAGTCCATATACAGGTTCGTCTTTCTCCAATTGAAAGGATTGTTTTACACGGAAAGTCTCAACGCCCGCGTCATCAAATGGAATAAAACTAGGAGAAGCATTCTCTTGTAGTAATAATCCCGATTTATCATTCAAAAAGGAGATGTCACCCGTCTTTAGGTTTAAGATAACTTCCATAGCATCACTTTTCAAACTCACATTTTCGCCATTGCTCTTTTCTGTAAGTTTTACCGTTTGTGGCTTTTCAATAACGGTCAGGCTCTCTTTTGAGTAATTCCATCCTAGAGGCGACTTAAGAACTCTAACAGTTGCCGGATTGTAAAACTCTAACTTGACATCTATTGAATTGATTGTAGCTTCAATTCCGTTGGGAATTTGCTGATACTTTTGCGCTTGTACTATTGTTGGTATAATCAAGAATAGCAAGATTAATTTCTTCATGCTTTTCATATAATGGTTAATTAATTATTGTAATGAGAATTAGTGTCACACTCTGAAAGTAGCCTTAAATAATAAATAGCATTACTTGGCAAATCGTTTTTACTAATGAATCGTATATTTATATCCTTTTTATTTTGTAGCAACGACTCAGGAATCACGTATTCTTTATGAATAAATTTCTTTTGTGGTTCATTATTAATAATTGCTTCATTGGTTTCGCAAGCAAGTATATTACCATCAATTACTATATCAAATTCAGTATTATTTCGCTCATCTCCCCAATACTTTATTAGTAGCGAAAGATTGGTTTGCTGATTGGTTGCTAATTTATATTCAAAGAATCCATTATTGACTGCCTTACGCCATGCTTCCATGCGATGGTAGCCCGACTGTGAATTCTCTTGTATCATGCCATGATCTACCTCCGGCTGCTGTTCACCTGTTCCTACAGCGTCAACTGTACGTTTGTCAATAGCTATCTTTTGTTTCTCCTCCTCTTCTAGTTTCTGCTTGTAAGTAGCATATTCAACTTCGGGCATCGTAAACCAATAAATAGAGTAGCGGCTATCATGTATCTTATAAAAGGGTTCTAACACTATTTGGCTCGATGGATTATCCTCAAACAAAGTCGATGTATCAAACGACAATGGGCGATTGGCAATAGGCTGAAGCTGATTGAGTTTATTCAATACGTCTTCTTTAGAACCTATCATCTTGGGTGCATCAAATAGAGGTACAAGTGGCCCATGAGCAATGTGTCCCATGCGACTATCATCAGCTACCAATCCATCCATATCATTAGTTCCCATTTTAGCACCAAGTAGAATAGGACCATGCATAATGGCGATATAATGAGGTACATTGGGCATCTCTTCTATTCGTGTATGCATAGGCGTTGTGATATCAACTACATCACCATCCCTCCATAATCTATCTATAGTTACGTATGAAGAAGGACTTGCCCCGTTTGCATAGTTTACTCCATTACAATTGATAACCATCTCGTTTTGATTCACCCACTCGGGATATCTAACTAACAATTTAAATTGTTGAGGCTTATCTAACTTGAGAACAAGCTGACTTGTTTCTTCATTCGGGAAATCTGTCAATTGAGTGAGTTTAATACCTTTCTCTTCCCAATTGAGTTGAGACGGTATAAAGAGATTTACAAACAAGGAGTCGGATGAGTGAGAGTAGATAAACTCGCCATATTTACCATGATTCTCCATTCCTGTACCCACGCAGCACCACATGGCGCAGTTGGGCTTAGAGTAAACACGATAATGTGAAGGACGTGCCGGAGTAAAATAAACATATCCTCCATGCTCTGGGTGCTGAGTAGATAGTATATGGTTGAATAAAGCACGTTCGTAATAATCGGCATATTTCGCTTGAGGGTTCATGCGAAACAACCCTTGCGTGAGCTTCAACATATTATAGGTATTGCAACTTTCAGGTCCTTCGCGCTCTTCCACATAACTAAAGCAATCGTCAGCTTCTGCAAAATGCTCGCGACGGCTATTGCCTCCAAAAGATAAAGAGCGTGTATTTACTACTTGATTCCAAAAGTATTCAGCAGCTTGCAACTCTTTCTCGCTATTATCTAACTCGGCTACACGTTGATA
>CAMTPH010000174.1 GCA_947074345.1 uncultured Bacteroides sp. | reverse complement strand
AAAAAATAAGATGGTATGAAGAAGGTTATCAGGATAACACTCTCTCTACTATTTGCTTGCGCCTCTTTGGCGCAAGCGCAACAACAAGACACTATTGTAGTGGCTCGTGATGGAACCGGACAATATCGCAACATTCAAGAAGCGGTGGAGTCCGTTCGTGCTTTTATGGACTATACCGTTACTATTTATATCAAGAACGGGCTATATAAAGAGAAACTCATCATCCCATCGTGGGTGAAGAATGTACAATTGGTTGGTGAAGATGCTGAGAAAACCATTATTACTTGGGACGATCATGCCAATATTGATAAGATGGGCACGTTTCGCACCTATACCATAAAGGTAGAGGGCAACGATATTACGTTCAAAGACCTTACAATTGAGAACAATGCTGCTCAACTAGGACAAGCTGTTGCATTACATACCGAGGGGGATAGGCTGATGTTCATCAACTGTCGCTTCTTGGGCAATCAAGATACCATTTATACGGGTAGAGAAGGTACTCACTTGTTGTTTACCAACTGCTACATCGAAGGAACAACCGACTTTATTTTTGGCCCAGCTACCGCTTTGTTTGAGCGTTGCACCATTCATAGCAAACGCAACTCTTTCATTACGGCGGCTTCCACCCCTGCAAACCAACCATTTGGATATGTATTTAAAGCCTGCAAGCTAACAGCCAATCCCGATATAACGAAAGTATATCTTGGTCGCCCTTGGCGCCCCTATGCTGCCACTGCCTTTATTGATTGTGAGTTTGGTAGCCATATTCTTCCGGCTGGATGGGATAACTGGCGCAACGAAGCCAACGAACAAACGGCTCGTTATAGCGAGTACGGTAATAAAGGTGCTGGAGCTGCGATTGACGGAAGAGTGAAATGGAGCAAACAGTTATCTTCTAAAGAAGCTGCACAGTATAATCCCGAAAATATATTTCGTGATAAAGGAAGTAATTGGTACACTTATAAATAGAATCTGATCGTATTTACTAATACAATTTAATGCGCCCTATTTACGTTGCTGAGTAGGGCGCATTTAACTGTATTGAGTTACAAAGCTTTTTTTAAGGACGTTTTTTATAGCTACAATAATAGGTACTATATAGAGTGCGACCCAACTACAATAGATGCCGATTTGAAAAATCCCCATGTTATAGCAGCCTGCTGCTATTCCGATAAATATCCATATTGCGAGATATACAATTAACAGGGCTCCAATAAGCAACTTGAACTGTTGCTTGAAACGCATTATAGCCCATAAAGCACTATACGATAGAATTAATATAACAAGGTCGGCAACAAGTATCAGTATCAATGATGCAAAAAGAGCAAATGATGAATCCGGTTCTTGTGCTGCACTGCTAAAACCTGCCATGAGATATATTACTAATTGAATGCTAACCCCTAAAATAGGTGATAGCCAGTATAATAATTTTCCTGTTTTTAGCGTCATATTAATTCTTAGACTAGAGTTATTTCCTAAATGGAGTAATTAGAATTTCTTGATTAGCTCCTTCAATTGATCATTATTGAACGAACTGATATGGAAATTGCTTTCAATCATCTTGCCATTCTTGTCAACGAGTACGCCACGTGGAATGGCACGGAAGTTGATCATGCCTTCCAATTGATTCCATTCTTCTGGATTGATATAGATATGTTCGCCCTTGATATCGTTTTCGTTCATCCATTTCTCAGCCTCGTCTTTTTCGCGAATAGTATTGATATAGATAAACCTGAAAGGCTCATCATTCATAGCTTCTACCTGTTGTTTCTGTCTGATTATACCTGCACGACAAGGGCCACAGCTCATGTGCCAGAAATCAATGAAAAGAGTGTTACCCTTGTATGGTTCGGTAATCTTCTTCCATAGTGCGTTCTGCTCTTTATTCCATTTGTTTTCGTTCTCGGCATTGCCTGTCTCGGTAGTCTTGACATAATTGCGATACTCCTGAACGATTGATTGTGCCACACAAAGATTCTGAATTTCAGAAAGAAATCCTCCTATATTGTTTGCCATCCAGCCTAGATGTTCTTGCTTATATTCTTCTACTACTCCCAACTTTATATCTTTGAGAGATTGTTCCATCTCAAAAGTTGCAGATTGCGAAAGGCGAATATCGTTCATAAAAGTTCCTGCCATGCCATACTTTATTGTGCGATGCTTGTCTATTAGATTGCCTTGATCGTCAAAAGATTCCTCATAATAATATGATAGCAGCGGATTGTAGAGCGTGCGGTTGATGAATACCCACTGGCTATATTCGCAAAGTGCCAGCGGATTATTGTAGATGAGTTCTCTGTTATTCATCAGTGTACCGTAAATCTTTTCAAGATCTAAAGGTACATAGTTCGGATTCTCGTCTATTCTGTAATTGCCATCTTCAAGTGAAGTAAAAATATAGGCAGTGCGTTCATATCTGCTAATCAAATCTTCAACCTCAATACACTTGCTAGCTACAGTTGATATCATCGCAATGTCCTTTCCGAATGTGCTCAAAGAAGAATGGATAAGAGCCTGACGAAGTTCTTCATTAGCTATAATTTCATTAGCCTGATTGGCCCAACGCTCAAGCACTGACTGAGTAGCACCTTTGCCCTCTGCCACAGTTTTGTCTAATGTATCATAGTCAATCTCCTTCATGTTGTATTTATTGATGAAATCAGGTACGAACTGGGAGATAATGGCAGACTCACCCTTACTTTCGTATTTGACAGAATTACAATCTAGAGATGTATCCAATGGAAAGTAAATATCAAGAGTGTCTCCAGGAATAATGAATATATTGCTAATTAGGCGAGTGGAAGCCCACTGAGGATGCTTAAGGTTAAGGTCAAAGGTCAAACAGTCATTTTCGTCAATGGCAGCAAGAACGTTCTCTTCTTTGCGAGTAATCTGATCCGAATATTTCAAAACGATATTGGGTATCATACTTCTCAGCTCTCTAGGTATATTAGCAATATGAATGTTTATCTGTGCCTTACCTGATTGCCAAAGATTTTTATAGCGAGTGTTGGAGAAATTCCAGTTTTCGTCAACCGAAGCTGGTGATACTGTGACTGTAGGTTTTTCCCTTTCTTTTGCTTTTAGCTTTATGCCGTAAAAGTTGTCGATAGGGTTGTTGCCGACTTCGATGTAGTTGAACTCCTTGACAGTTTTATCTAATGGTTCGAAGTA
>CAMTPH010000173.1 GCA_947074345.1 uncultured Bacteroides sp. | reverse complement strand
ATAATGTTAGCTCCCATGCTTCGTTTCATCGTTTGAATAACATAATAAATTTGTTTCATGTTTACTGTATTGTTTTTATTCTATAAATCTATTTGCAGATAGCGTGCCATAAATGCAATGTACTTATTATTAACTATTTAGAGTTTTTGCAATATATTGGTAGTGTCTAATAATTAGACAGTGGTGTGTGATTTTTAGACAGATAGTGATAACATCGAATAATTAATTCTCTTATATTTGCTCTGTAAGTCTAAAATGAAATGGAACTAAATGATAAAGCGAACATTACATATCAATAATTTGGTGTGCGATTGTTTTGATGTAGACAGTCGGCAGATGGTATATATGCTTATACCTATGGGCCTTGATGCAGATGAAATGGCAAAACGAGCTGAACAGCATCAAACCAATATCGTTGTTATTTCGGGCATGGACTGGAACAATGATTTGACTCCGTGGAGTGCCCCGGGTGTTAAACCGCATGATGCAGCATTTGGATGTAATGCTAAGCAATTTCTTTCGCTTCTGGTAGACAAGATTGTGTCTGCTATAGAGGGCGACTTGTCGATGCCAATCACCAATCGTATTCTTTTGGGCACATCACTCTCTGGATTGTTTGCTATGTGGGCATGGTCTCAATCCACTATCTTTAATTCTATTGGTAGTCTATCCGGTTCTTTTTGGTATGATGGCTTTTCGGAGTGGTTTGTTAAACAGCCAATTATAAATACTACCGGTAAGGTTTATCTATCATTGGGCGAAAAAGAAGCTAAGTCGAAAGCACCCCGTTTTGGCGAAGTTAATGATCAAACCACTGTTTTGGTTGACTATTTGAGCAATAATAATATAGATGTTCTCTTTGAATATAATCCCGGAAATCATTTTGCGCCTATCCTTCCTCGTATTGATAAAGCACTATCTTATCTTTTGTAATTCTAGTTTGACATTTAAATCAGTTGATTATCAGATGTATAATGGTTTCAGGTGGTTTTGTTTGTTGAAACAAGAGTTTCAATAGGGTGAAACTTTGTTTTCGCTGAACTAAAACTTTTGTTTCATTGCGGTGGAACCATCGTTTCAATAAATAGAAACCGAATGAAATAAGTGATTGCAAAAATATCTTAAACTATATTAGGAATAAAACGGTGTTCTTTCTACATTTGTCTTAAATAATCGATGGAATGAAAACACATAAAACAATAATTGTAGTAGATGATAATAGGGGAGTATTGTCTGCTGTAGAACTGCTACTGAAAAACTATTTCGATAAAATAATACTGCTAAACTCGCCCAATACTTTGATTTCTACTATTCAATCGGTACACCCCGATGTTGTTTTGCTTGATATGAATTTTAACGGTGGCATCAATAATGGTAACGAAGGTTTGTATTGGTTGCACGAAATTAAACATGTTCGTCCGCAGTTGCCTGTTGTGCTATTTACAGCTTATGCAGATATCGACTTGGCTGTAAAAGGAATAAAAGATGGAGCCATCGATTTTATAGTGAAACCCTGGGACAATAACAGACTAGTCGAAACATTGCAGGCGGCTATCAAACCCACTGAAAAGAAATCGGCTAAAACGAAGACTCAACCAAATGCAATTTATTGGGGAGAAAGCACGGCAATGGCTAAGCTCAAACTACTGATTGAAAAAGTAGCTGTTACTGATGCCAATATATTGATAACCGGCGAAAATGGTACCGGTAAAGAGGTATTGGCAAGAGAAATTCATCGATTGTCATCGCGTGCTTCACACGAAATGGTTGCGGTAGATATGGGAGCAATCACCGAAACGCTCTTTGAGAGTGAACTGTTTGGACACAAGAAAGGTGCTTTTACAGATGCTCATGCAGACAGAGCCGGTAAATTCGAAATAGCCAATCAGTCAACTCTTTTTTTAGACGAAATAGGCAATCTGCCATTTCATCTGCAAGCTAAATTACTGACTGTTTTGCAAC
Organism: uncultured Bacteroides sp.; assembly: GCA_947074345.1. Taxonomy (GTDB): domain Bacteria; phylum Bacteroidota; class Bacteroidia; order Bacteroidales; family Bacteroidaceae; genus Bacteroides. Next base: position 1,306 of record CAMTPH010000173.1, on the reverse strand, counting down.
GACGCAGTGTGGTACGGGTAGGTGATAATGAGTCTCTGCCTGTCGATATTCGATTGATTTGCGCTACCAATTGCAACCTCGAAGAGATGGTTGTGCAAGATCGTTTTCGTCAAGATTTGCTCTATCGTATCAATACGATTCATATAGAAATACCTCCTCTTCGAGAACGTAAAGAGGATATTGTACCGCTTGCCAAGCGTTTTATAGCACAATTCAATCGCCAATATGGCAAAAGCATCACTGCGCTAACCGATGAGGCTGTTAAGAAATTAATGGACTATTCATGGTATGGCAATATACGTGAGTTGGAACATGCTATCGAGAAAGCCATAATTATTAGTGAGGGTGATAGGTTGAAGGCCGATTATTTTCATTTACCACGCAAGGCGCAATCAGCAAGTAGTCAAAATGCCGAAGTTGCTACGCTCGAAGATATGGAGAAACAGATGATAACTGTTGCCATCGATCAATGTAGCGGCAATCTATCTGCTGTTGCAGTACAGCTGGGCATTACCCGACAAACGCTTTACAACAAGATGAAGAAGTTTGGACTTTAATACCTTTTATTATGTGGCATAAACTCAGAAACCAGTTCTTCTTTGCTTTAATCATTGTGCTGATAATGTGTGTCGGTATTACCTTTTCGTCTATTTATGGTATGTGGGGTATAGCTGCTATTGGTGTTGTTATCGAGGTTTTTTGCATTCGATGGTTATATCGCATCTGTAAGCAACCAGTTCGCAAGGTGGCTTTTTTGCTCGATGCCATAGATAATGATGATGCCGCTATACATTTTTACGAACATACATCGCAAGATGATATATCGCAGGTGAACGGTATGCTCAATAAGATAGCTCGTATCTTGTACAATACCAAACAGGATGTAGCGCAGCGTGAAAAGTATTATGAGTTGATACTCGACTTTGTTGATACGGGGATTGTGGTGCTTAATCCGTCGGGTGCTGTTTATCAAAAAAATAATGCAGCCATGCAACTGTTGGGAATGACGGTTTTTACTCATCTTCGTCAGTTAGAAAATAAATCTACACCGTTGATGCATCTTTTAGAACAAGTCCGTTCGGGATATAAAGGTCAGATTCAATTTGACAATGGACAAGAGTCGGTGCAGTTATCCGTTCGCGTTTCTAGCATCAAGATTAAAGAGGAAGAGCTGCGCATTGTTGCATTGAGTAACATCAACAGAGAACTTGATGAAAAAGAGATGGATGCATGGATTCAATTGACACGTGTGTTGACGCACGAAATAATGAATTCGCTTACTCCGGTAACATCTATCAGCGAAACA
>CAMTPH010000172.1 GCA_947074345.1 uncultured Bacteroides sp. | reverse complement strand
GAAATTCAAAATGAATTAAAAGTAGCAACTAGCAATAATTCAGCAGAGAAATGTGGTGCAGAGAATGCAGACTACCCAGATATACATGATTCAGATATATATAATAAGTTTCAACAAGCTTCATTTTATGACGATATTACTATAACTGATGATGACTGGCTAGCACTTATTGAAGTTCTCAATAAGACATATCCCGACTTCTTATCCAAGTTGAAAGATATGTATAAGCTAAAACCTATTGAGCTTCGTATTTGCATATTACTAAAACTGAATTTTAAACCTGCACAAATAGCACAATTAGTACTCCGTACAAAGCAATCAATTACTGCTACTCGTAAAAGATTATATTCTAAAATCTTCCAAGAAGAAGGTTCTGCCGATGACTTTGATAAGTTTATTACTTCTTTATAGACTTCATATATACCTATTTATGAATAACTTATAAAAAGTGAACTAAAAAGTGAACTTATATATATATCTATAATTAGATAGTCTATTTACATTTGTAAAATAAACTAAAAAATTATATGAAAGGTTTATTTATCCTAGTTCTTATGCTACTTATTTCCATACTGAAGGGTATAGTAGAATAATAAATGAGCTGTAAATTTTTATAGGTAATAATTATGAGAAAGAGAATAGTTTTAGGCATTGTATTGCTATTTAATGCTTTGTTCATTTATTCAGAAAATATTAACGGGATTGTTGTGTGCTCAACAGAAAGCTTTCCAATTCAAGGCGCAAATATTTCCATATTTTGTGCAGATAGCTTGATATATGACATATCTACGGATTATTTAGGGAGGTTTGAAATATCTTTGGCAAAAGGAATATATCGTATTCAAGTAAAAAAAGAAAGATACTTGACTCTTGAAGACAGCCTGTCAATCTCAACGTCCGATGAATCACGTGAATTGAAATTAATTCTTGATAAAGAGCCAATAATCCTTGATGAGGTAGTTGTTAAGGCTAGCCCGCTTTACATAAAAAATCAGGATGATGGAATAATCTATAATCTTTCAAAAGATAAATATGCTCAAAAAGACAATCTATTAAATGCATTAAATCGAGTTCCACTACTGATGGTCAACAGCGATGGAACAATCAATGTTGCGGGTAAGAGTCATTACGTAGTGTATCTCAATGGAAAGCCATACAGCATAGCAAATGCTGATCCTGCGCAAGTACTTAGGGGCATACCTTCTTCTAACATTAAACAGGTGGAAGTAATTATGCGTCCTGCCCAAAGATTTGGAGAAAGTATACCGGTAATAAACATTATTACAAAAGGTAATTCTATAGAAGGTTATCATATAAATATTAATGGTTTGGGTGCAACAACACCTAAAGCTAAGGGTGCTGCATCCGTGCTGGGTGTGATCAATAGAGTTCAATTTTTCGCTGGCTATACCTATGATTTATGGGGACAACGAGACCAACAATGGATTCATGAATACAAATATAGTAGCGGTATCAATTCAGTGACTTCGTCTGATAAAAATCGTATGAACAAACATACTCATCTAGGGCGAACTATGTTTCAATGGGATGTAGATACATTATGTCAGCTATATGCCGATTTTCATATAAATGGTATTGAACGAAATGAAAAAATATATTACGGGCAATATAATACAACAGCTGCTGCCACATCTTCAAAGTATCTGAGCATAAGTGACACTTGGGATGCAACAATGGAGGCAAATATTATCTATTCAAGCCAGTTCAAGAAGAGCAATGCGCAGAAATGGAGGATAGGATATAGATTCACTCTCAATCCTGATAATCGCAATTACCGAATAGAAGAATTATCAATAAACTCAACCTCGGATGCTAAAACCAAAGGCAGGTTATATACCCACAATTTCCAACTTTTCAGAAGAGTGAATTTTACTAAAAGAATATTCTCTCTCTTTACGCTTAATGCCAATTTAAGAAGAGGTACGACTATTTCGGAATATGTCAATGAACCAACAATGGATAATGTAGATAACTTAGAGTATACACAAATAATCGGTTCGCTCGATTGGAATATGATATGGTACATAACCAAATCAAATGACCTTTGGTTCGATATAAACAACAGGCTTGAGTATGCAAATGACGAGTCAACTGATTTGGATTCACGACGCCAATCATTTTCATATCTACCAACCTTGAAATTGAAGTGGCAGCCAAATTGGGACAATGAGTTTTCTATGGCTTTCACTTCGAGAGTCAATCGTCCATCTCTACAGATGCTAAATCCTTTTATAGGCGGAAAAACAGATAATGACGTATTGCAAGGTTCACCTGAACTAAACAATGCCAAGACATATTCTTTGTCGCTGGGTTATTCTTTCTATGGAAAAAAAGTGTCAGTCAGTCCTACTGTTTCAGGTAGCTTTACTCGAAACGCAATTATGAGCGTTTTCGATAGTAATGAGACATCCTTTCAGGTCATCGAAACCTATAGTAATATCTCTAAAATGAAAATGCTATCATTGGAATTGTATCTCTCTTATCGACCATGGCAATGGATGACTTTACGTAATGTCTCATCTTTAGGAATACAAAATATTGCATCTTCTAAAATGTCATTGAATCAATCGGATGGGTTTTACAGGTCTACATCAGTCATGTCGCTGAATCTTCCGTCATCTTGGCAACTCGAAGCTAGCTTTACCTCCTACAAGCACACACCAAAGGCTTGGGTTCGGTATGAACCCGGTGTCATGTATGGATTTTCATTATCAAAGACTCTTATGAATGGGAATATGTTCGTAAAAGCCTTTCTAGATAGTCCATTTGACAAGCATGGAGTAGCGGATTCGCGTACAACCTTATCCTCTCCCGGTTTGTCATACAATAAATTGTGGCGAATTCAAACCAGAAGTGTCGGAATTGAAGTCTCCATAAATTTGCGAGGCGGTAAGAAAGTTGGACTCAAGAGAAATACCTCACTCAAGGATACTGATATTCGAAGTGGAATATCGAATTGATTATTTTTATAGATGTAAATATTGACTGAAAACTGTACCACCATTTAATGAGTATGCCAGCTGAGAAATGACCATTTACTATAACTAGTATATAAATATTTGATTTATTTACTAGTTACATTTCAATGACAATGGTTTCTGTGAGCTATGTTGGGCTGAAATATGATACACTTTTGAAGTAACAACTACCTTTATAATCTCCATAGAATTTTCATTACATTATTATTTGACGTATGTTGTAACTTCACCTCTACGCATATAATAGAACAATGATATAATACTTTCTAGGTAAAATTTGATTAAATAACTTTTTATATGAAGACCCAATATTCTTGAGTACAAATCTTAGAACATTATAAAATCGCTCAATAATGGACAACTACATCGAAGATTGCATAAGACAAAGCGAATTGATAATTGAGGATTATGATTTCTATGATAACAATATCATAGAGAATTCAT
>CAMTPH010000171.1 GCA_947074345.1 uncultured Bacteroides sp. | reverse complement strand
CGCAATATGTACTCACCACTTCAGGTGTCTCTAATGATTTGTACAGTACAGTTGCTGTTCTCAAACTCATAGGTCCATTACTAGTACTGCTAGCTCCCCACTTTTCATTAGTAATACTTCCAAATTTCACATGAAGAAATCTATCGCGATTCGATTCGGGCGAGAAGGGAGCAACTTTCACTTGATCCATCATCACTACCAGCATAATGAGAAAGATACTCAATGCCGTAGCTACTATTGTGATGACACTAATCAAACGATGCTGTTTGAGTTGTGCCCAGGTTTGTATAAAATATTGTTTAAACATTACATTCGTCTTTTAGATATGTGATAAACGATTTATCAGTTATTGCATTTTACGTGATAATAGTTAACAGTTATCGTGCTAAGTGTATATAAATAAGATGATAGTTGTTAACAGTTATCGAATAGTCTATCTAGAACTCTATTGTACTTGGCAGCCATCAAAGAATCGGATGGTACGATCTGTCAATCGAGCTTGTTCTTCATTGTGTGTAACCATTACAATGGTACGACCATCTTCCTTATTTAGCTTATGAAGCAAGTCCATTACTTCGGCACCCATCTTAGAGTCCAAGTTACCTGTAGGTTCATCGGCAAGTATTATCTCCGGATTGCCCACAATAGCACGAGCAATAGCTACACGTTGGCATTGTCCACCCGACAGTTGTGTAGGCATGTGGCGCATACGGTGGCTAAGCCCTACTCTCTCGAGCACCTCTTTAGCCAACTGTGTACGCTCTTTAGCACTCATCTTGCGATAGAGCAAAGGAATTTCGACATTATCGATTACATTGAGAGAATTTATCAAATGAAAAGATTGAAACACAAAACCCAAGTTCTTATTGCGAAAAGCAGCTTGTTGTTTATCATTCATCTGCTCCACATTGGTTCCGTTTATCTCTACTGTGCCACTAGTTGGCACATCGAGCATACCGATGATGTTGAGCAAGGTAGACTTGCCACAACCCGATGGGCCCATCACACTCATAAACTCGCCTTTCTTTACGGCTAAGTTCACATTGTCTAATGCTTGAGTTTCAATTTCGTCTGTACGATAGATCTTATTTACTGAGGTTAGTTTAATGATTTCCATAATTATTGTATTATTTAGTTTATTATTTTTATTGTTACTATTATTCGTCGCGCAAAGCGTTGGATGGCAAAGCAAGTGTTGCCCGTTTTACCGGTATATAAGTAGCTAAAAGCACTGTTATCAAAAGAACGATATAAACAATAGCTGTTACAATTAAGAAATGGGCTATAGGTTGATTTTGCAGATAATCCATATTGAGGAATTGTCGATAATCTTCTAATATTGATTCTCTATAAAAGTGAACTTGAACCAGCATAGCCGGTATAAAAGCTATCGTCAATAATAGCCAACTTTCTGCTAGAAATTGCTTCATGATATTGGCAGAGGAAGCTCCCATTGCCTTCATCAATCCAATCTCTTGACGACGTGCATGGCTTCGAATCCAGAACGTGCCTATTGTACCTAAAAAGATGCAAATCAAGGCAAATGTACTGAGGCATAAACGGAGGTTTATTGCATTATTAATACCATTTTCAAGTTCATACATACGCCGTATATCCGCCATCTGCTCTATCTTATTGAAATAGAAATTCCCTATTTGCAATTGAGGCGCTATCTCTTTTCTAAACCGTCCCTCGAACTCCACTAAATTGGTAGAGGGTTTTACACGTAATAAGATGGGCGATAAGGAATAGCTTTGAAAACGGATTTCATTTTCTACAAATATGGCCATTTTGCCAGGTTGCTCATTCACTCGATGTTTGAAATCACTGACAACTCCCACCACACGTGCCGAATCAGCAATTTTCTGGCTCGTTTCTACTTTTCGCCCCACTGCTTCACCTTCGGGGAATAGCTGCTCCGCTAAATTCTTTGTTAGATACACCTCTTTGTTAGAATCTATTACTGGCTTTTGTTTCATAACCTCACCTGTATATGCATCACGAAGCTGAAGTGTTTCAAAAAAATCACCTTTTTCGGCGCTACAATACCTATACATTTGACAATACATAATCGACGAATCGACACCCAACTCCATACCATTGTAGGATCTTCCATTTGGATATGAAAACATTGCAGATATAACACTACTTTCTACTTCAGGCATTGATTTAATATAGCTAGCTATCCTTGCAAAATTTGCACTCCGCATCGCTAAGCTATCCTGCTCTGCATTGTACTTACGATGAGTTGTTGGATATTGATTGAAAGAAAGCACATAGAGGTTTTCCTCCTCGTAGCCGGGTTCGATAGACATATCGGCAAACAAAGTATATATTGGTTCAACTACCGACCATAAGAAGAAGCTTACAAGTATCATCTCTATAAAGATCCAACTATTTTGTCGGCGCTGATTCCAGATCTGTTTAATAATGATTCGTATCATAGCAGTCTTATTTTCTGGTGTTTAATGAATATATTATAGAGCAACGCATAGCATGAATAGTAGGAATAAGTGTAGACACTAGATTCAGAATAACACATACACCAAACGCTACTAAAAAGATATACGGGTTGAATAGCATTTCGGGAGTCATAGACGTAGCCATTACACAATCTACATATTCATCAAAAATAGTTAGAATCCAACTACTCGTAGTCAGTACTATGATGTATGAGAAAATCAGTCCCACTACCCCTCCTATACAGGTTAGTAGTAAGTTTTCCCATAAAACCTGTCTTATTAAATCACCTCGAGTAGCTCCATAAGCTTTGCGTATTCCTATTTCGCACAAACGCTTATCCATTCGCGAAGAAATCATACCACTAAGATTGATGGCCGGAATCAGAATAAAGGCTAATAGCATGAGGCCTATACTCTTAAAAACCTCTTCCCACAAATCGGGCCCACGGTTGCTCCATATACGGAAAGTGCTTAGCCAGTAATCATCGGGTTGCCCCATCAAATCGTGCTTCCAATCATCTGGATCGGCATTTAGTTCGTCAAACAATCGTATTACCTCCTCTTTTAGAGCCTGTTTTTGTCCATCTATAGGAAGCATATAATAATCTATCGGTCCTATCATCCATGCAGAATTGTTGGAAGTATATTCATTACTTTTCAACGTGATAGGCGCCCATAAATCGGCAGCTGTTACAGGAGTTGCTGATGAAACATCTTTTACTACACCACAAACGATAAAATCTTCACTATCCATTTCGAAAGTACAGTTAACTGATTTTGCAGTTGCAAATAGTCGTTGTGATAGAGTTTCAGAAATGACCGCCTTTTTTTTAATCGTTTGTACATCCGCTTCATTAAAAGGATATCCATCAATGAAATTGAAAGTAAATACATTCCAAAAATCACTATTAGTATAGAGAGGTGTTATAGAAAACGATTCTTTTACATCAATCAGATTAATCGCTGACGGTTCTCTCCAATTA
>CAMTPH010000170.1 GCA_947074345.1 uncultured Bacteroides sp. | reverse complement strand
CAAATGAACTACTTGGTTGAAGAATGGGGTGGTAAATACCAATCTCAAGATATCTCTGCTAAACAAGGTACAGGTATCAAAGAGTTAATGGAGAAAGTATTGCTTGAAGCAGAAATGCTTGAATTGAAAGCAAACCCAAATAGAAACGCAACTGGTTCTATCATCGAGTCTACTCTTGATAAAGGACGTGGTTATGTTGCAACAGTTCTTGTTTCAAACGGTACATTGAAAGTTGGTGATATCGTACTAGCTGGTACACACTACGGTCGTGTTAAAGCAATGTTCAACGAACGTAACCAACGTATCAAAGAAGCAGGTCCTGCAGAACCAGCATTGATTCTTGGTTTGAACGGTGCTCCTGCAGCGGGTGATACATTCCACGTAGTTGCTTCTGATCAAGAAGCTCGTGAAATCACTAACAAACGTGAGCAATTGCAACGTGAACAAGGTCTTCGTACTCAGAAACTACTTACTCTTGATGAAGTTGGTCGTCGTATTGCATTGGGTAACTTCCAAGAATTGAATATCATCGTTAAGGGTGACGTAGACGGATCAGTAGAAGCGTTGAGCGACTCATTGATTAAGTTGTCTACACCACAAATCCAAGTGAATGTAATTCACAAAGGTGTGGGTCAAATCTCTGAATCAGATGTTTCATTGGCAGCAGCTTCAGATGCGATTATCGTAGGATTCCAAGTACGTCCTTCAGGTTCGGCTGATAAGTTAGCAGAAAAAGAAGGTGTAGATATCCGCAAATACTCAGTAATCTATGATGCTATCGAAGAAGTGAAAGCAGCAATGGAGGGTATGTTGGCACCAGAAGTGAAAGAAGTAGTAACATCTACAATCGAAGTACGCGAAGTATTCAACATCACAAAAGTTGGTTTAGTAGCAGGTGCTTTGGTAAGAACCGGAAAAGTGAAGAGAAGCGACAAGGCTCGTTTGATTCGCGACGGTATCGTTATCTTCACTGGTTCAATCAATGCATTGAAACGTTTCAAAGATGATGTGAAAGAGGTAGGTACTAACTTCGAGTGTGGTATCAGCTTAACAGGCTGCAACGACATTAAGGTTGGTGATATCATCGAGACATACGAAGAGATCGAAGTAAAACAAACTTTGTAAGAACGCAGAGTACTCATATAATTATAAGGTGGTAAAGTGGTTACGTAGTGAACGCCACCTTACCACCTTATTGTTTTTTAATAACATGACAACAATAGATATTGTATTGATAATTGTATTGGCAGTCGGCATTATTCTTGGATTCAGTAAGGGATTCTTGCGCCAACTTGCATCTATATTAGGATTAATAGTTGGATTGATTGCAGCGAAAACGCTCTATGCTTCACTCGCCGAAAAGATATCTCCAATAGTAGATGGTGCAATGACTGCAGCACATATCATTTCATTTCTCGCAATATGGATATTAGTACCACTACTATTTGTATTTGTGGCTTCATTGTTAACCAAGGCTTTAGAGGTCATTCATCTTGGATGGCTTAATCGAATAATGGGTGCTATATTAGGTGCCCTTAAATATCTATTGTTTGCTAGCATTGTTATAGTACTTATCGAATATGTCGATCAAGATAACTCATTGATCGATAAAACAAAGAAGGAAAATTCTGTGTTATATTATCCTATGCAGAAGGTAGCTGAGCTATTCTTGCCGACTGCTAAGAAAGTAACGCAACAATATATAAATGAACTTCAAATATAAGTAATGCAACAAGAAGAATTCAATAATAAAACAAATGGCAATAATGCCGGCAACCTCAATACGGACGACACCAAAAAGTCCAATGAGTTTGTTCGCAAATTGGCCGATGAGAAGTATAAATATGGCTTCACAAGCGATATTGATACAGAGATTATAGAGAAAGGACTAAACGAAGATGTGATTCGTCTGATTTCTTCTAAGAAGGAAGAGCCAGAATGGTTGCTTGAATTTCGTTTGCAAGCATACCAATATTGGTTAACGTTAGAGATGCCTACTTGGGCACACTTGCGTATTCCTCCAATCGATTATCAAGGAATTTCATATTATGCTGACCCAACTAAGAAGAAGGAAGGCCCTAAGAGTTTAGACGAAGTAGACCCAGAGCTATTAAAGACATTCGATAAGTTAGGTATTCCACTGGAAGAGCGTATGGCTTTGAGTGGCGTGGCAGTAGATGCTGTACTCGACTCTGTTTCTGTGAAAACTACTTTCAAAGAGACATTGATGGAGAAAGGCATTATCTTCTGCTCATTCAGCGAAGCGGTAAAAGAACACCCAGACTTAGTGAAACAATACTTAGGTTCGGTAGTAAACTATCGCGATAACTTCTTTGCGGCTCTAAACTCAGCAGTATTCTCGGATGGTTCGTTCGTATATATTCCTAAAGGTGTACGTTGCCCTATGGAGTTATCAACCTATTTCCGTATCAACGCGGCCAACACCGGTCAGTTTGAGCGTACGTTGATTGTAGCCGATGATGATTCTTACGTATCATACCTAGAAGGCTGTACAGCACCTATGCGCGATGAGAATCAACTTCACGCAGCGATTGTAGAGATTATCGTACACGACCGTGCCGAAGTGAAATACTCGACCGTACAAAACTGGTATCCGGGTGATGCTGAAGGTAAAGGTGGTGTATACAACTTCGTAACCAAACGTGGTAACTGTAAAGGTGTAGACAGCAAGCTATCTTGGACTCAAGTAGAAACAGGATCTGCTGTAACTTGGAAGTACCCATCATGTATTCTTACAGGTGATAACTCGACTGCAGAGTTTTACTCGGTAGCGGTAACCAACAACTACCAACAAGCTGATACAGGTACTAAGATGATTCATATTGGTAAGAACACACGCAGTACAATTGTAAGTAAAGGTATCTCTGCCGGAAAGAGTGAAAACTCTTATCGTGGATTGGTACGTGTTGCTTCCAAAGCAGACAATGCGCGTAACTATAGCCAATGTGACTCTTTGTTACTAGGAGATAAATGTGGTGCACACACGTTCCCTTATATGGACATTCATAACGACACTGCACAAGTAGAGCACGAAGCTACTACTAGCAAGATTAGTGAAGACCAGATATTCTATTGCAATCAACGCGGTATTCCTACAGAAGATGCCATCGGTTTGATTGTAAACGGTTATGCCAAAGAGGTATTAAATAAACTACCTATGGAGTTTGCCGTAGAAGCACAAAAACTACTTGCCGTTTCTCTTGAGGGCAGTGTCGGATAATTATTTAATCAGAATAAAAGAAAATACAATATGGAAATGAAACCAATGTTAGAGATAAAAGACCTTCATGCCAATATCAACGGCAAGGAGATATTAAAAGGTATCAACCTGACTGTTAATCCCGGTGAGGTGCATGCCATCATGGGTCCAAACGGTTCGGGTAAGAGTACATTATCGTCTGTTTTGGTAGGCAATCCTGCTTTTGAGGTAACCAAAGGCGAGGTAACATTCCGTGGTAAGAAC
>CAMTPH010000169.1 GCA_947074345.1 uncultured Bacteroides sp. | reverse complement strand
TTACTTTAAAGCCATCAAGCTCTCTTTGGCCAAACTCATTGGGCTCTTTCGTTTTGAACTCTCCTCCTTTTAGCGAACCGTCTATGGTACCTTCGGCCTGTATGTCCCAATAATCTCCCGACATGTATATATCCATGTTCTTGATATGTGCATTTACATTGCCGGCACCAACCAATAGTTTGGCTTTACCACCAATAGTTAGGTTCCTGTTGATATCGTGCGAGTGCCCGAAAGCCAGTTCAACGTAATTGTTAGAGCGTAAGTTGATGTCTTTTACATTGTAAAAAGTACCTGCTTCATCGCTCATACCTGTCTTCATGAAATCGAATAGTTCATAGGGCAAATTCAGATACGTGTTAGAACGAACATTGATATCTATCGTGTTGAAACCGCCCCATGCCTTAAAACCTATTGCTATAACGGGCATGCTAACGCTTGCGTTAAGTCTATTGGTCGATTTCAACCGGTTGAGAAATTCATCGTTACCTACTATCGGATTCATGAAAGTAGTCAGGTTGTATCCATTTTGATTGTACTTGTAGAGGAAGTTATTTACCCCTACATTGCCTTGTGTACCGACTTGAAAGTTACCTAAAACAAAGAATGGTAAATTGATGTAATTGCTTTCGGCTGCAAACGCAGGGTTAAGTTGATGACGATAGTACATGCCATCCATGAAATAACTCGAACGTAGGTTTTGGGCACTAAGGCTGTAGCTTCCTAATATGCATAATAGTAGGATAAGCTGTTTTATTATTGAATGCTTCATTGTATTGCGTGTTTGTTGTTACTGATTAAGGTCGATAATCAATCCACCTGGTGCTTTTAGTTTTACATCGGTCAATTGGAATGTTTGGTGTGCATTCAAATAACCATTCTTTACATCAGTAGAGTTGCAATAAGCATTAATAATCAATCCGTCTAGTTGCTTTATAGAACCGGGAACTACTTGTTTTAGCTCAATAAGAAATGCCGACTTCGAACCGCTTTGTATATCGCCTGCTTCAATCGTGCCATCTACAACATTGTCGATTGTTACTGTTACATCAATTCCTTGTAGTGTTTCCAATTCGCCTAAACTATTTACTCTGACAGCTGTGGCTGTGATGTTTAAATTCAGCGGTATCTTATTGATCGCATATCCGGTAGCATTGATTTGTGCAACATCGTATTTCTTTAAATCTTCTTGCCATCCTTTTATTGTGTCTGTATACACTATATTCATGTTCTCGCCATAGGCAAAAGGTGCACAGATACGATAATTTGTTTCAATAACGTACTTCTTGCCTAACTCTATAGTCGATGGGTTGTTGGATGCTACAGCGTTGGCTTCTACGTCGATATAGTTAGGGATGCGTGTAATTAAAGTGGGTAGTTCAGGCGTTTCAATCCAAATGTTATTTGCTAAATTGGGATTTATTGGTGATAAACAGTATGCCTGTGCAAGGTTTGCCTTGATATCGGGAATTGCAAAAGGTACGGTTACTGTATATGTATCGTTGGTATAGATAGATGTAAAGTTACCGTTGATATCGGCCGAAATAGGAGTGCCGTTGTTGATATCAATCAAAACCATCGGGTTGACTAAATCGAGTCTAACATCTTGGTTCGTCAGGTAGTCGGGAAGATTGTTTAGCTCAAAGCGATTATTGGCAATCTCAATATCGGGTTTGATAATGCCTGTTACAGCCAATGCATTCAACTTGTTAACGGTTGTATTGATTTCCATATTGGCACTTACATATAAGTCTGAAGTTGCATTGCACTCTTCTACACTGAATGTACCGGTATAATTGGCGTCTATGTTCAATTGAAGAGACAATGTGCCATCTGCGTTGGTCGTTAGATTGTTTGAATCAATCTTTATGCCTTGTATTGATATTGTTGTTGAATAGGGTTCATTGTTTCTGATAATCGTGTTTGTAATCTTTTTGGTTTGATTGGTGAGATCAGAAGATACAATGTAACTGGGAAGAATGATGTTTAGCTCTTGCGCTAACAATTGCTGAATCTGACTGCTTTGATACTTGAAGTTAAATGCTAATTCGATATCGACTTCAATGTACGAGAGAGATTTGACTTCTTTGGGCAGATTGGCGGTGATTTCGAATGTTGACTTAATCTCAGGTAGTACAGTTGGGTCAAATGTTGCTTCGCCAAAGCTGTTTTCGCTTCGTTTAAAATTAAGCGTCTCGTAGATGGGCTCAATCGTTGGACTAGCTAGGTTGAAATCTTCAACTGTAACTTCTGATTTGCTTGGCTCGCCTTGCTGTAATAAGTAGTAATCTCCTGATACAGAATCAATCTTTACGGTTTCTCCTTCTTCTACTTTGAGCATCTTGCTAAGTGCAATTTCTTCTGTCTTGCCTGCAGGTATTGCAAACTCATTGCCTCCAATAGAAATTGTTAAATCGATATTCTTTGTTAGATCATAGTCATGATCAATGCAAGAATAGTTGATGAGAGAGGTAGACGCAAAAAGAGAGAAAGCTAAAAAGGGTGTTTTTAACTTCATAATAGTTACATTTATTTTGTTGTTTACTAGAGAGTGTTGTATACAAAGATAAACACTTATTTGGTTAAATGTTAACTAAACTATAATAAATGTATATGAAGTTTGTGTGTTATTATCAAAAAAAGATAAAGTGGTTATTAAAACCACTTTATCTTTCTGAATATTGTAAATGCAAGTCCTGACAATCCGCAAGAGAATAGTACGATGTAGATAAATGCATAGGGCATTTCTGAGATGCTTATATCTACGTTCATCCCATAGAAACTTGCTATCAATGTAGGTAGCATCATAATGATAGATATACTAGTCATGCGTTTCATGATGGTATTTACATTGTTCGAGATAATCGAAGCAAATGCATCCATCGTACCGGTAAGGATATCGCTGTATATGTTTACTGTATTGTAGGCTTGTTTCAGCTCAATCACTACGTCTTCGCCTAAGTCGCTATCCCAATAATTAGTGTCTTGAAAGATTGTTTTTAAACGACCAATCATTACTTCATTGCCACGAATAGAGGTGTTGAAGTAAACCATTGTCTTTTGCAAACGCATCAAACGAAGCAAGTCCTCATTACGAATACTCTTTTCAAGTTCCTTTTCGGCTGCTGTAATATCGATGTTGATTTGTTTCAAGTACTTCAAGAACCATACAGCCGATGAATAGATGAGGCGCAATATCAAGTCGAGCTTATTTCTTACTTTAATATTCTTGCGACGAGTATGCTCTATAAAGTCGGGTATCAGCTCCGTATCGTGATAACATACTGATATAATGATATCGTCGTTGGTGATGATGCCAATGGGTACTGTACTAAAAGGCAAGCCTTTTTGATGGTCGTGATTGCAAATAGGAATACGAAGTATGGTCAATAACCAATTATCTTCTGTTTCTGTGCGTGGTCGTTCGTCGGTATCGGCGATGTCTTTTAAAAATGACTCGGGAACATTTAATTCTTTAGTTAGAAAGTCAAAGTCATTTTGGTCGGGGCAAGTTACATTTACCCAGCTGTTGGGAAGCCATTGTGATTTTTCCACAAAGCCAGCCTCACAATAAAGATACTTT
>CAMTPH010000168.1 GCA_947074345.1 uncultured Bacteroides sp. | reverse complement strand
ACTTAATAGATAAGCTAGACTTCACCGCATTCAAGCAATCGCCCAAATGGCTCATCGGTTTTAGCGATATTACCGCTATTCACAACACTATCCAACTAAATGGCGTGGCATCTCTGCATGCACCTATGGCTAGACACCTTACTGTTGAGCCTGAAGATGATCCTTGTACTCTATACCTCAAAAATATTCTGTTCGGCGAATTGCCACAATATAGCTGCCCCAAACACAAGCTCAACCATAAGGGTGTAGCTACCGGAGTGCTTCGTGGTGGCAACATGGCCGTATTCGATGGTTTGCGAGGAACTCCGTTTGACATTCCTGCCGAAGGAACTATCCTCTTTATAGAAGATGTGGGCGAACGTCCTCATGCTATTGAGCGCATGGTGTACAATTTAAAACTGGGTGGCGTACTCGAGAAACTATCGGGATTGATTATCGGACAATTTACCGAGTACAACGAAGACTTATCGCTTGGCAAGGATGTGTACGGAGCTATAGCCGATTTGGTAAAAGAGTATGATTATCCGGTTTGTTTCAACTTCCCCGTAGGGCATGTTGTCAACAATCTACCACTTATCAGTGGGTCTGCCGTAGAACTCAGCGTGGGTGCTAAAGAGGTAGAACTGAAATTCTTATGTTAATAATTTATGAGGCCGTACAGATGCTATTGTTAATTTAGTTACTTTTGTGCGTACTTTATAATTATAACTCAATCATAATGAATAAGAAATACTTGATATGGGCATTGGGCATAATGCTTTTCACCACAGCTTGTGGTGGTAGCAAAACTCAAAGAGCCGATGTCAACCAAGCAGAAATAGTAACGGTCAGTGTTCCACAGTTTGATGCTGATAGTGCCTATCAATATGTAAAATCGCAAGTAGACTTTGGACCACGCGTACCCAATTCGGAAGCGCACGTGGCATGTGGCAATTATCTGGCCGACCAACTCGAAAAGTACGGTGCGCAAGTCACCAATCAATATGCCGACCTCGTGGCTTACAACGGCACACTGCTAAAAGCACGCAACATCATTGGGGCGTACCAACCCGAAAACAGAAAGCGTATTGCTCTATTTGCTCATTGGGATAGTCGCCCTTGGGCCGATCACGATCCAGATCCAAAGAATCATTACAAACCGATACTAGGTGCTAACGATGGAGCTAGTGGCGTAGGCGTATTGCTAGAGATAGCACGCCAGCTACAACAGCAACAACCCGAACTAGGTATCGACATCATCCTTCTTGATGCGGAAGATTATGGAGCACACAGCTCTGAAGGCATTTCCAAGGATGAGTATTGGTGTTTGGGTTCGCAATATTGGGCACGCGTGCCCCACGTGCCGGGTTATAATGCACGCTTTGGCATCTTGCTCGATATGGTGGGCGGACAAAATCCTACGTTCTATCGCGAGTATTTCTCGGAGAGATATGCCAAAGATATCAACCGCAAGGTGTGGGATGCAGCTAAGAAGTTGGGATATAGCAACTACTTTGTTGATGAAATGGGCGGTGGCGCAACCGATGATCATCTATTTATCAACAAGATAGCAGGCATTAAGACAATCGATATTATTCCTTTTAGTGGAGATAACGATTGGTCGTTCGATCCTCATTGGCACACGGTGAAAGATGATATGGACAATATCAACCCGCAAACACTTCAAGTTGTAGGACAAACCGTGCTTGAGGTGATATACAACGAAAAATAAATCAAAACCAAATAACATTAGACTATGTCAATCAACGAATTACAAGACGAAGTAATTGCCGAATTCAGCGATTTCGACGATTGGATGGATCGTTATCAGATGCTTATCGACCTGGGCAATGAGTTGCCACCGCTCGACGAGAAGTATAAAACAGAACAAAACCTCATTGAAGGTTGCCAAAGCCGTGTATGGTTGCAGGCCGATGAGGTAGATGGCAAACTGATTTTCCAAGCCGAGAGTGATGCACTTATCGTAAAGGGCATTATTGCACTCTTGATTAGAGTTTTATCGGGACATACTCCAGATGAGATACTAAATGCCGACCTATATTTTATTGACAAGATTGGATTGAAAGATCACCTATCTCCTACTCGCAGCAATGGTCTGCTATCGATGGTGAAACAAATGCGCATGTACGCTTTAGCATTTAAGGCTAAAGGCGGATAATAGTCTTTTATATAATACAACAGCTCCCGTTATTGATGCAACAGGCATACAATAACGGGAGTTGTTTTTTATACTTATTGCTCTATAATGAGTATCAATATAATCATTCCCCAAGGGTTATCACACGAAACATGCAGCAATCACAAAGCATTAAACCTATTCCAGTTTACTTCTATGTAGCCAATACAACTACTTCACAGAATGACAAAACTGTATTAATTTCCCTATAAAACTTCAACATTTCACCTGGTTATCTTCAACATTTCACAGATAGATTGTTGCATTTATCGGCTACTATATTTATCACAAAAAGAAACGGGCGGCAACTTCTGCAGTTACCGCCCGCTTTGGGTTTATTTACTTTGCTAAGTAAGTGCTTTATGCTTTTTCAGCCACTAGCTCTTCTTCCTTACCTACGTGTTTCTTTTTCAAGAATTCGTAAGCGATAGGAGCTGCGATGAATAGTGATGAAAGTGTACCGATAACCACACCTAAGATCATTGCGAATGCGAAGCTGCGGATAGCTTCACCACCTAGGATGAAGATACACAATAGTACGATTAATGTACTCAATGATGTATTGATGGTACGAGCCAATGTAGTGTTCAATGAATCGTTGAACAACTGACGTGCAGAGCGTTTTGGATACAATCCGAAGAACTCGCGTACACGGTCAAAGATTACCACCTTATCATTGATAGAGTAACCAATCGCCGTCAGTACGGCACCTATAAATGTTTGGTCAATCTCTAACGAGAATGGAGCGATACCCCAAAGTAGAGAGTAAGCACCGATAATCATGATTGTATCACTAGCTAGTGCGATAACCGAACCAACACTGAATGCGATGTTGCGGAAACGAATCAAGATGTACAAACCGATAGCGAACAAGGCGATGATAACTGAACGTACAGCCGCATCTCTAATGTCGTCGGCAATACTTGGTCCTACTTTTGCAGAACTGATGATACTACCACCTTCATAGTTGTCGCGATCGATAAATTGATCAAGCGTGATATTTTGAGTAAGAACCGGTTTCAAGCTTTCATACAACATAGCTTCGATTTCAGTATCGATGTTGTTGCCTTCTTCTTCGATGCGGTAGTTAGTGCTGATACGAACGTTTTTCTTGTCTGTACCAATAGCGATAACGCTAATATTAGCATCACCAAACTGAGGTGCAATCAAGTCACGGATTTGTTCAGGCTCAACTTGTTGTTCGAATTGAACTTTATAGTTGCGACCACCTGTGAAGTCGATACTTTGACTCAAACCACGGATGAAGAATGAACAACAGCAAATAACCAAGATAACACCTGCAACGATGAACGACACTTTGTTGTTCTTCATGAAGTTGAACTTGCTATTCAAGAACATACCTTTGAACAAACCAGAGAATGTCAATTTCTCAAGACGTTTGCTATTCATTGCTTCGTAAACTACGCGAGTCAAGAATACTGCTGTAAAGAACGA
>CAMTPH010000167.1 GCA_947074345.1 uncultured Bacteroides sp. | reverse complement strand
TACGAGCTTTCTGAATGTGACTGGAGTTCAGACGTGTGCTCTTCCGATCTTACGAGGCTTTATAGTGCTCTAACGCTATTTCATACTCTTCTAAGTTCTCATAACATTCGGCTAAGAATAGTTTTACATTACTATCGTTTTCATGACGAGCAAGATAGAATTCATATGCAACAATAGCATCTTTAAACAGGTCAAGATAAAATAGGCAATGTCCTTTCTGCAGCCATCCAATCTCATTGTCGGGTTCTATAGCTATGGCAAAGTCAAAAGCTTCTAATGCATCACGATAGTTATTATTGTTGTAGTAGAGAGAACCTAATAAGAACCAAGCACTAAATTTAAATGGATCTTTATCTAATAATAAATTATAAAGCTCTATTGCCTTATCTAGTTCACCCAATTGTTCGTAGCTGTAAGCTTGTTCCTGTAATAGGTCGAGCTGTTCAGGATATATTTTCAATCCATTCTCTAGAATAATAATTGCACTCTCATGTGCACAATTGTTATTCAGATATAATGCGATATCGTGACACAGAAAAACCTGATCTTTATTTGGATGTAAATTAATAAACTCTATAAATAGAGTACGTGCTTTAATAATATCTCCCTTTGCCAAATAGGCTTCGGCCTCTATTGAAAGATGTTCTGCCTCTTTAATAGCTATGGATTCAAGTATATTCAATGCCTCTTGACACTCACCTTGGTATATGAGTAGTTTTGCTTTACGACCCATGAGAGTAGGGTGGTTGTCGTGGATAGATAATCCATACTCTATTACTTGATTGGCCTCATCGTAATCATTTAATATGAGATGATGATCTATCAGCTCTTCCAACTCGTCTATATCAAAGTAGGCCGACTTACCATCGTAAACCATCTCATCATATCTACAAACAAGTTCTAAAAGGCGCTCTTCTGAGAAAGAGCTATGCATTAATGGATCTCTCATATGATATCGTATGTGAATGTTATCTTCATGCAAATGTACAATTATTAATACAAACTACATGAATGATAGGCATTAAACTTATCAACAAAAAAAAGGTATAGTACCATTTTGGTACTATACCTTTTCTATTTAGTATGAAAAGATAAAGCAATTATGCTTCAGTCTCTTCAGCTGTTTCAGTTGTTTCTGCTTTAGCTGCTTTTTTAGTAGCTTTTTTTGCAGGAGCTGCTTCAGTTTTAGCTGCTTCTTTAGCAATCATAGCTTCAGTAGCTTTAGCAACCATTTTGTCTTTCAAGTTAGACAATACATCGATATCACCTAAAGTAGTTTTTTCGATTGATGGAGCCTCTTCTTTAGCTACTTTTTTAGCCACTTTTTTAGGTTCTGCTGCTACCTCTTCAGCTGGAGCTGCTGCACGTTGAGCATCTTCATGAATACGGCTGTGAGATAAGATAATGCGTTTTGCATCTTTATTGAACTCAATTACTTTGAAGTTCATTTTCTCATCCATTTTTGCCGATGTACCATCTTCTTTTACCAAATGTTTTGGAGTTGCGAAACCTTCAACACCGTAAGGTAAAGCTACAACAGCACCTTTATCTAACATCTCGATGATCGTTCCTTCGTGAATGCTATCTGGAGTAAAGATTGTTTCAAAAACATCCCATGGATTCTCTTCCAATTGTTTGTGGCCTAAGCTCAAACGACGGTTGTCTTTGTCGATTTCTAATACTTGTACATCGATTTCAGCACCAATTTGAGTAAACTCAGATGGGTGTTTTACTTTCTTAGTCCAAGAAAGGTCAGAGATGTGGATCAAACCATCAACACCTTCTTCGATTTCTACGAATACACCGAAGCTTGTGAAATTACGTACACGAGCAGTATGTTTGCTGTTTACGCCATATTTCTCATCGATGTTTTCCCATGGATCCGATTTCAATTGTTTGATACCTAATGACATTTTACGTTCGTCGCGGTCCAAAGTCAATACTACTGCTTCCACTTCGTCGCCTACTTTCAAGAAATCTTGAGCAGAACGTAAGTGTTGTGACCAGCTCATTTCAGATACGTGGATTAAACCTTCAACACCTGGAATAACTTCGATAAATGCACCGTAATCGGCCATAACTACAACACGTCCGTTTACTTTGTCACCAACTTTTAATTCAGTGTCTAAAGCATCCCATGGGTGAGGAGTTAATTGTTTTAAACCTAAAGCGATACGTTTTTTCTCGTCGTCGAAGTCTAAGATTACAACGTTGATTTTTTCGTCCAAGCTTACAATCTCTTCTGGGTGGTTTACACGGCCCCAGCTTAAGTCGGTAATGTGGATCAAACCATCAACACCACCTAAGTCGATGAATACACCGTAAGAAGTGATGTTCTTAACAACACCTTCCAATACTTGGCCTTTCTCAAGTTTGCTGATAATCTCTTTCTTTTGTTGTTCCAACTCAGCCTCGATAAGCGCTTTGTGAGATACAACTACGTTTTTGAACTCTTGATTGATTTTTACTACCTTGAATTCCATTGTTTTATTTACGAATACATCGTAATCGCGAATAGGCTTAACGTCGATTTGTGAACCTGGTAAGAAAGCTTCAATACCAAATACATCTACAATCATACCACCTTTTGTGCGACATTTAACGAAACCTTTAATGATTTCATCGTTTGCTAATGCTTCGTTTACACGTTCCCATGAGCGAGAAGCGCGAGCTGCTTTGTGTGAAAGAAGCAACTGACCTTTTTTGTCTTCTTGGTTCTCAATGAATACTTCTACTTGATCGCCAACTTTCAAATCTGGATTGTAACGGAATTCACTCATTGGAATGATACCGTCTGATTTGAAGCCAATGTTTACTACTACTTCACGTTTGTTCATTGAAATAATAGTTCCCATAACTACTTCTTTATCTTTAACTTGATTCAAAGTAGTGTCATACTGTGCGGTTAATGCGTCACGGTCTTGATTTGAAATAGCATCGCCTTGTGCGTATGCATCCCAATCGAAATCTGCTGATGGTACAGCGAATTTGTTTTCTAACATAGTTAATAATTAATTTTCCAAATTAATGGGTTAGACATTATATTGTATAAAAATCGGGTGCAAAGATAATACTTTTATCTGTAATACACAATACTTTATTCGTATATTTAGCATAAATAATTAAACTCTGTTTTTACCTCTATGTCAAATGCTTATATAAAAGAAATGAGCCTTTAATCGTATGGATTAAAAACTCATTTTCTGTTATTTAATAAAACCTAAATATCTCCTCTTAAATAGCTGTCGCTTCCTCGCTTATGGGTGTAGCCATAATAAAGAATCCTTGGGCATACTCTTCGGCGTCTTTACGCGAATCGAATACATAAGTAAGATCATTGTGAATAGGGTCTCTAGCATGTTCACTTGATGGTACAGCATAGTTCCAATCCTCTTTTCCGTTGTTGAAATAGAGATAAACGGCCCATTTCATGCCATCGTTGTATTTCTCAACGATTTTGTACTTTACCACGCTTTGACGATAGTTCTCTACCTCTTCACTGAATTTTACTTGACGTTTGCTATTCATGAAGATGTACAAGAAAGTACTTCCTATAGCTCCAATGGTGATGCAAAATACTATGAAATTGCTGTCCAATCTGAAATGTAAGAAGTAATGGTTTGCTAATGCTATAAGTACAGCTACAAATAAACTATACGAAGCAATAATACCTTTTCGGTTGTAGTTCTTGAATAGACCGAACTTTGGAACTTTTCCAGAGGCAACTAATAGGTTTAACATACACCCTACAAGGGCACCTATACCTGCGTATTCTGAATAATATGTCAAAATGAAACCGCCTACAAAAAAGATGGCAGGTCGCACACCCGCTAAAAATGTTGTGTGGATTGGTGTTAAGAACCAAAAACCAATAAACGAAATGATTAACCAAATGTAATTCATAGTGTGAAATATTAAAGGGTTGTTAATACTAATGCA
>CAMTPH010000166.1 GCA_947074345.1 uncultured Bacteroides sp. | reverse complement strand
GTAATCAAGATAACACCATTGGCTGCTTGCGATCCGTAAAGAGCAGCAGCTGATGCACCTTTAAGGATACTCATACTTTCGATATCATCTGGATTCAAGTTAGAGATACCATCACCTGAGTCACGGTTACCTGCATCGTTATCACCACCCATTACATTGGCTGCCTGTTCAGATGTTGAATTCAACATTGGCACACCATCGATAACGTAAAGAGGTTGGTTATTTCCGTTTTCATTAGCAGAGCGAATACCACGGATAGATACTTTAGCAGAACCACCCAAACCTGATGAGTTACGAGAGATTTGTACACCCGCTGATTTACCTGCAAGAGCATTAATCATGTTAGGGTCTTTAGCACGTGTCAATTCATCACCACCTACTTGTTGAGTAGAATAAGTCAAAGAAGCCTCTTTTCTCTTAATACCCATTGCAGTTACAACTACTTGCTCAAGAGCCAATGACTCTTCTTCCATCTTCACATCAATAGTTCTGCGACCATTCACTGGAATAATCGATGGTTTATAACCAACATATCTGATTTCTAATGTAGCGTCTGCAGGCACATTAATTGTGAAATTTCCATCTAAATCTGTAATTGTACCATTCGTTGTACCTTGCTCTACAACGTTTGCACCGATAACTGGCTCGTTATAATTATCAACTACAGTACCCTTTACAGTTATTGAGTTTTGTTGCATAGACGAAGTCTTTGTTGAAGCACTTTTCGTTAGTACGATATTGTGTCCTTCAACAACATAATCCACATCAGTTCCTTTGAAAACATCATTAAGAACTTCGGCTACAGTTTTATCTGTTACATTTACATTTACAACTCTTTTGGTATCAACATTCTTCTTATTATATACAAATAAGTACTCTGTTTGAGACTCAATTTGGTCTAATAACTCACTTATAGTAAGGTTAGAGCTGCCTATGTTAATCTTTACACTTTGCGAATATCCAGTGGCACTAAATGCCTGAAAGGTTGCAAATAGAAGTAGAAATAAGGTGATCTTCATAGTTAAAAAAATTTGCTTTAATGCTAAACTTTTTGGGTAAAAAAACCCTCTCAAAGAATTTTTTCTCATATCTTTGTTATGTGTTAAGTTAATAAATTGATTAAGGTCGATTTTTGACTGTTGAATCGGAAAGTATGGGGGTACTTTCCGATTCTTTTTTTATCTGTATTTTCTATGTCTTCATAAGCTATTAGAGTTTTTAAATTAGTATTATGATTTAAAGTTTGCGTTCATTAATTTATGGTTATTGTATTTGTATCTACATTTGTTTTAAAGGTAAACTTGTTATCGCGTTGCAATACACGCAAGATATGTTCTATACCATCTTTTTCTTTAAACTTACCAGTACATCTATAATCTAATAATGCAGGATTATCTATAACGATATTCACGTTATAATACTTCTTTAGCTTATCAAATACTTCACTAATTGGAGCATCATCAAAACAGTACAAACCTTCTCTCCAACGAAGAAAGTCATATGATTCAATGCGTTCATGCTCTGATATTCCATTTGAAATCACCAAGATGTCATCTTTCTTTAAACGAGCTATGGGGGTAGCATCATCATTTACATCAAACACATCAATGATACCTTCTATCAGTGCAGCCTCAAAGCTATCCGTTCCATCATAGGAGCAAACATTAAACTTAGTACCTACTACACGAATTTGATTTTGCTGGGTGTTAACGAAGAATGGCACTTTCTTGTTGGGGGTTACATCAAAAAAGGCTTCTCCATTAAGGGTAACATTACGATCTTTGCTACCGAAGTTGTTGTGATAAGTCAGGGTCGATTGCGAATTTAGCCAAACAGTAGTACCATCAGCCAAAACAATATGTGCACGTTGTCCGGCCGGAACAGTAATAGTCTGCATTCGCAAAGTATCGTCATTTAAAATTTCGTTTAGTAAAATAGAGCAGCTCAATAAAACAACGACTGTTGCGGCAACGCCGGCTGTCCATTTTAATATAGGAAGAATGTATCGTCTTGATGGTTTTTGTTTCTCTTGAGTTTCAGAGAAAAGAGAAATATCGAAGAGCATACGTTCTGTTTGCAATCTCTTTCGATTCTCTTCGGAAGCTTCGACCCAATCGAGAATATACATCTCTTCATCTTGGGTGGTCAATCCATTAAAGTATTTATATAGTGTTTCTTGTTCCATTGTATTAGCAGATTTCATATATTAGAGAGAGTCTTATTTCTTGCCCTCTATATATAAAACAGATAACTATGGAACTACCCTAACGGAAAAATGTATTTTTTTAAAGAAAAATAGAAATTAAATAATCTTTCAATTCGACGCGCAATACTTTAAGCACCTTAGTGATATGAAACTCAACACTTTTGATAGTCAAACCAAACTGTTCGGCAATATCTTTATTAGGCGTATTTTGATAACGACTTAATATAAAGATATTACGGCTTTGCTCAGGAAGCTTATCCAAGGCTTTGTTTACAATATGCTGTATTTCCGAATCGAATATAGTACTCGGATTACATTCTTGAAGTGTTGATATTCGCAAATCCAACTCGCGCTGACGGTGCGAAATCAAATCATCCTCTACACGAAGCCTAGTTTGTTGGTGCGCCAGAATATTTAAAGACTTATTCTTAATGATGGTAAGTAGAATAGCTTTCAAATTAGATTTATCGTCCCACTTTTCACGATTTTCCCACAAAGCGATCATTGATTCCATCACAACATCTTCAGCCTCTGCCCGATCTCTTAAATAAGAATAGGCAAAATGAATAAAACGCTCTTGGTTACTATTAAAAAAGCGAGTAAAGTCTGTGATAGAAGTTAATGTATTTGCGTTCTGCATTATAAGTGTAAAACAAATGCTATTTTGATATTGTGAAACAAAAAAAGGTATTAATATCCATATTACAAAATTATTTCCATAAAAACAACAAGCCCTATCAGAACTACTGATAGGGCTGCTATATATAATATGGTATATATTAGATACCTTTTATGCTATTGACTGATAAGAATTAGTTCTTTTCAGGTCTTGGCAACAATGCCTTTCTTGACAATTTGAATTTACCAGTTTTAGGATCAACGTCAACCAATTTCACTTCGATTTCGTCGCCTTCTTTAATACCAGCATCTTCTACTTTCTCAAGACGTTTCCAGTCAATTTCAGAGATGTGCAATAAACCATCTTTACCTGGAAGGAATTCTACGAAAGCACCGTAAGGCATGATTGAGCGTACTTTACCTTTGTACACCTCACCTACTTCAGGAACTGCTACGATACCTTTGATAAGACGAGTAGCATCTTCGATAGATTTCTTGTTAGTACCAGAGATTTCGATGCGTCCCATACCATCAACTTCTTCGATAGTGATAGTAGCACCAGTTTCTTCTTGCATACCTTGGATAATTTTACCACCAGGGCCGATTACCGCACCAATGAATTCTTTAGGAATAGTCATTGTTTCGATACGTGGAGCGTGGTCTTTCAAGTCAGCACGTGGTTCAGCAATTGTCTCAGTCAACTTGCCTAAGATGTGCATACGACCTTCGCGAGCTTGATTCAATGCACGTTCAAGGATTTCGTATGACAAACCGTCAACTTTGATATCCATTTGAGTAGCAGTGATACCGTCTTTAGTACCAGTTACCTTGAAGTCCATATCACCTAAGTGGTCTTCGTCTCCCAAGATATCAGAAAGAACAGCATATTTATCTTCGCCAGCGTTTTTGATAAGACCCATAGCGATACCAGATACTGGTTTAGAGATTTTCACCCCTGCATCCATAAGCGCCAATGTACCTGCACAAACAGTAGCCATTGAAGAAGAACCGTTAGATTCTAGGATATCAGAAACGATACGTACAACGTAAGGACAGTTAGCAGGAATTACACCTTTCAATGCTCTCCAAGCCAAGTTACCGTGACCAATTTCACGACGACC
>CAMTPH010000165.1 GCA_947074345.1 uncultured Bacteroides sp. | reverse complement strand
TTTTTTTTGCCCTATACTTTCCTTTTACTATATTTGCCATAAACCATAGTATGATGAGAAACATTCAATTATTAATAGCAGCATTGCTTTTGCTATGTCTATTCAATTTGCCATATGGATTTTATATTTTAATCCGTTTTCTCTCCGCCCTAGCATTTGCCTTTTTCGCTTATCACTATTACGAAAAGAAAAAAGAGACGATCGCTATCACCTTCGGAGCACTTGCACTTTTATTTCAACCATTCTTTAAAATAGCTATAGGAAGAGAACTTTGGATACTTGTTGACATCATAGCTGCCGCACTACTTATCATATTAGCAATAAAAGAAAAGAAACAATCGTCATAATTATTAATATTTATTTGCCTTTTCTTAAACCACACCCCCTACTTCATTTGTTATAATGATATACATTATAACAATAACCATGTCGTATCAATCACCACCATCAAACAATAACTTCAATCAGTTTCGTAGAGAGACTATTAGACCCATGGCAGTAGGCGGAGCTTTTTATCCTATAGATAAAGATGCTTTAGATAAATTGCTTGCTTCTTATTTTAATCCGTTTGCTAATAAGACTAGCTATGACTATGTCAATGCAGTTATTGTGCCTCATGCAGGATATGTATTCTCGGGCGAAGTAGCAGCCAAAGCTATTGCGCAAATAGACCCTATGGCCGATTATGAATGTATATTTATAATCGGTGCTAGTCACCAAATCTACATACATGGTGCTTCAGTCAATGTTTCTTATGATTATTACGACTCTCCTTTAGGAAAAATTAAAGTCGATAAAGAGATTGGGAATAAATTATTGAATGAGAATAATTGTTTTGTTTGGAAACCCGAAGCACACGACCGCGAGCATTGCCTCGAAGTGGAGCTTCCTTTATTGAAATACCATTTAAAGAAGATGCCGCCTATCGTTCCTATTATTATAGGAACAGATGCTATCAATATTATTGCCGACATCACCAAAGCATTGAAACCTTATTTTAATAAGAATTGCCTATTCGTTATCAGTTGCGATTTCTCTCATTATCCAAATTATGAAGATGCCAATAAAGCTGATAAGCGTACAGGAGATGCGATAATGACCGGAAAAATCAAAGACTTTCTTGATATACTACAAGAAAATAGATTGCTATTCCCCAAAATGGCAACCAGTGCTTGCGGTCATTCAGCGGTAGAAGTTTTGCTTTTGCTCATAGCGAACAATCCTGATATAAAGATTAACCACATTGACTATAAAAACTCAGGGGACTCTCCATATGGCGAAAAAGATCGTGTCGTAGGCTATCACAGTTTTACATTTACTCGTATTGTACATAAAGAGGAATTCTCTTTGACCAATGACGAGAAACAAACCCTTTTGCATATTGCAAGGCAAACCATATCTAATCGTTTGTTTCACAATAACACTCCTGTTTGCAAGCCAGAAGACATAACCGATACACTAAAAGTACATTGCGGAGCATTTGTTACACTACACGAGCATGGCAAACTACGCGGTTGTATTGGTCGTTTTGGCGAAAAACAATCACTTCATATGTTAATAGAAGAGATGGCTATTTCTGCAGCATTTCATGATCCACGCTTCTATCCTGTACAATCCGAAGAACTTAATGACATCGAAATAGAGATATCCGTTCTTACTCCTTTAAAAAGAATACACGACATAAATGATTTCACGCTAGGCAAACAAGGTATTTACATAGAGAAGAATGGCAGAAGTGGTACATTCTTGCCACAAGTCGCCAACGATGTAAATTGGACAAAAGAAGAATTCCTAGGACATTGTTCGCAAGATAAAGCGGGTTTAGGATGGGAAGGATGGAAAGACGCCAACTTATATACTTATGAAGCCATTATTTTTAGCGAAGGAGAAAAATTATGAGCGTATCAATTGATGGTTTTCTGAAAGAAGCATACTATTACAGAGAAACCTATAAAGGTGTTCAATGTATGATTTGCCCTCATCTTTGCGATCTAAAAGAGGGACAAAGAGGTATTTGTCATACCCGAATCAACATAGAGAATAAGCTATACACCGAGGTATATGGTCGCGCTTGCGCATTGCACATTGACCCCATAGAAAAGAAACCACTTTATCATTTTTATCCAGGAAGTACATGCCTATCAGTAGCTACAGTTGGATGCAATCTATCGTGCAAGAACTGTCAAAACAGCTCTATCTCGCAAGCAATGCCTTCATCTGTTAAAGCCGTTTATCTACCGCCCGAAGAGTTGACAGAAGCTTGCACCAAGAATAAGTGCAACAGCATAGCTTATACTTACACCGAACCATTCACTTATTATGAATATACGCTCGAATCTGCTCGATTGGCACGAAAGAAAAAGATAAATAACATTGTCGTATCCGCCGGATACATCAATCAAGAACCATTGAAAGAGCTTTGCCAATATATCGATGCTGCCAATATTGACTTAAAATCTTTTGATAATGACATCTATCGCAGAATCAGTCATGGCACTTTACAACCTGTATTAAATACGTTGCTAACGATTAAAGAGGCTGGTGTATGGTTAGAAATCACCAATCTGTTAATCCCATCGCTAAACGATGATATTGATAAAATAAAGGATATGTGCAAATGGTTAGTCGATAATGGTTTCTCTGACAATCCTTTGCATTTTAGCCGTTTCTTTCCTTCGTATAAGTTAACAGAGCTACCTCCTACACCAATAAAGACTATAATAGAAGCGCGAGATATAGCCCTAAATGCCGGAATAAAGTATGTATATCTCGGCAATGTACCACAAGTTGATGGAGAAAACACCTATTGCCCATCGTGCAAGAAACTAATCGTTGATCGCAAAGGCTACGATGTGATTGACACCCATATCATCAATGGTAAATGTGAGTATTGCGGATATATCATTGCTGGAGTATTCTAGCACAATTCCATCAATAAACAAATTAAACCTACACCATTAAATAGTACAATCTGGTTCTTGCCAATGGGCTGGCAAAGTCTTGCCACCGTATAGGCAACGTGTTGCCACCTCACTGGCAAGAACTCGGCAATGTAGTTTAATGATTTTAGTTGACTACTTCGTTGTTTACTTATAAATTAAGTTGACTTCACTAATTAATAATGATAATTTTAGTAGTCTCAACGTTTGTTATTACAGTCAAAAAGCAATACTTTTAGCACAATAATGCATTACAAATAGAAACATCTTATCACTATGAATAGATTAAAAAGTAGAATTTTGGTGATTATATTTCTTCTGGTTAACATACAACTGGTTTCAGCTACCGCGCAAATTGGAGATATCCTTATTTACAATGGAGATACCCTGCAACTACACAGCTATCCGTTAGAAGAGCACCCAAACTCAGAAACAATCAAAGAAATGTTTAAAATTGACAACCTATCAACCGGTTGCTACCGAAACTATATTGCTCAATGGGAGATTATTGATAAAGAACTTTATCTAACTGCTATCTACAAACCTTATACAGAACAAGAAGTGATTTTTGATTGGAACAAAGCTTTTGGTGCAACAGCAAGCAATAAGAGAGTTAAAGCGAGTTGGTATAGTGGCGATTTGATTGTTGGTAAAGGAAAAACGCTTGCAACAATAGACATTGGGTATATAAATATCCATGAAGAAGATGAAGTCTTAACTCTTGAAAACGGAACAATTACAAATACGAAGTTATACGATAATAGCTCAACTTATCAATCTCCCTATAGTCAAAACTTTAAGCTATTACAAAGATACATCTATCAAAACATCGATTGGGATAAACTACCATTAAAAGACGATCAAGCTGTTAGTATGATAGTCTCTATTATATCTGGCAATAAACAACGTAAAGTTGATGATGTAAAAATAATCAGAGGCGATCAAGATATTTATAGTCAAGAAGCTATTAGAGTAATTAAATCATTACCCGAGTGGAGCTATTATTACCAGAGAGGAAAAGAGATATTTGATAGACTCACCTTTCGAATCACCTTTAGTAAACAGAAACAACAAGAATATAATAAACAGTAAACGATGGAACTACAAGAAACCAATCAACCTAAAAAGGATTATAACTGCCCAATGCATACAGC
>CAMTPH010000164.1 GCA_947074345.1 uncultured Bacteroides sp. | reverse complement strand
CGTATCATCGGTAAAATGAAATACCGTTCATCTTACGGACAAAACCTATTGCAACATGCTCGCGAAACTGCTAATCTTTGTGCAGTAATGGCATCTGAATTAGGTTTGAATCCTAAGAAAGCGAAACGTGCCGGCTTACTTCACGATATAGGTAAAGTGCCTGATGAAGAGCCAGAATTGCCACACGCTTTGCTAGGTATGAAGTTAGCTGAGAAGTTTAAAGAGAAACCAGATATCTGCAACGCTATTGGTGCTCACCACGACGAAGTTGAGATGACTAGCTTACTTGCTCCTATCGTTCAAGTATGTGATGCTATCTCTGGTGCACGCCCAGGTGCTCGCCGCGAAATCGTTGAAGCATACATCAAACGTTTGAATGATCTTGAACAATTGGCTATGGCTTATCCTGGTGTAACTAAGACTTACGCTATTCAAGCTGGTCGCGAATTGCGCGTAATCGTTGGAGCTGATAAGATAGATGATAAACAAACAGAAAGCTTATCTGGCGAAATCGCTCAAAAGATTCAAGACGAAATGACCTATCCAGGTCAAGTAAAAATTACTGTAATCCGTGAAACACGTGCAGTAAGCTTTGCTAAGTAATTTGTAACTTTTATTACAACTTAGATAGAGGGTGAAATTTCAATTTCACCCTTTCTTTTATTAAAACACCTTTATATTATGTCAATTGAAATTTGTACAAACTCTGTAGCTAGCTGTGTAGCAGCACAAAAAGGAGGAGCTGATAGAGTAGAACTATGCGCCGGAATTCCCGAAGGTGGCACTACCCCATCGTATGGCGAAATGGTAATTGCACGCGAAGAACTTTCTATTAAACTTCACGTTATCATCAGACCACGTGGTGGCGACTTTCTTTATTCTCCACTCGAAGTAAAGGCGATGTTGAAAGATATAGAGATTGCTAAAAGCATCGGAGTAGACGGTGTTGTATTTGGATGTCTTACAGCAGACGGGAATATCGATATGGACATCATGAAACAACTGATGGAAGCATCTAAAGGATTGTCTGTTACTTTCCACCGCGCATTCGATGTTTGCTGTGATCCAGAGAAAGCATTGGAGCAAATCATAGAGCTAGGCTGCGACCGCATTCTAACATCGGGGCAGGCAGGAACTGCAGAAGCAGGAATACCACTATTAAAGAAACTGCAACAACAAGCCAACGGACGCATTCTATTGATGGCCGGGTGCGGTGTAAATCAAAATAACATAGCTACCATTGCTAAAGAAACGGGTATAAAAGAATTCCACTTCTCAGCCCGCGAAAGCTTGAAAAGTGGAATGATTTATAAGAACACAGCTGTATCCATGGGAGGCACTGTGCATATTGATGAATATTTGCGTGATGAAACTACGCCTGAAAAGGTTAGCAACACGATTCAGGCATATCAATCATCATTATAAACCGTTGATAATAGTCATTAATTGTTCTCCCAAACCGATCGTGTAGCCTTGTGATACGAACATCACTCTGTTGAATGTATCAGCCACAATAAACACCGGTAATGAATAACTAGCAGGCAACTTCATAGAAGATACAATCTCATTTAATATTGTATTGTTCTCATCGATACCATAAGTAATAGTTGATGGAAGTCCTGCAAATTCATTTGGATGATATTTAGTATATTGATCTTCTGTTGGGAACAACAATACCATACCTCTACCCCATTGCTCAAAGTCATTGCCCAAAGCGGCGATGTCTTTGAGTGCATGTTTGGTAGGTTCTTGATTTACTCCTAAGATACCTACAATATAATATCCTCTCCCACAAGTTTGCAAGATGCTTTCTACCTTATCAGATTCGGCCAAACGATAAGTCAACTCCGAGTTAAAGCTACCTATTACTTGAACCTCTCCACTCTCTTCTCTAACATTCATTGCGATGTTATTGGTAGTATTTGGTTCTACGTTGAAAAAAGAAAGGTTAGTCAAAACTGAGCCATTAGCCAAGCGAGTACCAGTAGTCAATAAATAAGAGCCTTCATCAAGACTTGTACCATTCTTTAATAGACTTGCCCAAGTAGTATCTTCTTCATCATAATTCAACAACTGAAAGCTACCATCTTTATATTTAGACAGAGTAAACTGCGAATAGTATTTGGGATTCTTCAAGTTGTTAGATGGTTTGAAAGTAGCTTTCAGCTTGCCCGATGGAGCAATTACCTCAGCAGCAGTTTCGAAATCAACATCAACCACCTGACCATCTTTATTCGTATTAAAATCTGCATATTGCACTTTGCCTGTTACGCCATCAATCCATGCAGGTATACCCATTGAACGAGCCAATGAAACAAAGAATATATCGCGTGATTTTTTATCTGCAACACGTGCATTCCATACACCTACCGGAGAGATTGGAATACGTTGAGAATTCAATTCATTCTTAATTGAAATGCTGTCAGCACACCATGTAACCAAACTTTGAGGATTAGCACGATAGGCCATCAGTTGATCGTTAGAAACAGTCGATTGAAAAAACGAACGGTAACACGTCAACATTTCGTTAGCTACACGTGGATTCAAGATGCTAGAATTGAAATAAGAGCCACAATTGTCTATTTGATTATTCAAGCAATGGTCTCTCAATACATCAATCGAAATATCACGTAAATCTTTTGACGAAATCTGTTTCAATAAAGCCAAACCATTCTTTTGTTTAACAGATCCATTATTGTCTCCATCAGAAATCTCTTTTAAGAAAGTAACCAATGTATCATAATTGCCACGAGATGCAATAAGTAAAGGAGTAATTTGAGCAGAATCTAATTGAAGTTCTTTAGCCAAAGCACCACACTGTTGTTCGGTGATGAAAGTAGCAACATAAGCATTGCGAATAGAATCTTCGATAGCCAAACGACAGCTATTCTTTTCTCTTTGTTCATCAGTAACCGTTGGTACGTTAGCCCCTTCAACAGGAGGAACGATATCGAGAGCTATTGACTCTACAGCACCAGGATTCTTATCTAGCGCAATAACAAGTTCATTATCCTTACCAAACGACAGCTTACCGAAATTATATTTATCGCCTTTAGAAGCCCAAACAAGCAAATCGCCAATACCGGCAGTCAATGATGTTTGTCCATTGGCATCTGTATACTTAGCAGCCATCGGATAAAACTCGGCATAATTATATACTCTAAATTCAACCTTAGCACCTTCTACGGCTTTTCCATCGGCATCGACAACCTTAATCAAAGCTTTTGAGGCAGGTGCATAGTTTTCAATCAAGTTTATTTCAGTGTAGTTAGGAGTTTCGAACATAATCTCTTCGGCTCCTCTATATTTACCAAACACTTTGGTATGCATTAACATTCCTCGGCTAGCAGGTGCATTAAACCAACCTAAATTAAGTACAGGCTCTGGCTCACAAGCACCCAAGAAATACCATTTGCCATCGGCCCATGCTTCTACCCATGCATGATTATCATCGGTATGCGCCCAACGAGGCGTATATACTTGACGAGCAGGAATACCTACCGCACGAAGTGCAGCTACTGTAAAGGTAGATTCCTCACCACAACGCCCATAAGCAGTTTTCACCGAAGCCAATGGAGAACTAGTACGTGCATCACTTGGACGATAAACCACTTTTTCGTGACACCAATGATTCACTTCAAGGATAGCATCTTCCATAGACAACCCTTTCACACGATCTTTTAATTCGGCATAAAATATAGAACGAGCATCATCCAAGTTCTCATTGTTAATGCGGATAGGCAATACAAAGTGGCGATAGATATCATCGGGTATTTTGTTTCCCCATGGCATTTCTGCTTGAGCCTCTTTAGAAGCTCGAATATTTGAAAGATAATAATCAGTCGAATAATCGGTTATATCGCCAATAGTCATATATGCATATAGAAACTTTAATGCTTCTTTCTCGTACTGAGTAAGATTGTTATCATCAACAAACTCAAAGAAATTTCCATTTTGCATTTGCGAAACCTTTGTATCAAAGTCTCTCTCTACCGTTTGCTTGTATTCTGAGTCTTTTATAAAGTGCTCTTCGTTGCAACTCGAAGCAAACAAAACGGTAATAAATAGTAGTAGATAATTTTTAATTTTCATAGTGTATAATATTAAT
>CAMTPH010000163.1 GCA_947074345.1 uncultured Bacteroides sp. | reverse complement strand
TTTAGCGAAATTCGATGCTTTTTTCGTATCGGTACATATCGTTTGATTATGTGAAAAATAATACATAGTTTTGTGACTATGTATTTCAGTAAGTAGTTATGTACTTTAAAATAATGCTGTATGATAATCAAGCGAACAACATCTTTCTTCCTCCAAAAAATCTATAATGGAGTGAATCATAATGAGGCGCAAATTCGATTTCGTGTGCGGTGGGGCGATAACCTGGCGCAATTTAATAGTGGGTTTACTATTGATCCTAAAAAATGGGATAAGGACTTAGGCAAGTGTAAACGTAACGCATCCAATCGGAAGGGGTATAGTTCATCTGATATAAACAAAGAGCTTGCAAAACTTGAATCTTATTCGGGTGACGTGTTTAAATCATTCGAGGTACAAGAGGTAGAGCCGACACTACAGCAGTTTAAGGATGCTTTTAATGATCTAAATGGAAAGAAGAGGAACATAGTCCCTGATAAAAAACCGCTAATGTATTACTTTCTTGAATTTCAGCGTGAACAAGGTGAATTAAACAGTTGGAGTGAAAGTACATACGCAAAATTTAATACCGTTTTCAAGCATCTTCAGAAATTCGATAAGTCATTAGGAATAAATGACTTTACAGAAGTTAATCTAACTAAGTATGTGACTTATTTGCGCACCGTAGCAGATTTGCGCAATACTTCGTTAGTTAAGTCGTGGAAGATGGTTAAATGGTTTCTTCGATGGGCCGATAGTAAGAATTATCTTGCTTGCAAAGAGTATCAGAGTTTTAGTGTTAAATTAAAAGAAGCTGGCAAAACAATAATCTTTCTAACGTGGGACGAACTTATGGCAGTTTACCGCTTAGAATTTCCTGAGGATAAAAGGTATTTAGAAAGAGCTAGAGACTTGTTCTGTTTTCAATGCTTCACATCACTAAGATATAGCGACCTAGCCGCTTTAAGACGTGAGAATATTCGAGATGATAAAATGTATATTACCATAAAGAAAACAGGTACATCGCTCTCTATTGATCTCAATGATTATAGCCGAGCTATACTTGATAAATATAAGGATGACGAACTTCCTTTGCCAATCATTACTAATCAGAGATTAAATGAATATATAAAGGATGTTTGCTTCCTAGCTGAAATAAATAAGCCGATAACAATGAGTCATTACAAAGGTGCTGAGCGTATAGATGAAGTGAAACCGAAGTATGAGCTTATTTCATCCCACACGGGAAGAAAGACCTTTATATGTAACGCTCTATCTTTAGGAATAAGCCCTGCTGTAGTTATGCAATGGACGGGACATTCTGATTTTAAGGCGATGAAACCATATATAGGAACTCTTCAGGACGCCAAAGAAAATGCAATGAAGAAATTTAATAAAACTTAACTAAAGTAATTATATTTGATCTTTGTTCTTGTGTTATGATGTTGGTTATAATAGTTTACAATGTGTATTTGGGGTGGTAGAGTATTGTTTTAATGACATGCATATATATGTATTGTATATTATGTAATCCAGTCATTGGGAAATATACGTATACTGTATAACTTAAAATAAATATAATTACAAATATATCCCGACAAATATTTTAAATATGTCATTTTAATGCAAATGTATTATTGACAACGTTAACGGTCTTAACTATATTTGCAATACGAAATAAGAAAATCGAAGTAAAAAGGAAGCCCCGAAGATGTTGGCGCATCGACAGGGCTAAAGGTTAAATCTAACTTTATTCAAGTCAGACATTGGAAAACCTGACTACAAATATAGTAATTAACCCCACCTTTTTGCTTCATAGTTTTAAATTATTTAATAGTTTAATTATGAAGTCCAATTTACTTTCCGCTAGGGAACTAGCAAAATTGTATCCAATGTTTAGCCATGTATACTATTGGCAGAAGGCAAAAAACGGCATTATCCCTCATGTTCGTGTGAATGGAAGATACTTGTTTGATCCTGAGAAAATTCAATTCTATTTAGACGCAATCATTAAAGAGGAGGAAGGCAACTATGACAGATAAAGATATTAATAGCTTTCTTGAATTCTTTGCTGATATGGTGGCTGAAAAAATAGCTAAGAAACAAAGCTCTCAAGATAATGTACGCCCCATCACAGCAAGAAGATTGAAAGGTCTAAATGCAATTATGACTATAGCTCAATGTGGTCGCACTAAGGCCCAAGAATTGAAGGATAGTGGCATTCTAGACGATGCAATCATCTATACAGGGCCACGCTCGTATGTAGTGGATGAAGCAAAAGCAATCACATGTCTTGAAAAACACAAAAAAGGGGATGGTCGTAACTATGGTAACAAGCAACACTAGCCGAATGGTTCCCTCATATTGTGAAGATGATATTGATGATAAAGCTCCTATAATAAAAGAATTGCCGATAAAGTTTGTGCTAAAGGACCAGCAGATTGATTGCAATAAGACTGATGAAGAATTAGGTATAGTAAGTGCAGCCGAGTTACTAAATGGTAACTTAGAAGAGATTCCTATGCTAATACCGCCTATATTTCCAAAGAAAGGTATAGCAATGCTTTGTGGCTCTTCTGATTCTACCAAGTCCATGTTCTTGCGAAATATGGCGTGGAGTATAACGACAGGTCGAGATTTTATGGGGTGGAAATGCAATGCTATTCACCATAGAGTTTTATTTGTGAGTACTGAGGATGATAGAGATTCAACAGAGATTTTACTTAAGCGGCATAACATTCTATACAATGATGCTTCATCCGATTTGATAGGTCTAAAATTCCTGTTTTCATCAGTTAACCTTATGAAGAAATTAAATAAAATTCTATCTAACCTTAAATTTGATATGGTTATTATAGATGCATATTCGGATGTATTTAGCGGAACTAGTACAAATGATGCAACCCAGGTTCGTGAATTCCTCTCTCAATTCAAAGATTTATCTCAAACATATGGATGTCTTGTTTTATTCCTTCACCACACAGGTAAAGGAAAGCAGAATTATGCACCGTCTAAGGATAATTTGATTGGTAGTCAATCCATTGAAGCGGCGGCCCGATTAGTTATTGAATTAAAGGTGGATAAAGATGATGATAGATTGCGACATTTCTGTATCGTGAAGGGTAATTATTTGGGTAGAGAATGGAAAAGAGAGTCCTTTGTATATGAGTTTGATGAGAAATCTTTTACTTTCAAAAATACTGGAATAAGAAAACCATTTGAGGAGCTTGCAAAAGATTGTCGAAAGCCCAAAGATGGAACCGATAAGCCTAAAAAAATAACACAGCCCGATCAATTATCAGAGGATGAACATCGCATCTTCTTAAAGTCTCACATCACAGAAGAGATGACAAAAAATCAAATAAACGGTCAAGTTCATGAAAAATTGGGTGTAGGCAAAACCAATGCCAAAGATTGGGGGGCATATTATGTGAATAAAGGGCTTGTTACACATGTTGGGTATAAAAACTCTAACCCTACTTACATCTATCCTTCGGTATAGGTGTATAGGTGGATATACAAGTATCTATACACCTATACTTGTATACATGTATAGGTGTATACTCCCCTATAAGGGGAGGGTATACATCTATACAAGTGTTTAATACAAAATTTATAGTTATGAATACATTAAACGTAGATATTTCAGTTTACAATGGGGTGAAGGATACAAAAGGCATTATTTTTAATTTATATGACTTTCTTCTTTCTTGCAAACATCGAGATAGTATTGAAAAACTCCGAAATGAGAAAGACAGTGTTAGTCGAAAAGAAATAAAGCTAACCTTACCCCAGGCTTGCATCTCTGGTATATTTGACTATCCGAGAAGTGCAGCGACATTAAAGAGGCATTCAGGACTTATCTGTATTGATATAGATAAACAGGACAATACACACCTCACTAATTTTGCAGACGTAAAGAAAGAACTCTCTAAAGCTAAAGAGGTAGCCTATATCAGCAAATCGGTAAGTGGTAACGGTTATTTTGCAATTATTCCCCTATTGTATCCTGAATATCATAAACAACAATTTGAACAGCTTAAAAGAAGCTTTTGGGAGCGAGGATTGGTTGTTGATCAAGCATGTGGTAATGTTGATCGTATGCGCTGTATATCTTATGATGAAGAGCCTTATTTCAATCTAA
>CAMTPH010000162.1 GCA_947074345.1 uncultured Bacteroides sp. | reverse complement strand
AAATTGTCATTAGAAGATCTAGTAGCTTACTCTAAAGCTAACGGTGAACCTAAAACAACTAGCGGCAAACAAGAACTATACGAAGCAATCGTAAACATGTATTGCTAATCACAATTAAAGCTAACAAATGAAGGCCACAACCCTCATTTGTTAGCTATTCTTTTTATCTAACACATACTATAAAACTATGAATAATACTGATCAAGGTAGCAAACTCTACCTTTATACTATCACTTGTGTAGCAGTACTGGGAGGCTTACTCTTTGGTTATGATACAGCAGTGATATCAGGAGCAGAAAAAGGACTCGAAGCCTTTTTTCTAACTGCTTCTGATTTTCAATATAACAAGATAATGCACGGTATCACATCTTCTAGCGCACTTATCGGTTGTGTTATTGGTGGTGCTCTATCGGGTGTTTTTGCTTCTCGCTTGGGTCGTCGTAACTCTTTGCGTTTGGCAGCTTTGTTGTTTTTCCTTTCTGCATTGGGTTCATTTCGTCCCGAAACACTATTCTTTGAATATGGTGAAGCAAATATGAACCTTCTTGTCATGTTTAATATTTATCGTGTGATTGGTGGTATCGGAGTAGGGCTAGCATCTGCTATTTGTCCTATGTATATCGCCGAAATTGCTCCTTCAAATATTCGTGGTACACTTGTTTCATGCAACCAGTTTGCCATTATCTTTGGTATGTTGGTAGTTTACTTTGTGAACTTTATGATTATGGGTGGTCATGAAAACCCTATTATCTTACGCAATGACGTAGGAGTAATGTCGGTGAGCACTGAGTCTGATTGGTGGATGGTAATGGAAGGCTGGCGATATATGTTTTTGTCAGAAGCTATACCAGCTGCCTGCTTTGGTTTCTTGTTATTCTTAGTACCAAAAACTCCACGCTATTTGGTGTTGGTTCAACAAGACGAGAAAGCATTCTCTATTTTAGAAAAAATCAATGGTAGAGAAAAGGCAAAAGAAATCTTAGCAGAGATTAAAGCAACATCCACACAAAAGACAGAGAAATTATTCTCATACGGTGTTGCAGTAATTGTAATCGGTATTTTGCTTTCTGTATTCCAACAAGCTATTGGTATTAATGCTGTACTTTATTATGCACCTCGTATATTCGAAAATGCAGGAGCCGAAGGCGGTGGTATGATGCAAACAGTTATTATGGGTATTGTAAATATCCTATTTACACTAATTGCAATCTTCACAGTAGACCGTTTTGGACGTAAACCATTACTAATAATCGGTTCTATAGGTATGGCATTCGGAGCATTTGCAGTTGCATGGTGCGATAAATTTGCCATCATGGGGTTATTCCCAGTATTATCTATAATTGTTTACGCAGCATTCTTCATGATGTCATGGGGCCCAATCTGTTGGGTGTTGATTGCCGAAATATTCCCGAATACAATTCGTGGTAAAGCAGTAGCTATTGCTGTTGCATTCCAATGGATATTCAATTATATCGTTTCATCAACATTCCCTCCAATGTACGATTTCAGTCCGATGTTTGCTTATAGTTTATATGGTATCATATGCGTTGTAGCCGCTATATTTGTATGGCGTTGGGTACCTGAAACTAAGGGTAAGACACTAGAAGACATGAGTCAACTTTGGAAATCAAGAAAATAAGTTGATCCATTATCGATAAAAAGGGCGTTGTGTAACTATCTACACAACGCCCTTCTCGTATCATTTAGTTTCAGCCTATTGAAACAGAAGTTTCATCGTTAAGAAACAAAAGTTTCGCCCCACTGAAACCGTTGTTCCAATGGGGCGAAACTAAATGATTTATATTTCTATAAATTATTTTTTCAAGAAGCAAGTTTTAAGAACAATACTGCTTCCATCTATTTTACAATCAACCTCTTCAGGGATATCTGTTAGACGAATGCTTTTAACTTTAGTACCACGTTTGATAACCATTGAAGATCCTTTTACTTTTAGGTCTTTGATTACAGTTACAGCATCACCATCCATTAGTTCAGCACCATTGCTATCGCGTGGAGTATTGTCAACTACTACTTCTTCTGCAGCAGCTTCGATATTAAACTCATGACCACAATCTGGGCAAACATATAACGAGCCATCAAAATAGGTGTTTTCACCTTGACAAGTTGGGCAATTAGGAATTTCGTTCATCAATAAATTCTTTTAAATGTTTTTAGAGGTGCAAAGTTAGCCTAAAAGAATGCAATATACAAACATGCAATATTTTAATTGATATATTTAAGTTCTGAAACTTATTGCTGGCTAGCTATTAGATGTTGCAGCAGAACGGGTTTGTCGGTAGTTATGAAATCTATTTTATGGTTGATACACCATTCCATATCACTCTCTTTATTTACTGTCCATACATTTACTTTCATGCCCAATTGATGACACTCTTCAATCCAATTCGGATGTTTTTTGAAAACACTTAGATTATAATCAGGACCGGCACATCCCATTTCTTTAAGTTGCTGCGGATTAAGATTGCCATTCAAATAGAATATTGCCGTACCTTTTGGAGCTAAACGAATAAACTCTTCGGTTGCATGTTTCGAGAACGATATGTATTCAATACGATGATCCAGACCATATGACTTTGCTAAAGCTACAATCTTCTCAACTGCTTCTGTTTCAAGTTTGACAGAACTAAGCTTCTTTAATTCAAGAATTAACTTGATATTTGTCTTTTTAGCCGCCTCAAAATACTGTGTAAGAGTGGGCATTGGTTCGCCATTTGCAAGTTTTAGCTTATTGATATCCGCAACTGTGGCTTTATCCATTTTAACTCCTTTGTATGATGCATCGTGATTTACAACTAGTTCGCCATCACCGGCCATCCATACATCAAACTCTGATCCATAGCATCCTATAGAATCTGCTTTCAGTAAAGCAGCAATACTGTTTTGGGCAGAGCCGCTTGTATCCCAAAAACCTCGATGAGCGATAATCTTTGTTTGAGCCATGGCATCTTGCATAAACAAAAACATTATTAATGAGAAATAATAAAAGATAGTTTTCATATGCTGTTTCTTTTAATGATTAAAATGTATTGATATAACAAATATAGCAGAAGATTAGAATGAAGATTTAAAAACTCTCTCTAAATATTTTGTTTCATCCTGATTTTACGATAATATGCAAAGATTATCTCTATAGTGTGAAATGATTTTGTAATAGCTTGTGTTATAAGTATAACTACACCATTTATATATTATATTTGTAGTTCAACAAACCTTATAATTTAATGAAAACTACTATTTTATTTATTGCAACTCTCTTTTGTATTAATGCGTTTTCACAAGATTACAAATTAGATACAAACATTGGGTATTATACAGATACCTATCATGATGAATATAGAAACGAAAGGTGCTTACTAGATATTTATTATCCTACGAATATCGAAGACTTTCCTACAGTCGTCTTTTTTCATGGAGGTGGATTAGAAGGAGGGGAGAAGTATATTCCTGAGATTTTAAAGAATAAAGGTATCGCTGTAATTGCGCCCAACTATAGATTAAGTCCTAAAGCAAATCACCCTAGTTATATAAATGATGCAGCTCAAGCCGTAGCATGGGCAAAGAACAATATCCATAAATATGGAGGAAGTAATAAGATATATGTGTCTGGTCATTCGGCAGGAGGTTATTTAACCCTGATGCTAGCGTTAGATAAGAAATATCTTAATGCAGTTGATGTAGACGCCGATTCGCTCGCAGGATATGTTCCATTAACAGGACAAACAAATACTCATTATACGATTCGCAAGGAGAGAGGTTTAAACCCTACCATTCCTATCATTGACGAATTTGCTCCTTTGTATCACAGTCGTAAACTAACAGCTCCAATGATTTTAATAACAGGCGATCGCAATAAAGAGTTATTAGCACGATATACTGAAAATCTTCATCTTCAAGATATTCTGACTGAGTTTGGTAATAAGATTCCTCTTTACGAACTCAAAGGTTTTGATCATGGCACCATGGAAGCACCCGGTTGCTTGTTGTTGCTCGAATTAATAAAAGAGAATAAATAAAAATGGTATATAAAAAAATAAAGGTAGAGTAATCATTGATTAGTCTACCTTTATTCTAAGTGATCCGCCTGGGGCTCGAACCCAGGACCCCAACATTAAAAGTGTTGTGCT
>CAMTPH010000161.1 GCA_947074345.1 uncultured Bacteroides sp. | reverse complement strand
CCTCTTCGATAATTGAGTGACAATACATAATGGTTTGAAATTTTTGCTCCAACACCAATAAGTACACCATATTCAAACCTCTTCATCGCATTCAGGTGGTGCATGTCTTTATTAAAGTCTTTATAGCAGTCCCACTTATAATCATTTTTATCGCCTGCAATGCTTACCTTGTCTTTAATTGATGCTAGACCATATCTGCCATAAATACCAATTGTGGGAGTTATCGCAAAACCATCACTTATTGAAATGTCATAACCAAACTTTAACGGAATCTCTAGTGATAATACCTTAGTGTTTATAGCAGGAAACTCTGTCTGACTACTTCCTGCTGAACTAGCGTAGCTACTCATTACTGAGAATTTACCTCCTGTTTGAAGTAGGCTGATACCTGATGAAATACTGAATTTACTTTTTAGCATATACTGTATGTCTGCTCCTATTTCATAACCAACTTTGTTTGCTTTGTCATAAATGATATATTTCTTGCCACCAGTATAACCTGATAAGTTGCCTCCAACATGGAATCCAATCTTTAAATCTTGTGTTTGCCCAAAACTACTGCACACAGCCATTACGATAGCACATAGTGATAATAATACTTTTTTCATAAATATATTTTTTTTAATTAATCATATCTATGACGTAGTTATTATTGAATACCCTTAGTTGAATATGAATTATTTTATCACTGCCATATTGTTTCATCCATACTATAACCTGCGACACAGCCATAGCCCCCATTTACGTTAGTATAAGTGGAGAACATAAAGGATAATCCATTGGATCCTATATTATTGTTTTTAATATCATTGAGCGATTTGAGCATACGATAATATTCAGGTGAAAGCACAAATAGCTGTACTTTGTAACTTTCTAACCAGCTTTTTTGCAGCGTATATAAATGTAGTGTCGCACTTCTATTCTTAAATGAAGAATCATCAAAGATGTACATATTGTGATAATAATCATTCCAAGATCCAAACCCAAGCTCTGCATTTGAATAATTGTTTAAGATAGGCTCTGCACTGGTTTCTAATTCCACAAATTCGGTTCTTCCTTTGGTTGACTCATCTTCGGGAACGTACAGTCCTACAACTCTCACTGCATAATATGTCGAAGACTCATTATCTTCGAAGGTTAATCGTAAGCGTGTGTATAGACTACCTTTGTAGAATGTAGTATCTATCTTTGTTGCTTCAATCGCTTTAGAGGCTGGTATGATTGTCCTTGCTGATACTGTTGGCAAATTATCATCATTTACTGTAATTTGAATTTCATCTCCAATCGAGTGCTCACCAATAGCATAATAAGTGGCAACAGTTGTTTCCGAGTCATTTGTATAATCAGCGTCAACAATTAGATCATCTATGCCATTAGTCGTGCAACGTACGCTTGTAATGGATAGTCCTTCAGAATTACCTCGTATAGGCTGACTAGCAGATATGTTGATGATAATGGTATC
This sequence comes from uncultured Bacteroides sp., assembly GCA_947074345.1. GTDB lineage: Bacteria > Bacteroidota > Bacteroidia > Bacteroidales > Bacteroidaceae > Bacteroides. The sequence goes on along the minus strand of CAMTPH010000161.1, from coordinate 2,739 downwards.
ATTGGTTGTTGGAAAAGCATATACCACAAGGGCATTCTTTCCCTTTATCTGATTGAGGGATATAGTATCTTGGCAGGACACCAAAGAGATAGCGACTATTAGATATAATAGGAAACTGCGCATATTATTAAAATTTAATTGTGTAACTTACAGATGGAATGATTGGGATAAAACCCTTGCATTTAGCAGAGAAGCTACCATCTTCCATCTGGTGAACCTTAACATACATCGTATTGAAATGGCTATAAACATTGTATATGCTGACATTCCAAATACGTTCATTACCTTGTTTGGTGGTAGAACGGAAATCTGCACCTACATCTAATCTATGATAAGCGGGCAACCTAAAGTTGTTTGGTTCGTCATATAGATACCCCATTTCACCATTTCCGGTATCACCAGGTAATTGTGGCTGTGAGATATATGCAACAGGAAGCGTAATGCGATTGCCACTATGAAGAGTCCATGCAGCAAAGATGGATATCTTATCAGTTAGTTGATATCTTGCATTGATATCTATCTTGTGACGATTGTCAAACTGATCAGCAAACCATCTTGTATGCAGTTCCGGAAAGTAACGTTTACTCCACGACAATGTATATGCAAAGGTAGCTGTTAGTCTTGTGCCATAATAAGAACCATCTATCTCCAAGCCATACGAACGTCCCTTGCCATCCGTCACGTTTTCGTTCCAGTTTGCTGCAGGTGGTTGCAAGCCCATCCAGTTACGAAATTGCAATAGATGACGTGTACTTTTATAGAATCCTTCGGCCGACAAGGAAATGCGGTCGCTTAACTGGGAATATAGACCTGCGACAATCTGATTCGATTGCGTTGGTGGAATATCTTTCGTTGTTGGAACCCAGAAATCATTTGGTAACTCTAAAAATGTGCTTGCTATCCGATGAATGCTTTGCGACATATGGGTGTAAGAAGCTTTTAGAGATAGGTTATTGGTTACTTGATATTTCAATGCAAATCGCGGGTCAAATAGATGATAGGTCTTATCCTCTACCTTTGTAAGCGTATAACTACAACCAAGATTGGTTGATAACTTTGAAGTTAAAGCTATCTCATCTTCTATATAAGCTGTTACCTCGTCAGACCATGCATTGCATGATATTTCCACTTTCGTAGTATCGACTTTCTCACTTGGATCTCCATAATAGAAGGATTGTTGTGTGGTCTGAGGACGAAAGATATGGTGGGTATAACTACCTCCAAATCTAATGCGATGATTAGCACTAGGCGACCAACGAAAATCAATCTTTCCACCCAAATCTATCATTTTGGTTTTATTCGTTCTAAGATCTAGACTATTTCGGCGTACTACATTGTCATAATGGTATGTATCATCCTCTTCTGAATTATGAAGTGAGTGACTATAAGATCCAATTGCAACGACAGTTGTATTTAGCGTAGATGATAACATGAAATCGCCTCCCAAAGTGAAATTCAAATTTCCCCATTTAAACTTATTTCGAGTATCAGTCACATATCCTGACCATGTACTCTTGTCGTTTATGCTATAATTGTCATAACCTGAATAGATACTCATCCATACAGAATTGTCCTGATTTAAACGGTGGGTAACTTTCGCATTAAAATCATGAAACGCATACCCAAATGTATACTTTTCACCATCCTCATTTTGGCTATTTAGTAAAGCGTAGGTTGGTTTTAAAAGCAAATCTATCCAACTTCTTCGCAAGGCTACATTGAAAGATGTTCGATTCTTCCATAACGGACCTTCAACTTGAATGCGGCCATCTAGCAACCCAATAGAAAAGACACCTTGAATCTTTTGCATATTACCGTCTCGAGTTCTTACATCAGTAATAGATGATACACGACCACTATACCGTGCAGGGAAGCCACTCTTGTAGAAGTCAACGCTTTTGATAATATCTGAATTGAATGCGGAAAACAAGCCCAATGAGTGGTTCGTTTGATAAAGAGGAGAACCATCGAGCAGAAATAAATTCTCATCACCATTACCTCCATGTACATACAGTCCCGAAGATAATTCCACTCCGCTACTAACACCTGATGTGTGTTGGATGGTTTTGATTAAATCAGGAGAGCTGAGCAGCGAAAACTCTGTATTGATATCATCTGCCGTAAATGTTCTTTTACCCGTTTGAGTTGTAAGCATAGATATGTTACGGTTTCCACTGATTACGACTTCTGATAATTCAATATAATTATCCAAAGCAAAATTTACCACACAATTTTGAGTCAGTTCAAATGTATGTATCTGTTCCTTATTGCCTACATACGATGCACGTATTTGATGGGGTCCTGGCGAAAGATGAATAATGTAGTATCCTTTCTCATTACTATGCGTACCTTGCCCAGTGGCTATATCATAAATCGTAGCATTAATAATTGGCTCACCATTCTGCTCAGTGACTCGTCCACGAACGGTATACTTTGTAGCTACTTCTTTTTCAGCTCTAAGTAGGATATTGCGTCCACGTATCTTATAATTAATTTTACTTTCATCAAATAGGTTCTTTAGAACTCCCTTGAGTGGTCCTGTAATATGAAAGTCTTTATGAGTTTGTATTTCTAGATTAAGCTGAGCATCATAAACAAAATGTACTTGATACTTATCTTGAATCATATTTATTTGCTGTTTAATGGTACGCTGTCCCATTGCTGCTATACTATACCATAGCAGCATAATAAATAGAACTACTCTCATTCCACTTTAATCTTTATATCTAAAGTGCTCTC
>CAMTPH010000160.1 GCA_947074345.1 uncultured Bacteroides sp. | reverse complement strand
AAATCGGCAATGATAAGCATCACAGCATCTACTACACCTCTATATATAAGGTATGGGAAGATTCTAAAAACTTCTGTGAAGACGAGAAGGTGCTGGAGGTATGCAATAATCAATCGCGTTTTTATGCAGTATGGCAAGACAAACGACAACTAATTATTGATAGCATAGCTGCTGGCGGTGGAGATCAATCGGGTATTTGGCAAGTAGCCTATCCGGTGCCTTATAGCAGTTATAGCGTTTACAAAAACTATCAACTACGCGGACAACTAACCTATCACGATAAAAGTCCACAGCCGTTCATCTACCACGAGCCACTCGAAGAGCCAGTTTGGATATACCTTCCAGGAGATACAACCATTAGAGACTACCCATGCAAAAAAGCCATTACTCATTTCAATGGAAGACAATGGTCGGTATGGTACACCCAAGAGATACACATCAATGAAGGTCCATGGAAGCTATGGGGCTTACCCGGGTTAATATTGAGAGCCACAGAAGATCAAGGGATATTCTCTTTCACCTTCACACACATGATAGTCGAAGAAAACAAAAAGATTAAGATACGCGACTTATCAAAATTCAAAAGAACAACTTGCCAAAATATCATCGCTCATAAGATACGCAATGGGAATGACCCAGTACAATACCTTAAAGAACAAGGTAAATATTACGGTCCAGGCTACGGAATAGACGGGAAACCAATCGTCTATAAACCCCGCAAACCTGCTTTATTAGAATATTAATATCAATCTACACATCTCTTACCAACAGAATAGAGACCTGACTATCAACGTTTCAATCAGTTTCAATGGGTTGAAACTTTTTTTTCATCCCAACGAAACCATCTTTCCGCCGCACTGAAACTTTGGTTTCAATACGGTGAAACCAAAACAGTCATTTACAATACAAACGTAACTAGTTAAATATCAACTATACTGAGCCATACTGAAGAAAATTGTTAAAAATATAAACGCCACAGAATTAGTAAGTTATACAATTAGTACCCGAAAACAGACTAGAACCCTAACTTAACACAACGCACAACTTACACTATTTCAGTTTATTACAAACAAACATATCATTCTAAAACTTTATAAGAACGTATCAAATTAGATTAAAAGCGAAGAAATATATATTTAATATTTAATTCACATTTTTACCTTTAAATACATATATTTTAAATATTAATCATATATTTGTGAACAAATTTAAGATAATAGGATTACAAAGGAAATACATTCACGAATCAAACCACAACCACATAACTACTAATCAAGACTTTACGCAATTAAATAGTATTTTAAGTTTACTTACGCAAGTACAATGAGAATTATGCGAGTGCTTTAATTTTAAGTTTTATAAATATAAACAAAGTAATATTTGCCAAATAATTGAAAGGCAAAGCTATTAAGGAATACAAAGATTATGGAGATAACACGTATCCGAGGAAGATACTATGAAAATTTGAAGACTTGTTTTTTATATATTAATCAATACACTCTATTATGTTAAAAAGACAAAATGTGGTTAGTATGTTACTGTTTCTTACGAGTTTCTCTTGTGGAACAGTATATGCGACAAATGCTTATGACGCAACCAATGCAGAAGTAATGCAACAAACCGATAAATGTATCGGAAATGTGAAAGATGCAACAGGCGAACCGATTATCGGTGCATCAATCATGGTTAAAGGAACTAATAATGGTACTATCTCAAGCATGGATGGCGACTTTACTTTGGCAAACGTGACCAAAGGAAGCACCATATTAATCTCGTTTATTGGCTACAAACCAGTTGAAATTAAATGGAATGGCCAACCTCTCTATGTAACAATGCAAGATGACAGTCAAGCTCTTGACGAAGTTGTTGTAACAGCATTGGGTATTAAAAAAGATTCAAAAAAACTTGGTTATGCAGTTAGTACCGTTGGTGCTGACGAACTTGTTAAAACAGCTTCTCCAAACTTGGGTACAGCCCTTTATGGTAAAGCTGCAGGTGTACGTATCCAAACAGCTCCTGGGGGTGCCACAGGTTCTATCTCAATCAATGTTCGTGGTTTATCTTCAATAACAGGAACAAACCAACCTTTGATTGTAGTAGATGGTGTGCCTATCCGTAATGGTGATGCCAACAATACAGACTATTGGGGAAGCCAACGAATCAACTCGAATGGTTTGGCAGATATCGCTCCTGAAAATATTGAGACTCTTTCAATCTTGAAAGGTGCCTCAGCATCTGCGCTATATGGTTCGGAAGCAGCCAATGGTGTTGTGATGATTACTACAAAAACCGGTAAAGGTATTAAAGGTGTTGGAGTAGAATTTAATGCTAACTGGACATCAGACAAAGTAGCCTATATGCCAAAATACCAAACTACATTTGGCCCTGGTACAGTGGTTGAGTCTCGTGCTTCATCGGGCAGTACCGAAGAAGGTTGGTACTATAGAGATGATAGAAATGGGGTAAACCGCAAAACTTTCTATCCTACAACAACACACTTTGGACCAAGATATGATGGTAGCGAAGTTCTATATTATGATGGAACAATGAGAAGCTACAACGCTATCACAGATGATCCATGGAGTGATGTATTCCGCACAGGTTTCAACCAACAATACAACTTGGCTATAACAAAAGGTTGTGAAGCAGGTAATATCCGTATCTCTTATACATTTACAGATAATATTCCTACTCAATATAACTCTTCGTTCAATAAACATAACTTCAACATCACTGGTAGCTACAATGTGATTGATAACGTTAAGTTAGACTTTACTGCCAATTATATATTGCAAGATATCAAGAACCGTCCTTATCGTATTAGCCGTGTTACAAACAACTTCGGTGGTATGTTTAGCGCATTTGACGATATAGACTATCTTCGCAATAACACAATGACAAGTTTAGGTTATATGAACCAAAGTTGGATGGCAAGCAACCATGCTACACCCGACGAAGGTTTTGAATGGAATCCTGCTTGTTCGGCATTGATAAGCGAGTACTATTGGAATATATATGGTAAAGAACAACACGAAAACAACAACCGTTTGATTGCCAGCGTTACTCCAAGTTGGGAAATCATTGATGGTTTGATTTTACGTGGACGTTTAGCTACAGACTTCACTTCGGGTAAAATCGAAAACAAAAATAAAACAGAACAATCTACTGCTTTTGGTAGCTATTCGGGTTATTATGGCAATAGAAACGAAAGATATGAAATCTTTTATGGTGATGTAATGCTTTCGTATAACAAAGACTTCGCTAATAAAATGGGACTTGTAGCAACTGTAGGTTGGCAAGGTCGCAAAGAAAAAGCAAACAATACTTGGGTTGGAACTAACGGTGGTCTATCTGTAGAAAACTGGTTCCACTTGAATGCTAGCCGTAACCAAGTAAGTGGAGGTATGTATGTTAGCGAATTCTTGAAAACAGCTTACTTCGGTACTGTGAATCTTTCTTATGACAACTGGATTTTCTTAGAAGGTACAGGTCGTCAAGAAAAGATCTCTACTCTTGCTAAGAAAAACAATTCTTTCTTCTATCCTTCGGTAAATACCAGCTTTATCTTTACTGAATTGCTTCAAAACAGCTTGCCTTCTTGGTATCAATATGGTAAGGTTCGTTTATCATACGGTATCGTAGGTAATGCTCCCGAAATATATAGAGCAACTCAAGCTTACCAACAAGGTAGTGCATCTGGTTATATCTACAACACAGTATCTACATCTGTAGGTAACGAAACCATTAAACCTGAAAAGAAATATGAATGGGAATTTGGTCTCGAAAGTAGATTCCTTAACAACCGCTTAGGTTTTGAATTCTCTTTCTATAAGAACAAAGTGAAAGACCAAATCTTGAACACTACTATGCCTTCTTCGGCTGGTGGTAAAAGTATCTTGATGAACATTGGTGAGTTAAAGAACAAAGGGGTTGAAATTACAGCGTTTGGTACACCTATCCAAACTAGAGATTGGAAATGGGATCTACGTGCAAACGTAGCATGGAACCGCAATAAGGTAACTAAACTTGCCGATGGTATTGATGTGCTACAACACAGCAACTGGGACAATGGTTCTACATATCTATACTCTAAAGTAGGTGAGCCAATGGGTGATATCTATTCGTATGCTCCTGCTAAAGATGAAAATGGAAACAACATCATCACTGCAGACGGTTTCTACAAACTAACAAGCGAACCTGTGAAGGTAGGTAATGCAATGCCTAAGTTTGTAGGTGGTTTCTCTACTTCATTGAGATA
>CAMTPH010000159.1 GCA_947074345.1 uncultured Bacteroides sp. | reverse complement strand
CTTTACAACACACATGTGTTCCACTTCGTGTGAATAAGTCATAATTAGCTCTTTTTTAATTATATAATTAATAAAACGTAGTCTTGATGTTTAAATCGAGCGCAAATTTAGGTGTTTTATTGCTTCAAACAAAAGCGGTTAACTTACTTTTTTTAGAATTTATTGAAATATAAACTAATATGTTTAGGTATTGACATGTAGAGATAGCATTTTAGAGGCGAACTATTTTTGTTAATTGGTGTTTCTCCTTAAAAGAGGTTTTTATGGATGTACAATATGTTGAAATGCGCTATGTAATAGCAGCTACAAGTGTGGTTGTAGCTTCTTTGTTATTTTATAGCATCGGAATATGGATTGAACATGTAAAGGGAAGGCTCCGATTTTGGCATGTGGTGCTGATGTTGATTGGATTGGTGTGCAATGCGGTTGCCATTGGGTTAATGAAGAGTCTGGCTCAATTTACTACCATCAACAACGGACTGCATACTTTGGTGGGAGTTGTTACAATATTGGTCATGATGGGGCATTGCGTGTGGGCTATCTGGGTGATGACAGATAAGTCTACCAAGGCTCTTACTTACTATAATCGATTGAGTATATTTGTGTGGTGCGTGTGGCTAGTGCCTTTCTTCTTCGAAATCTATTACAGCTTGTCGATGCAGCCTTAACTGTGGGTTATGGCGGTGTAGGGGGCGCATCTGATAAGTGTTAACAATTAACGCGATAAGTATTAACAGCTAAGATGATAACTGTTAACACTTATCGCGTTAAATATATTGTTTTATAAGACTGCTTAAATTACATCGCCTTGAAGGTTGTGGTGATGCTCTTGCCAACTACTTTAACAATACTTGGTTGGTTGATGTCTAGCTCCATCTCATTGTTGGTTGCTACGGTTTGATTAATCAACTGTCCGCTTATACCATATATATATATGGTGCTTCCTTCTTCGATATTCGATAAGAATACGATGCCGTTGTTCTTGTAAAGTACAGGCTTGTTAGCGTCGTTTACAAAGTCTTCGATACCGGTAGATGTTCCTTTCAAATCGAAATCCTTAATGCTTGGTGCATTTTCGCCATCTTCGCATCCCGCTTTCATAATGTGGTCTACGATGCTGTTGATGTAAAGTTCGATATAGGTATAACCTGTTTCGGTATCAACGGTGTTGTATTTCTCTCCGTTAGTCATATATATCGCAGCCCATGCATCAGGAATACCATCGTTGTTGCTATCGTTAGGTTTCGAAGTACTTTCGTATTTAATATAGCCTTCTGCATCATTAGGAGTGTCTATCAATCCGTGTGTCGAACCATTAGCACCGGTATGTGTATACTCACCGTTTATTACTTCATTGATGATACGTGTGTCGATAACATCTCTTTGAAGACTAGCACCTACTAAGTCGAGTACTTTTTGATAAGCAACTTTTGCAGTGTGTGTTGTTGGTTCAACCACTTCGAATGGTGTGTAGCGCTTAATAGACTCAACCGTATTGTTGGGTAGGGCAGCGTTGCCTGTATTCGGATGAAGACCTTCCCAGTTATTATTGTTTGTTTTTGCAATGTTGGCTTTCGAAGCTGATGTGCAATAAGGTGTGGTATCGTCAAAATAGTTACCATCTAAGTGGAATGTTCCCCAAGTACCTTTTACGTTCGTATTCTTTCCGTCATCGGCTGATGGTTCAAAGATACGATGAGCAATGCTTGGTTTCTTGGTAGCTGTATAAGGACCAAGTTTGTAGTAGTTGTTGATAAAGTTAAAGCTACCACCTTCGCCTGCATATGCAGCATTTCCGGCACCCCAGTTAAAAGTTACATTGTTTCTGAAGTCTACTAACTCCAATTCAGGCTTACCTGTATAGCGACTACCATTCATACGTGGTGTGCGGTTGCTGTGATGTGCCAATAGGTTGTGGTGGAAAGAAGCTCCATGACCACCCCAGATACCACCATAACCATGGTTTCCTTTATCGTGCACAGATACAGTAAGACTTTCGCTCAATATACACCATTGCATAGTGAAGTTTGTATTGTCGTAAAACGAAGAACATTCGTCTGTACTCCAACTCATGGTGCAGTGGTCAATGATAACATTCGAGTTATTTCTTCCCCACATGGCATCGTTTTGAGAAAGCTCTTGGTCGCCCATTCTCGAACGAATAAAGCGGATGATAACATTGCTCGCTGATACTTGTAGTGTGAAGTTCTTCAAACAGATGCCATCGCCAGGTGCAGTTTGTCCTGCTATGGTTGTATTGGCCTTGCTTACTTTCAAAGCGCTTTTCAATTCGATAGTACCCGATACATCAAATACGATGATGCGGTTTCCTTGTTTCAAACCTTCGCGAAGTGATCCGGCACCGCTATCGTTTAGGTTGGTTACATGATATACATCACCGCCACGTCCTCCGGTTGTAGTATATCGAGCAAATCCTTCGGCTCCAGGAAATGCAGGTGTTTGGGCATTCATGGTATTAGTTATGAAAATGCCTAAGATTAATAGTAGTAATACTTTTTTCATTATTGTGAAATTATTATTATGCAAAGCTAAGATGTAAAACATCTTACAATGTGCAATTTTTCTTTAATAACGTGTAACAATTGGTATTTGTATACAAGAAATGGGGGTATAAATTGTTGTTTTATTGTATTATAGCCTTTTTGCGGAGTATCATGTGTTGGCTGTTATGTGGTGTGTTGATTTCATGTTTTGTGCAATTATAAGCCCCGATTATAAATAAAAAACATGCGGTAGGTTCTATTAATAAACTAATAAAAGACTATCTTTGCAGATAATAAAATTTGAATTGTATGATAGAAGTAAAAGAGGCAGCACTTCAGAAAGCTGCGAGCGAAGGAATGGATGAATTTATTCAGGTGTTTACTGATAAATACAAGGAAATAATAGGCGATGAGTTTACTGCCGAATCAATGCAAAAGCTTACCGGCGAGCAACATTCGCTTTTGGCTTATCAGTTGTTTCGCGATGAAATCATGTTCGGTGGTTTCTGTCAGCTTATTCAAAACGGATATGGCGGTTATATTTTCGATAATCCATTTGCACGCGTTATGCGCCTTTGGGGTATCGATGGCTTATCTAAGCTGATTTATAAGGCTAAAAAAATATATGATGCGCATCGTGCTGATCTTGAAAAAGAACGCGATGATGAAGAGTTTATGGCTATGTACGAACAGTATGAGGCTTTTGATGATTTAGAAGAAGAGTATTTTGAGATGGAAGAAGAGGTAACAGAAGCTGTTGCAAGATACGTTGACGAACATCTTGAACTTTTTGCAAAAATTGTTTCATAATTGATGCAGTATTAATTGCTTTAAAGCATTTATAGATTAAAAAATGATTTTTATATCTTTGCAAACACTAAAATGTATTTTATGAAACGAATGAAAACATGGATGTTCGCCCTCATCGTATCAATGGGTGCTTTATTAACTTCTTGTATTAACACTGATGGCGATTACACTCCAACTGGTGGTGGTATTGTTGAAGTAGGTAGTTTATTAGGAACTCCTTTCTTTACCGATGTTAGTGGTCTTAGAATCTATCCAACACCATCATCTTTGGCTACAGTAGAGTCAAAACTTGGCTTCAAAACTGGACAAACAAAAGTAGCTTATGTACTATTTACTTATAGTCAAGAGGGCAATGAAGCTGCTGCCGAAAATAAACAATTGAATAATGCTAACTTACAGTTTGCTTCTTCTTTAGATCGCAAAATTGAAACAGTAAACATTAAAGGTGCTGCCAATGACTCTGTTACAACTGCTCCTGTCTTAAAGTTAAGAAGTGTATTTGATGCAGGTAGCGCTTCAAACCAATTAAACGAATTGTATCTACAAAACAATCGTTATTTAATGACTGGTATCGAGTACTTGTTCTTAAGAGAACGTCACTACTTCAGTTTGATGTATTATCCTGAGGAACAAGAAGAAGGTAAATTGATTTTCAATCTTAAACATACTGGTAATGCTGAAACAAGCGATGTTTATAGCACATCTTATGCTTATATGTTGGCAGGATATGATCCTTCTATCTATTTCAGCTCATTCGATATTATGCCTTACTTAAATTTAATTGGCAATCCTGAAACAGTAACTATCGAAGTTCATGCTGAAGTAAACCAAGCTACCAACGAATTGGATAAGGCTACTAAAAAAGTGTATACTTTAGTACATAATAAAAAGTAAAAACTGATTTGAATTATAAAGATTTATTTAATACAGTATTATCATTAATTTCCTCTCCTGCTAAGGCATGGGAGGAAATTAATTTAGA
>CAMTPH010000158.1 GCA_947074345.1 uncultured Bacteroides sp. | reverse complement strand
GAAGAAGTGAAGTAAGACTCGATAGATATCGAAGATAATAAATAATAGAAAGCGTGCGGCTCAATGAGTCGCACGCTTTTTTTATATAAAAACCATGCTTGTCATTCATTTTATTGAAATAGAAGTATATTTGTATTCTTGCTAATTTGTTGATAATACTGAAGAACATGAAACCAACCAAGAATAGGGTGTATTGCTATGATTGCGGTAGACATAAAATGCTTTTTAATGATGAAAAGAAAGCAGATAACTTTATCAAATTTCATCATGATAGTGATGAATTCGGCAAGGGTTATGTTCCGAAGCGTAGCTATTTCTGCACAGTTTGCGGAGGTTGGCATGTTACAAGTCTTGAGACGCGCGATGAGGAAAGGATTCCTTTGTCAAAACAGTTGATTCATATTTCGATCAACCAACATTTAGAACGTATTAACGAGAAAACTAAACTGCGCTATGCAGATGGTAAAATGAGTGAAGTTGCTAAACTCTTAAAATGTAAACCAGTTGATTTCGATACTTGTGAGCGCTTATTGAATGAAGCTTATCATGATATTCAATCAACTGCTGACACCTTATACAAGGAAAGTCTAATGGCGCGATATCGAAAACAAAAGAAACAGTTGGTGAAATATGCTCCCGATCAGTTAGAACTGAAAAGAAACATATCCTCTATTCTTAAAAAGATAGAGAAAGAGATGGAACGGAGCGAGTCATTGGAAACAGCCTTCTTGTTTCAATCATGTAAGAATCTAATAGGTGAGTTAAATAATAGTCAGTTGAAATCGTATTACTTAAATACTTATCACAAGTTAAAGGTGATGTATTATGCAATAATAGACCCTTCTAAATTGAATATCACAACTAAATCAGAACAAAAAATAGTCCGTATGATTTGCGAAAGGTACATAGATGAGTATGAATGGGCATTTGCTTGTAATGAATATCATATTTGTACAATAAATATACAGAAAGTCGTAAGTCTTTATGATATTCTAAGTAAAGTGTGTGAAGATGATAAGATGGTGAATATTCTGAATTGGATAAATAATAACTTAATAAAGCTTTCGGCCAAGATTACGGCTACTCAACAATTAGTTTGACCTAGCAACCAGTAATGATTTATGGACTGCTAGGTCAGTTTGTTCTCTAAAAATTACGTTTTAAGAAATCAATCATGATGTTGATGATTTCATCTTGTTCCCATACAACACCACTATGTTGAGCATTTTTGATGAAGTAGAAAGTTGAATCAATACCATTCCTACAAAGTGCTTCGTGTAGTTGTTTTGACTCAGCAACCGACATAATCTTATCATCGCCTCCATGCATTATTAAGAATGGTGGAGTTTTATCGGTTATATAATTTATTGGATTAGATTTTTCTAGTTTGCTAGGATTAGACTCTAATCCTTGATTGACTTGCGAGTCGGCTCCATACAAGAAGAGCGATTCGGGCGAAGCTGGTTCTTTGTGATATTTCTGTTGAATCTTAGAGAAATCGGCATCAATTGTCTGTAGATTGGTTACGCCAAACAAATCGATTACTGCATTCACATCACTACTATATTCAAGATATCTTCCTTCATTGAACATGTCTAAGCCCGTTGTAGTACCAGCAAAAGTAGCCATATATCCACCTGCCGATTCTCCATAAACAGCTATTTTCTCCGGGTTGATATTGTATATCTCAGCATTGGCGCGCAAATATCTGATAGCCGATTTTAAATCAATTACGGGTGATGGATAGACGCTATTGGGAGCTAAACGATATTCTATACTTGCTACTACAAATCCACTTTCGGCAAGTCTTAATCTGTTTTGAATATTGCTATCATTGCTAACATACAGAAATCTGCCTCCGGGTACAAAAACCACAACCGGCATCGATATGTCTGATTGTGGTATTAAGATGTTCATCTTTAAATCACGATTGATTTGACCTAATTCAGGAACTTGTGCATATGATATATTGGATACAGTTTTTATGAATGGTCTTTTTACTGCGACCTCAAATTCTTTATAGTTTTCTTTAATCATATCTCTTATGAATAGTTATTATATAAGAACAACTCGTATGATTAAAAGTTTTATATAAAAATGTAGTGAATGTATAGTGCATTCATTACAGATGATTTTAGTTTCTTATTTGAGTTTTTTATATGAACTCTCATCTTCGGCTACCCTGGCAAGTGTAGAGTTTTTCTGATTGTCATATTCAGGATGAAGCAACGGAATAACTTTGGTGCTTTCATTTTGAACCAAATCCGGATTTAATCTCTCTTTAAGTTTGGTATTGCGTTTCAATACTGTCATATTGTGTACGGCATATGCTAATGCTTTCGTTGTACCAATCAATACGCATATTTTCTTGGCACGTGTAATACCTGTATAAATTAAGTTGCGCTGTAACATCACATAGTGATTCATTAGTACAGGCATAACAACGATGGGGTATTCAGAACCTTGTGATTTGTGAATGGTAGTAGCATAAGCCAAAGTCAGTTCATCTAGTTCGCTCACTTCATATTCTACAAGTAACCCTTCGAAGTCTACCATCAATGTACGCTCTTCCATATCTACCTCATGAATATAGCCTAAGTCGCCATTGAATACATTCTTGTCGTAGTTATTGCGAATTTGCATCACGCGATCTCCTTTGCGATAAGTATAACCACCACGATTTAAACCGGTTTTGATGGGATTGATAGCTTCTTGCAATGCAATGTTGAGGTTGGCTGCACCAACCACACCACGTTGCATAGGTGTCAACACTTGTATCTTATTGGTTGGTAGATTGTAAGCTTTGGGTAGGCGGTTCTTTACTAACTGTACAATGTTGTCGGCAACTTGTTCGGCTTCCTCACATTTGATAAAGAAGAAATCGGTATCCTTTCCATTGCTTAAATCGGGGAATGTTCCTTTATTGATGGCATGTGCACTCATTACAATACGGCTCGACTGTGCTTGGCGGAATATTCGAGTTAAACGTATCACAGGTATCTTTTGTGAGTCGATGATGTCTCGAAGTACATTGCCTGCACCCACACTGGGTAGTTGATCAATGTCTCCAACTAATACTAACCTCATACCAAGAGGAATGGCTTTCATTAGGCTGTTCATCAAAATGATATCAATCATACTGCATTCATCAACAATCAACGCATCACCTTCCAATGGATTCTCATCGTTTCGTTTATATCCATCCATTGGATTAAATTCTAATAATCGGTGAATCGTTTTAGCTTCCATACCGGTTGCCTCGCTCATGCGTTTAGCAGCACGACCGGTAGGGGCTGCAAGTAGAATCTTTAATCCAGCTGTCTTTAAGGCAGCAATGATACCTTGAGTAGTAGTGGTTTTACCTGTACCAGGCCCACCTGTAAGCACCATAACTTTCGATTCAACCGCTTGGCGAATAGCATCAATTTGCACTTCATCGTAGCCAATGCCGGTTTCTTTTTCAATAGCTTTCAAGTTGAATGTAGGGCGTTTGCCGTTATCGTTTGCAGTCATTAATGCAATTAAACGTTTAGCTGTGCCGCATTCAGAGTGATAGAATGGTGGGAGATAGATTGCATCATCTTCTTGCTTTAAATCATCATTAGTCAACATGTCTGCCAATGCCTGTACGATAGAATCTTCGTTTGCTTCGAGTAAGTTAGCAGCAGCTTTAACAAGTTGTTCCTCTTTGCTATATACATGTCCATCATTGCTAAGTTGGTTGAGTGTAAAAAGAATACCGCTTCGGCATCTACGTAGGTCATTCTTTTCATAACCCATCTTGGTAGCTATGCCATCGGCTGTTTTAAATCCAATACCCCAAATGTCATCAGCCAAAGTATATGGATTCCCTTTTACTTTCTCAATACTCTCTTTGCCATATTGTCTGTATATCTTGGCAGCAAAAGCTGTACTTACTCCATATCCTTGTAAGAAAAGCATCACATTTTTGATGTCTTTTTGCTTTTCCCAACTTTCACGAATCTTCTCTACTCGTATCTTACCGATACCGGCTACTTCATATAATCGGTCAATGTCGCTTTCAATTACATCGATGGTTGCAAGCCCGAATTTACCCACAATAAGTTTGGCGTACTTCGGTCCGATACCTTTTATTAATCCGCTACCTAAATACTTCTCTATACCATATAGGGTAGCTGGCATTACTTCTTCCCATGACTCAACAACAAATTGACTTCCATATTTTCTGTCTACCTTCCACTCGCCATCGCAAATCAATACACTACCTACTGCCACATCAAGAAGGCTACCCACAATAGTAACTAGGTCCTTGTAACCTTTTACATTGACCTTCATAATCGAATAACCATTCT
>CAMTPH010000157.1 GCA_947074345.1 uncultured Bacteroides sp. | reverse complement strand
CACTTAACATGTTAATAAATAAATAACTATCGTCTTAATGAAACAGTACAAAACCGTAAACAACCTACTCGGTTGGCTAACTTTCATTATTGCTGCTTTGGTGTATTGTCTTACAATCGAACCTACTGCCAGCTTCTGGGATTGTCCCGAGTTTATTACTACCGGCTATAAATTAGAAGTTGGTCACCCACCCGGTGCACCTTTCTTCATGCTCACAGCCAATATATTTTCTCAATTTGCATCAGACGCAACAACAGTAGCCAAGATGGTGAACTACATGAGTGCCTTAATGAGTGGCGCATGTATCTTATTCCTGTTTTGGAGTATCACCCATTTGGTGCGCAGACTGGTTATCAAAGACGAAAACAATATTACTACAGCACAATTAATCACGGTTATGGGTAGCGGTTTGGTAGGAGCTATGGCTTATACCTTCAGCGATACATTCTGGTTTAGTGCTGTCGAAGGTGAGGTTTATGCCTTCTCATCACTCTTTACAGCCGTTGTATTTTGGTTGATATTGAAGTGGGAAGATGTAGCCAACGAACCACATTCAGACAGATGGCTCATTCTTATCGCCTACTTTACGGGGTTAAGTATTGGAGTCCATCTACTTAACTTACTTTGTTTGCCTGCTATCGTGTTGGTATATTACTTCAAGAAAGCACCAAATGCAACAGCCAAAGGTTCATTATTAGCCTTGATTGCTTCGGGTATTCTTGTAGGATTAGTGCTTTACGGTATCGTACCGGGTGTTGTCAAAGTAGGTGGTGTATTCGAACTATTCTTTGTAAACACACTTGGTTTCTCATTCAACTCGGGCGTATTAGTTTACGTTTTCGTAGTTGCCGCAATCCTTATCTGGAGTGTTTACGAAACATATACAGCAAAAAGCCGCATGCGTATGAATATCTCTTTCTTGGCAACTATTGCCATTGTAGGTATTCCATTCTACGGTCATGGTGCAACATCTGTCATCATCGGTATAGTAGTGCTTGCAGCGCTTGCATTCTATCTGTTTGCGAAGGTTATTAACGAGAAATATCGCTTGACAACCCGCAGCATGAACACCATTATGATCTGTACGATGATGATTATGATTGGTTACTCATCGTATGCAGTGATTGTAATTCGTTCGGTTGCAAATACGCCAATGGATCAAAACTCACCAGAAGACATCTTCACATTGGGTGATTATCTAGGTCGCGAGCAATACGGTACTCGTCCCCTATTCTACGGACCTGCATTCTCTTCTAAAGTAGAGCTAGAGGTAGAAAACGGTTATTGTTTACCTGTTGTTAAAAGCAGCAGCAACAAATACATCCGTAAAGAAAAGACATCTGAAACAGAAAAGGATTCATACACACAGATACCTGGGCGTATGGAGTATAAATATGCTCAAAACATGCTATTCCCACGTATGTATAGTACTCCTCACGAGAACCAATACAAGAGCTGGGTAGATATTTCGGGCAACCAAGTGCCATACGATCAATGTGGTGAGATGATTATGGTGACTATGCCATCACAATGGGATAACATCAAATTCTTCTTCCGTTACCAATTGAACTTCATGTACTGGCGCTACTTTATGTGGAACTTTGTAGGTCGTCAAAACGATATTCAAGGCAATGGAGAGATTGAAAACGGTAACTGGATTACCGGTATCAACTTTATAGACAATTGGTTGGTAGGAAACCAAGAGCTATTGCCAGAAGATGCCATGAACAACAAAGGCCGCAACGTATTCTTCGGTTTGCCTTTACTATTAGGACTTATCGGTTTGCTATGGCAAGCATATCGCGGACAAAAAGGTATCCAACAGTTCTGGGTGGTATTCTTCTTGTTCTTTATGACAGGTATTGCCATTGTTCTTTACTTGAACCAAACCCCTACTCAACCACGCGAACGTGACTATGCTTATGCAGGATCGTTCTATGCATTTGCTATCTGGATTGGTATGGGTGTAGCCGGATTAGTTCACATTATACGTAAATACCTAAAGGGCAACGAAACAGTTGTAGCCAGCGGTGTATCGATAGTTTGCTTATTAGTACCAATACAAATGGCAAGCCAAACATGGGATGATCACGATCGTAGTGGCCGTTATGTAGCTCGCGATTTCGGTCAAAACTATCTGATGACATTGCAAGAAGAGGGTAACCCTATCATCTTTACAAATGGTGATAACGACACATTCCCTCTATGGTATAACCAAGAGACTGAAGGAGTGCGTACAGATACACGTACTTGTAACTTGAGTTACTTGCAAACAGATTGGTACATTGACCAAATGAAACGTCCTGCTTACGATTCACCATCGCTTCCTATCACTTGGGACCGAATTGAATATGTAGAAGGAACAAACGAATATGTACCTATCCGCCCTGAAATCAAACAACAGATAGATGCCATGTACGAACAGGCAGGTTCTAATCCTGAGGCATTAGCAAATATCCGCAGTCAGTTTGGCGATAACCCATATGAACTAAAGAATATCTTGAAGTACTGGGTACGTTCTGACAAAGAGGGTCTACGCGTGATACCAACAGACAGTGTAGTTATCAAGATTGATAAAGAAGCTGTTTTACGTAGCGGCATGAAGATACCTGCAGCGCTTGGCGACTCAATACCTGAATACATGAGTATCTCATTGAAAGGCAAACGTGCACTTTATAAGAGCGAATTGATGATGCTTGAAATGCTTGCTAATGCAAACTGGGAACGCCCAATGTATATGGCAATTACAGTAGGTAGCGAGAACCGTTTGGGCATGGACAAACACTTTATTCAAGAAGGTTTGGCATCGCGTTTCACTCCATTCAACACACAAGAGTTGGGTGTAACGATTGATACCGATAAGATGTACGACAACTTGATGAACAAATTCAAGTTTGGTGGCATCGACAAACCAGGTATCTACTTAGATGAGAATACACTTCGCATGACGTTTACGCACCGTCGTATCTTTACTCAATTGGCCGAACAGTTGATGAAAGAGGGACAAAACGAACGTGCACTCGAAGTTTTAAATTATGCTGAAAAGAACATCCCTGCATACAATGTGCCTTACGACTGGTCTAACGGAGCAGTTCAAATGGCAGATATGTATTATCGCTTAGGTGAAACTCAAAAGGCAAACGAGATTATGGAGGCATTGTCTAAGAAAGCAATTGAATACCTAACATGGTATTTGAGCTTAGCCGACAATCACTTCTTCATCTCTACAAGAGAGTTTGAATACCATTTGGCACTATTGAGCGAAGAGGTTCGTGTTACAGAGAAGTACAATCCTGAGTTGGCTGCTAGTCTTGAACAACAACTTAACTCATTGTACGAACTTTATGTAAACAGAGCGAAGGGAAAAAAATAAGAAAGAATGTTTATTGAACAACCCCCTAAGTTTTATAGGTGTTTATATCCGGAGGCCATATTTAGGATGGACCCAAATGAGAAGTCGGTATATCTGACTTTCGATGATGGTCCTATTCCTGAGGTTACTCCATGGGTGTTGAATTTATTAGATAAATACGATATTAAAGCGACCTTCTTTATGGTAGGCGATAATATACGCAAGCATCCAGAAACATTTGAGATGGTAGTAAATGCCGGTCATCGCATTGGCAACCATACGTTCAACCACATACAAGGGTTGAAGTATTTTACAAATAACTATCTTAAGAATACAGAAAAGGCAAACGAGGTGATGAAGACAGATCTATTTCGTCCGCCACACGGACATATGAGAATGCTTCAATACCATCTGTTGAAAAAGAAATATCGCATTATCATGTGGGACTTAGTTACTCGTGATTACAGTAAGAAGTTAACCCCCGAGCAAGTATTGGATAATGTGAAACGCTACGTTCGCAATGGTTCTATCATCACGTTCCACGACTCATTGAAATCATGGAATAATGGCTGTTTAGAATATGCACTGCCACGAGCAATAGAGTTTCTAAAACAAGAAGGATATGAATTCAAAGTGTTTTGATACACAACTAATAAAAGCCGAAGCCTTGCGCCTCGGCTTTTCTGCTTGTGGTGTAGCTCGAGCTGAAGCTGTGCGCCCCGAAGTATCATTGGCCTTTAATCGTTGGTTAGCGGGCAAAAAAGAGGCAAATATGAACTACATGAGCAATCATCTAGAGAAGCGACTTGACCCAACGCTACTGATGGAAGGCACCAAAAGCATCATATCTGTAGCACTCAACTACTATCCCAAACAACAGATAGCCGATAGTCAGTTTCAATTTGCTTGGTATGCCTATGGCAAAGATTATCACGATATAATGAAAGCCAAGCTCAATGAACTTCAAGCATACATAGCAACCATTTACCCCTATCCTATTCAAA
>CAMTPH010000156.1 GCA_947074345.1 uncultured Bacteroides sp. | reverse complement strand
GTAACTCTTACAGTTAAACCTTGGATTGTACGTGCAAACGATGCAGTATTAGGTAGATAATATAATCTGAATGATAAAATAGAGTATGAAGGGCAGCGCAATAATTGCCTGCCCTTCAATAACTCTTACTATGATAAAAATAATACTAAAATGAATCAAATGAAGCTTCACAAATCAATCATCTTTATTAAGAATATGTTGGCAATAACATTGTTGCTTTCTATTTCTGCTTGTTCTTGGGTAAAGGATGATTTAGACTCATGTGATAAAGGAGTCAAATTGCAATTGCGTGTAGTAGCAAGCACACAGCTATCTACTAGCATTAATTCGCAAATTTATTTTGATGAAGCTGAAGAAACAACTGTTTATGTCTACGATGCAAACAATGCATTCGTTGGAGAATATAAACAAAGTAGCGATGATCTAAGACAAAACAACTTTACCATGTCATTACCTTTAAACCCAGGTACCTATCACTTAGTGGTATGGAGTGGCGCTGACAAAGCT
Organism: uncultured Bacteroides sp.; assembly: GCA_947074345.1. GTDB lineage: Bacteria > Bacteroidota > Bacteroidia > Bacteroidales > Bacteroidaceae > Bacteroides. The sequence continues at coordinate 3,856 of CAMTPH010000156.1, read as the reverse complement.
CATTATGACTTAAACGAACAAAACGTTGGAGTAACAAACTTAAATGATCATACTCTAACTCTTAAAAGAGACCAAAACAAAATACAGGCTGATAAACTACTCCCTTTGTGGCAAGGTAATATCAGTAATGTTGTAGTAAAAGAAAACGAAGACACTTTTATCGTGGTTAATATGAAACGTGACACTAATACATTGGTGGCGATTCTACAAGACACATCGGGCAATGACCTAAATAGTGAAGACTATTCATACGAAATTACAAGCGACAACGGTACCATGAATTATAGAAACGAATTGCTTGCCGATGACCGCATTACCTATCCTGCATACTTTGTTCAAACAGCACAAGTTGGAGGAGACAATGAGTTTGGCGAAACACGCAATGAGAATGGTTCAATCTCTGTTGCACGCGCTGAATTAAACACACTGCGTTTGATGACTGATCATCAAACACGTTTTACCGTAAGAGATAACAATACGGGCAAAAACATTCTAAACATTAATCTGACTGAATACTTATTGTTGACACGCGAATTGGCAACAGTAGGACCAAATAAATTAAGCGATCAAGAATACTTGGATTATCAGTACAATTATTCTATCATATTTTTCTTAACTCCAACGGGTAATGTAAAAGACCCATATGTATGTTTAACATTGAATATCAACGGATGGATTATTCGTTTAAACAACTCTGATTTATAATCAATATATACTCGATATAAAATGTGCCGAAAAGTTTTTAAATTAATCGTTATATTGACTGTAGCATGCTGTGTAAGCATACTATCAGGCTGCGACAACTCCATTGACATCGATGGAGTTGAAGTAGGCACACCTATGAAAGCTGCTATCAATATTCAATTCAATTTTGGTTCGCAGACACGTAGCTTAAGCAATCCCCCAGCTACTCGTGTCGACGAAACTACTTCGGGAACAAATGAAGAAAGTACATTACAAAGCCTTTCACTTTTCTTGGTGGACTATATTGATGGAATAGAGATGAAAAGCACTGCACAAGTATTTCGTTTTAGTGGCAATCTTCCTGGTTTTAAAACTGATGGTACAGCTCTTGATCCTTATACAGCAGTAATCAGTACTACATCAGGTAGTAAACGCATGTATATTGCTGCTAATCTTACTCTAGGACAACAAGCTGAGTTGTTAAACCAATATAGAGCAAATGGAACATCGGCTGTTATCTCTGGCATTAGTGCTGACTTCTGCAACGATTCTGATAACAAAGGTTTCGCTATGTTCTCAGATTCATGGCAAGATTTCGTTATCGAACCTCAAAGTGGTACTTATCCACAAACAGGTAGTTTCAAATACACACTCGAACGTTTGGTTTCGAAAGTATTGCTTACTGCAAATCTATATGAAGACAATACTTTCTTAAAAATTGGCAACGAGGCTGTTGGAGAAAATGGATGGATACGCATGAGCGAGGTTAAATACCTTTTGAATGCTACCAATACAAAGGTTTACCCCTACCCTCTTGTAGATGCTACAAAGAAACGAATTGATCCGAACTACAACATAAGTAATTCAGCTACTACAGACTTCTCATATATTGATGAAGCGACTGTTATATCAAATGGCAAAACGATTGTTGCATACGATGAAAACAGAATGCCTGGTGGCAGTGGCAATGTTTATACCGGCGGTATTTATTGTTTAGAGAATCTAGTAAACAATGATAATTCGAGTGATGAAGCTACTATTCGCCAATACACTACACACGCTATTGTTGCAGTGCGTTACACTCCACGACACATTTATGTATTAGAAAATGGTACAATTGTACGTAAGTCGTATGTAAACGATACAGATGCTCAAGCTGCTATCAAAGCTCAAAGCGATGATAAGAGCAAAGCAACCCACTATACGTTAAATAGCGATAAACGTATGATGTATACTTATGAAGCTGCTATCAAAGAAGATATCAACAACTTCACAAAGTATGATGATGGATGGCATTACTACAATACATTTATTGGTGGCACAAAAGATGTAACAGGTAAACTAGCGTTCGACAACACTCAATCTAGCTTAGTGCGTAATCACTATTACTTCTTGCGCATCAGTAGCATTGACATTGTAAATGGTCCATTGATAGAGTTTAAAACAACTATACTACCATGGGAAAAACAAGATGTAGAACAATGGTTTTCGAGTACTATTGCAACTATTACTCCCTTCTTTGAAGTTGACAACTACAGCAAAGGTAAAAACCCAGATGGAATACCTGTAAACTATAATATTCTTAACACTATTCCTTCGGGAACTGATTTATACAATTTGACTTTCAAACTTAGATTAGAAGGTCAAACTGGTACAGAGTGGCGAGCCGTATTGAGCAATCCTTCCGATTTTGGTTTGTATGTAGAAGAGAGTGCCAATTGTGTAGCTAATGGAACTATTACAAATACGACTGCCAATACTGGAGATGCAACTATACAAGAGTATAAAATTGCCGTTTATGCACGTTCTCCCTATTCTCACACTAGTCGCACTACCCAACTTTCGATTGTTGTAGATGGAATGCGTGAAATAAGCAACCGAGCAGAAGGTAATGATGCAATGCCAGGTACACAACAACAGATTTTAATAAAACAACAGTAATAAAACAAAAGAGCATGGTATTCTCTAATAAAATAAAACAACTAAAAGCCTATTTATTAGTATTTATATTATTAATTGTTGCTAATGGATGTACTAATGCTTATGAATCTTCTGAAGCTGATAGTCCATTGACTTTTAGAGTGAATATTATAAATAGCGACCAAAACGCTACACGTGCTACTGTTGATGGCGAAGATGCTTGGGGAGAAAACACAATTGACTGTGTTGAACTATTAATATTCGATGCTTCGGGAAGTCGTATATTATATCAAAAACATAGTGATCTAAAAACAAATGACACATATACAGCTACGGTCAATCAATCAAAAGGAAACTTTATATTAAATGATACTTATCGTATTTATGCTATTGCTAACTGCCCTGTAGGTATTGATTTAAACACCGAAGCTACAACTCTCAATGATTTAAAGAGTTTGACTTATGTAGATGAGGTTATCTATAAGCGCGATGAAAATAAACGTTTTTTAATGGATGGCATCTTAGAAGAGATTATCAATGATGGATCTGAAAGCTCACACTTAATCGATATCAATCTAAAACGTGCTGCTGCTAAGATACAGGTGAATGTTTCTTGTCCTGCTGACTATGAATCATCAAACAATATCAAATTGTACTCAACACTTGAATATGGCTTTTTCAATTTTGCTAAAAAGACAACTCTAACCGGTGATGTTATACCTGATTCGGAATGGGTTCTAGGTCAACAAAATACATTTCCACAGGTTCCACAATTTGAAGCTGGGTTAAATAAAGGTAAATCATTTACAGTTTACTCATTTGCAAGCGACTGGTCTAGTACTGGTGATTCGAATAACTCGGTATATGCAATTATCAACTTACCATATACAAAGGTGGGTACTGAATTGAGAATCAACAACTTCTTTAAAATACCTATTAACTTCAGCCGTTTACCTCAAGGAGAAACTTCTGAAATAAACCGTTTAAAGCGTAATTACTTTTATGAGATTACAGCTATTGTCAATAAAATAGGCTCAGAAGAAGCAGAAGAGCCAATAGAATTAGATACAGAATATAAGATTGGTGAATGGAAAGTTATTGATATTGATGTTGCCGGTGGTAATGATCCTATTAAAAGTGCTCGCTACCTTGTAGTAAACGAGAAAGAGATCAACATGAACGATATAACTTTCTATAATGGGCCTAAATATAGTGCTTCTGATAAAATTAAAATATCTGATGTGAAGATTAC
>CAMTPH010000155.1 GCA_947074345.1 uncultured Bacteroides sp. | reverse complement strand
ATTCGGAATTTAGAAATAGTGATAGTTCAAGCAAACACGAACAAGAAATAAATCTTCTTGATATTTTCCATCTAGTTCTTCGTAATTGGTATTGGTTTGTAATTTCTTTTGTTATATGTGTTGGTGTTGGTGCTCTTTATCTTAAATCAACGACAAAAACATACAGTCGCACAGCCTCGGTTCTAATTAAAGATGATTCAAAAGGCGGTGGAGCTTTGTCTGAATCGTCAGCTTTTGCAGATCTAGGTTTCTTAGGCGGCAAACGTAATGTGGATAATGAGGTGTTGGTGTTTCAATCTAAGCATTTGATTGAGAAAGTAATTCGCCGCCTTAATCTAAATATGAATTATAAAGTAAGATCTGGACTCCGTGATTTAGAGCTATATACAAAGTCACCAATAGCAGTCGCTTTCCCGGATGGAGAGGAAAATCAATCTATTAGCTTAATTGTAACTCCAATTGATTCGACTACTATAACTGTTTCTGATATTGTATGGAGGGCTGGGCAGAATGATGTTATAATAAAAGATAAATATACAACTCATTTAGGTGATACTTTGCATACTGAAGTAGGAGCAATGATTGTAATTCCAACTCTTTATTATACTGAAGATAGTTATGACACTCCAATACAGGTTTATAAAAATAGTATAGAAAATACAACTCAGAATTATAGACAACGTTTAAAAGTTGCTTTAGCTAATAAATTTGCAACTATTATTACATTGTCTATAGATGATGAGTCAACTTTGCGTGCTGAAGATCTTCTCAATACATTAATTGCTGTATACAATGAAGATGCGATTAGTGATAAGAATCAAATAACAGTTAATACATCTAACTTTATCAATGACCGTTTGATTATCATTGAAAAAGAATTAGGTAGCGTTGATGCAAATATTGAAACATTTAAACGTCAGCATCAGCTGACTGATATCACATCTGAAACTGGTATGTATCTTCAATCGAGTAGCCGTTATCAACAAGAAGGGTTAAACTTGGAGAATCAGTTGAGTGTTGCAAAATTTATTCGTGAATATCTTGTAGATCCAACAAAAAGTGGTGATTTGATTCCTGCAAATACAGGTATTTCTGATGCTAGTGTTGAAGGCCAGATTTCAGAATATAACGAAATACTCTTGAAGCGTGATAAATTTGTAGCTGGTAGTAGTAATAAAAATCCTATTGTGATGGATTTAAATAACTCTCTTTCAGCTATGCGTTCAACAATCGTACGGTCTATAGATAACCTTATCATGAGCTTAAATATTAAGCTTAAAAATATCCGTGAGCAAGAACGTCAGACATTTCAGCGTATAGAAGCGGTTCCGACGCAACAAAAATATGTATTAACAGTAGAACGCCAGCAGAAGATTAAAGAAGAGCTATATCTTTATCTTTTGAATAAACGCGAAGAAAATGCTCTCTCACAAGCTATCACAGAAAGTAACGCACGTATCATTGATCCTGCTACAGGAAGCTCTAACCCTATTGCACCAAAAGGTATGATGGTAATGTTAGCTGCCGGAGTGATTGGTCTTGCTATCCCGATGGGAATCTTATGGATGATGAGTATTCTTGATACAAAGGTTCGTTCTAGAAAACAAATTGAAGATTCGGTAACTGTGCCTTATCTTGGTGATGTTCCAAAGCGTGCTGATGGTGATAATGCTAGTGGTGATATTGTGATTACAGAAAATAGTCGCGATTCAGTATCTGAAGCTTTCCGTATCATTCGTACAAATATGGATTTCATGCAAGTTAAGAGTGATAAGATGCAAATAATCATGTTTACATCTTTTAATCCAGGTGCAGGAAAAACATTTGTGTCTACAAATTTGGCAATGAGTATAGCAATGGCTGATAAAAAAGTTGTCATAGTCGATGCAGATATTCGTAAGGCAACTCTTAATAATGTTTTCTCTAAAACTACTGCCCGTATGGGGTTGACTAATTATCTATCAGGCAAAACTAACAATATAGATGAGATCATTGGTAAGTGTGATGAATCTGATAAATTGGATATAGTATTTGCGGGTCCGATACCACCAAACCCTGCTGAACTTTTGCTTGGAGATAGATTTGAGAAGCTTGTTGCAGAGTTAAAGAAACGTTATGATTATGTTATTATCGATAATGTTCCTGTAGGCGTAGTGGCAGATGCATTTATTGTGAATCGTGTTGCTGACCTGACTATTTTTGTTGTTCGTTCAGGAAAACTTGATCGTCGTATGTTGCCTGATTTGCAACGTTTATATGATCAAAACAAGCTTACGAATATGGCTGTTATTCTTAATGATGTATCATTCTCAAGTAAAGGATATGGTTATGGTTATGGCTACGGTTATGGCTATGGATATGGTTACGGTTATGGCAATGATGCTCAAAAACGTCTGGATAGTCGTCGACGTAAATCTTTCTCATATAAAATGAAGAAGAAAATAAATAATTTAATAGATAAAATCTAATGTTTTCAATCTTTTCTTCAAAGAAAAATATATTAAAAACAGACTTGCTAATGGGTATGACAGATGTTCATGCCCATTTGCTTTATGGAGTAGATGATGGTGTCAGCACTTTGGATGAAGCCTCAAAAGCAGTGTCTTATTTAGAATCCTTAGGGGTTCGACGTATGTTTCTGACACCTCATATAATGACGGACTGTCCTAATAATGATGCGACTTTCTTGAAACAACGCTTCGATGAGTTTTTGATGCAGATTTCGTCAAAGATAGAATTCAGATTGGCTGCAGAGTATATGTTGGATGAGAATTTCGCAAAGCACTTGAAAGAAGAAGTGCTCTCTTTCGATAGTAGACATATGCTAGTTGAAACGTCGTATTTATCTGCTCCTATGGAGCTTGATATTATGATTTATGATATTATGGCTACAGGATTTCAGCCTATATTAGCTCACCCTGAACGTTATCTTTATATGGCTGATACAAAGCTTAAGCAATTACTGGCTCGTGGTGTGAAACTGCAGTTGAATCTGCTCTCTCTAGCAGGCTTTTACGGACGTGGAGTGTCCATGCGTGCTAGAACGCTGCTATTAGAAGGAAAATACGATTTTGTTGGTACAGATTTTCATAGTACGAAACACTATGAAAGGATTTTGCCAAACATTGAACTTAAGAAGCAGGAGATTGATGCAGTAAAGCTATTACTAGAGAATAATCAGAATCTATGATAGCTTCTTAAGTACAACATGTATATATGGAAGAGGTGAACTTCAGAAATAATTAGTCTTTGCGCTTGTTGTTTCTGAAGTTTCTTTTTTTCTTATTATTGACATTGTTACCTTGACGCATGTTGCGTCCTCTATGCGCTTTTGGAGCATACTCTGGTGTCTCGCCCAATTCTGATGGTACTTGAATTTTATAAATATCTTTTTCTAGAAAATTCTCTATAGCTTTAAACTTAGATTGTTCGCTCTCGCATACGAATGTAATGGCTACGCCGTCATTATTTGCGCGTGCAGTTCTACCTATTCGATGCACATAGTCCTCGCTGTCATGCGGTACATCAAAATTGATAACTGAACGTATGTCATCAATATCGATACCACGCGAAACAATGTCTGTAGCAACCAAAATATTAATGCGACCGCTTTTGAATTCAAGAAGCATTTGTTCGCGCTGAGATTGTTCTAAGTCTGAATGCATTTCACCAACATTGAGCTTCATTAGCTTTAATGCCTTTGTGACTTCCTTGACCTTTATTTTAGAAGATGCGAAGATGATGACACGCTCTGGAACATCAGTTGCGAACAATGAACGGATGATGCCAAGTTTCTGGTTTTCATAACATACATATGCAGCTTGAACGATTTTCTCAGCAGGTTTTGAAATAGCCAGTTTGATTTCTGAGGGATCATTAAGGATATTTTTGGCAAGCTGTTGAATTTTTGAAGGCATGGTAGCCGAAAACATGATCGTTTGGCGTTCTTTTGGAAGGTATTTAACGATCTGCATAATATCCTCGTAAAATCCCATGTCCAACATTCTGTCTGCTTCATCAAGAATGAAATATGATACTTTAGATAAATCAACGTAGCCTAAGTTCAAGTGGGCAAGGAGGCGTCCTGGTGTAGCGATTACTACGTCTGCTCCCAATGTCAAGCCGCGTTTTTGTTGCTCGAATAGCGCGCCATCATTTCCTCCGTATACAGCTACATTAGAAACCGGGAGAAAGTAAGAAAAGCCTTCCATTTGTTGGTCTATCTGTTGGGCTAATTCGCGTGTGGGTGACATCACTATACAGTTAATAGCATCCTCGGGATGATTTCCTTCCGATAACTTGTTTAATACCGGGAGCAAAAAAGCTGCTGTCTTGCCGGTCCCTGTTTGGGCTACGGCTATTAGATCTTTGCCCTCGAGTATAAGGGGTATAGCTT
>CAMTPH010000154.1 GCA_947074345.1 uncultured Bacteroides sp. | reverse complement strand
AGCAGAAGACGGCATACGAGATTACTGAATGGGACTGGAGTTCAGACGTGTGCTCGTCCTATCTCAAAACAGCAGTATATAAGCCATTCTAGGAACTATTTTATATTAACCCAGCCATCGATTAAGTTCTTTATCAATGACCAAAGGAGAGCCATTAAAACAACCCAACAAAAGACTTTCTATTACAAGGAATACAAGTAACCATGCAGCATAGCGGCAAACCAACAGCTGTCATCATATATATTGCTGATACATCCAATTAAAGTAGCTATACAGTAAATAAGTAAGTAAGCAAGTAAATTGACAACAAATAAAAAACCCTGGTTACTTTCTCAGTAACCAGGGAAGTATTAACAAATGTAATAGCGGGGTTGTCTTTCATTATCAAGCTCCTTATTTGCAACCCCGCAGTTTGTGCAAAAAATAAATCAAGAAACTCTAATTAAGTTGTATTATATATATGCGATTACCTATTAGAAATTGTTTTGACCTGCATCCCACCACAAACGAGTTCCGCCATTGTCGGCTCCACCAAGTTGTTGCAACAAGGTGCTATAAAGCGTTGGATCTGTTTGAATATATCCTTGTGGGAATGGTACACGACGAATCATATCTTCTGTACTGATAACACCACCACTTAAGTTTTCGGCAACTTGGAAGATTTGTGGATAACCTGTACGACGTTGCTCTGCCCATGCTTCACATCCTTCAGGATAGATAGCAAGCCACTTTTGAGTAACGATTTGTTCAAGCTTTTGCTCGTTTGTACCACTTGCATTGAACTTAGGAGTAACCGTAGTACGAGGAGTAGCATTAAACTGAGTATTGAACGCATCACGATATTCCTTTGGTGTATTCTCATTATTTAAATAAGATACAAGTCTATCGCTTACACCCCATTGGCTGAATGATGTTTGAATACCTGTTTCGTAGCAAGTCTGTACACTTTCTGAAGTATATCCTCTCAAAGCAGCCTCTGCACGCAAGAACCACACTTCGGCAGCTGTCATTACAATGATTGGAGTCTCTGGAGTTACACTTGTCCAAGAGTGCATTTGGTAACGGTTATCGTTTGTTGTGTTTGTACCTTGACGAACTCCTTTGTATGTTCCGGTGATATCAAACAAATATGGTACACCTACATCACCACCACCGGCAGCTTCTTTATAAAACTTAGCCATACGTGGATCTTCATAACCATTCAAGAATGATTCCATTGATGCATTCATATATACTTCCCACCAGTTGGCAACACCACCTAGAGGATTAGCAACACCATATTCACCTACTGTTTCATCTGCATTCTCAAGCACTCCACCAGCCGATGCAGCCAAAGCAGCTGTTGCTTGTTGGCGAGCCAAAGTTGGGTTAACATTTGATACACGCATAGCAAGACGAAGACGAAGTGAATTTGCAAATTTAACCCATTGCGAATAGGTACGTTTGCCTTCTGGCATCATAATATCTGTGTCAGAGAAAGTCGTATTTGAACCGCCTGCTGCAAGATATTCATTCAATGTAGTGATTGCATAATTCAAATCACTGAAGAATGAGTTATAAACATCGCTTTGAGATTCTGAAACAACCTTATCGGTACCAAAGCTATTGTAAACGATTGGTCCATAATAATCGGATACACGATGCATAGCAGCTACTTTAATAATCTTAGCAACCGAATTGAAGGCATCAAACATATCGTCGTTTGTCAAGTCTTCGGCTGTTTTGATAGATGGCATTACCTGCGCATAGGTATAATCCCACTGTGCTGCACACCAACCGGTATTCAAGTTATAGGCTGAGTTTTGGTTATTGAAAGATCCTACCATATCGTGGAAATAACCTCCATACATATCGGCCACCAAGTTCTGCATAATTTGGTATTGCCAGTTTGTACCACTAACTCCTGTTTGATAAATGATACCTCGTTGAATTACCTTGAACGGAATCTTTTGCTTTTGGAAGTCATATTCCTGAAGTTCATCAGGAAATGAGTTCTTATTTTCGTTATAGTTTTCAAAGTTATCAGTACAAGCACCAAGCGCAAATAACTGACCTACGATTAATGTTTTTGCTATATTATTTAGAATTTTCATAACTATCAGATTTTAGAATGTGAACTTAATATTGAATCCCATACTTCTTGTAGAAGGCATACCAAAGCAATCAACACCTTGATTTGAGTTTCCTACAGACATTACTGCATCTGGATCGAATGGAGCCTTCTTGTAGAAGAAGAACAAGTTACGAGCCACGAATGATAGGTCTAAACCTTGAATCACCTTAGTTCTGTTCAATAGACTTCTTGGGAATGAGTATCCTAACGATAACTCACGAAGACGAATATTAGTTGCATCATATTTATAAAACTCAGTTACACCATCACCACGAGAACCTACCTTTTTATAGAATCCTTGTACGTTTGAGAATTGACGACCGCCTACTTCAACGAATCCTGCATCGCGAGCATCACCAGAGTTCTTACTAGCACCACTCCAGTCAAGAGCCATTTGAGTCAATGAGATAACATCACCACCTACGCGAGCATCAATCAACATATAAAGCGAGAAGCCTTTCCATGTAAATGTATTGTTCCATCCCATCAACCAGTCAGGGTTTGAGTTACCTAGTTTTGTTTGGCTACCTGTTTCAGTCATAGGAAGACCATCGTCGCCAACTACTATTTTACCATCATCACCGTAAACAAAGTCGTTACCATAGATATCACCTAGTCTACCACCTTCAACAATACGCATACGGTAAGGCATTGACAAACCGTCATCTCCGTAAGTAAACGATTCATAATCGCCTAGTGAAACAATCTTATTCTTGTTCATTGAGAAGTTAAGACCTGTCTTCCAACGGAATTGCTCAGTCATAACCGGAGTAGCACCCAAAGTGATTTCAACCCCTGTATTGCGAATCTTACCTGCATTGATATATTTGTAAGGATAACGACCTACATCATCTTTCACGTAAAGCAATTGGTTCTTAGTATCGGTTCTGTAGAATGTTAAATCAAAGTCTAATCTTCTTTCCAAGAAGCTCCACTCCATACCTGCTTCCCAAGAAGATGAGATTTCAGGCTTCAAATCATCGAAACCATATTGGCGAGCTTGAATAACACCACCTGCCATGATAACATCTGCAGGAGATGTGATACCAATAGGAAGGTCATTACCTACTTGTGCCCATGAAGCGCGAACCTTACCGAAGCTTACCCACTCTGGCATAGCGATTGTTCTATCAATCAACCATGATGCACCAATTGATGGGTAGAAGAATCCTTTATTTACGTGTTTTGTGTTAGCCAATGTTGACGACCAGTCATTACGCATTGTAATGTCTAAGTACAAACTCTCTTTGAATCCTACTTGCGCAGTTCCAAATACAGATTGAATAGTACGGCGAGCATCGATTGTTTGGTTGATAAACGCCGACTCTGTTCCACCGAAGTTGATATTAGAAACTGTAAATACGTTTGCATAAAATAAACCAGCCTTACCCGAGTCTAACTTCAACATATTTGATTTTGTTGAGTTGATACTTGTACCCACAGCCGCATTCAAAGACCAATCAGTCCAAGTTTTATTGAACATAGCCATAGCATCTCCATAAGCCATAAAGTCTTGGCTATTCATATCGATGTAACGACCATTTTGGTGAGTCAAAGATAAAGCAGTAGTTGCATACATCTTTTGACGATAAATATCGCTGATCATGTCAACATTACCGCGAGCTTGAAGCGTGAACCAATCATTTACTTTTAAGCTAGCAGATAAAGAAGCTAAAGCACGATAACGTTTGTCGTTGCTTGTAATACGATTAGTAATCCAATATGGATTTTGCTCAAAGTCTAGAGTAGCAGTATACCAGTTTTGCACCATCATGTTACGTGCAGGGTCAAACACTTCAAAGTTATTCTTGTATTCGCCCAAATCTGTTCCACGAGGGAAAGTATAAAGACCAACCAACGGATTCATATAATAACCACCAGAAGATGGACGATTCTTGATTGTTTGAGTCATCAAGTTCACATTAGCATCCAATGTTAAACGGTCATTGAAAAGACTTGCCGTTTCACGAAGAGTCAAGTTATGCTTTTGCATCTTGTTAGCATCAATGATACCGCGAGCATTTGTATTAGAATATGAGAAGTAAGTTTGGAACTTCTCTTTACCTGCTTGCACACTCAATGAGTTTATAGCAGTAATACCATTGCTATAGAATCCATCAAGGTTATTGTAATCTGTTAGGTTGCCTTTTGCACCCCAGCTATCGTTTACATCGCGAGCGTAGTTATTTTGGAATTTAGGAAGGTCTGTAGCATGATCAACAGATAGGTTTGAGCTGAAAGTGATGCGTTGCATACCGGCTTTACCTCTTTTAGTTGTAATCAAGATAACACCATTGGCTGCTTGCGATCCGTAAAGAGCAGCAGCTGATG
>CAMTPH010000153.1 GCA_947074345.1 uncultured Bacteroides sp. | reverse complement strand
TGTGATTTTTCTAAAGCATTGTAATAACTAATTTTTGATTCATTACTTCCTTTCAGTGTAATAATAGCGTAACCATTGCGAAGAAGGTATAAGTTCATCAACAGTCGTGAAGTACGACCATTGCCATCAATGAATGGATGAATACGTACTAATTCATCATGTAAGTAAGCAGCTACAAGCATAGGATGCGCCTTTTCTTCTTCCATTTGTCGAAAGCGGAGCATAAAATCTTCCATCTGCTTTTCAATTAGATAAGGCTGTGGTGGCAAATGTGTACTACCTGAAATCATAACAGGAACGGTACGATACCTTCCAGCATTCTCACGGTCTATTCCATGAAGAATAAGAGCGTGTATTTCTTTAATGGTACGTTCGCTTATCTCTATGTCTTTTTTGGCAATATCCTTAATATAGTTGATGGCTTCGGTATGATTGATTGCTTCTAAGTGTTCACGCATCGACTTTCCCGAAATTGTAACACCCTCATTTACAACAAGAGCAGTTTCTTGCAAGGTGAGAGTATTGCCTTCTATGCGGTTACTCTCATAAGTATACTCAATATCCAAAGCATCTTGAATCTTTTTCAAGGCTTCTTCAGGAAGTGGCCGCAAGGAAGATAGTTGTTCTTTGAGAACATCCACCTTATTCAGTAATTCATTAATATTTTCATTCATAATTATTCTATTTCTTTAATTCGCTCTATTTGCTTATTCAGAAAATAGTCAGCATATAGAGAATAATTACCTGTTTCATAAAAGTTAATCAATCCTTTTCTATAGTTTAATATATCGGCATCTTTTGAAGAATAAACAGGAATAATATCGGCATTCATTAAAACGAGATTTTCCACCATGCGAGCGAGATGACTACCTACATTTATAAATGGCTGTAATTGGGCTATATTACAATGAAGAAAAACTGCTCTTTCTAATGGATCAATATAGAGTTGTTGTTTTTGCAGCAATTCTCTCAATATGTTCACATTGAAAACTTCTCTTTCATGCACTGCATGACACATTCCCAACAAAGTACATCCATCTATAATCACTTGCTTTTTTTCTTTATGGATAAATTCCATATTCGAAATAAGTACTTCATATATACATATTAATATGTTAGCATCTTCATACCTCCTTTTAGAGGTAATACCATCTTTAAGTAATGATTCAACCTCTACAAACGTATATGCATTACCAGTTATTTTACAAGAATAATAACTCATCACTACCGCTAAATCCTGAATTTCATGCAAACGCAAATTCGATAATCTTGCAAAAGGATGATTCAAAATGAATTCTGCTTTTTCTTTTTGTGCACTGTTAAAAATAGATATCATATCTATTATTCATTTATATCTTCTACCACTGTGTCTTTTGTAACTATGAGAGAAGAAACAAACCTGAGTTCTTTCACCGCCTCCTCAGAATTGAATGATATTTGATTATAATATTCATTGATTTTCAATCGTGCAACCGTTTCATCAGCAGTTAACACATTTGATTCATATAACGTGATAGTAGTATATATTTTATCATCTGCCACTGCACCGAAAATCATATCATACTTATGTTCAATACCTTTTCTACAGTCAACTACAAAAGAAAGCCAATCTCTATCAGGACTATCGAATATCCTTGTATTAAATCCGGACTTGGCTAATAAGTCATCATCAACTTCATATATACTAACAATGGCTACAGCATCATTTTTTGTCATTTTTTGTTTAGACAAAGCCCAATTCTTGGCCTGTAGGAAGTTCATAGTCGTATAGAACCCTTTACCAAAATCAGTACTATTTCGTCCTTTGCTAACATTCGGATTCTTTATTTGATTTATTGATCCATGGTACAATCTCATATGTACTATTTTTGATTATTAATATATTGCTCTATTTCTTCCATAATATATTTTTGACCTTGTGTATGTAAAGGCTCATAAACCTCTTCCAAATAATCAAGAACATTATATTTATTAAACAGAAACAAGACTTCTTCAGATGATATTTGCTTATAATCTTTATAGTTCTCTAAGCAAAAGACATAGAAAAGTAATAGGGCTGAATTAACTTTCTGATTTTGCTTTTTTGCCCGCTTTTCCTTTTTAAGTAAATCGTAGAGACTCATACTACTAAACTGCCATAAAGAGGACGATTCAGAGGATAGCTGTTGATAAAGTTCTGAAGAATATAAATATTGTAAAGCATCCTCAATGCTAAAATTCTTCTTTTCTATTATTATATCTAAAAGCTGTTGCATTTTAAAGGGCAACATTGCTTTTTCTATATTAGTTTCCATATATACGCTTCCTTTATTTATATTCAAATTATAATGGCTTACCTGCTTTATAAGATGCACACAAATAACTCGGATTTTCATAATACATACTACTATTATAATCATCTAAGCTTTTAGAAATCCAAGAATTGTAAACATCAATCAGCACATCAATCACTTCTCTATTATCAATTTTACAAATATCTGCAACCAACCTATGATAAACTTTCCCCATGTCCCAATGAGTGGGAATCCGATACTTACAATCCGCTACATTATCAAAATTTCCAGTTCTAATAGAATATTTATCCAGTAACTCAGATGTTACCTTATCTATATTATCGCTATGATAAATATCTGCCAAATCATATATATGCTCTAATTCACGTTTGCCAAGAGCGTTAACAATAATTTTACGTTCATTCTTTGTTTGGCGAGCAATATAATCAATTAAACTACAAACAAAAAAAAGATCATTTAGCTTTTTATCTTCACGTCCGTTCATTCTTGACCTCCTCACTTCCTTTGAAAATTAAACAATCTAACGCTTCCTTAGTACAAAAGTTAATCTGATGTGTAGGATATTTAAATTTAGCCAAAACCCAGAATTGTTCTCTCGTTAATATCCCATTTATATAATCAGAAACATAGTTATATATTTGATCATCTGCCATTGCCCCAATAACTATATCATAATCATGTTTTACACCATTGCGACAATTCACAATAAAATCCAACCATTCCTCCGTCATATCTTCAAAATGAAGAATTTTTAAGTTTGAGTTCACTTTATAAACGTAAGTACTAACTATCGGAGTAGAGTATCGTTTAGACCAACGAGCTGCTTGCACCTTGATCTCCGTACAATAAAAACCATTACCAAAATCCTTGGCAAATTCTCCTTCCAGTATTTGAGGAGTCTCTACAGATTGGTATCCACCATGATAAATTAACATAATATTTATATCTTATTATTTCCAATAATACTTTTACTCTCATAGTATTTAACTCTATCTTTAAGTTCCTTTATATCTTTCTTGATAGAATCTGTTATAGGAATATTATGCTTATCCAGAAAGGACAACAGTTTTTGTAGTTCCTCTTGTACTTCCATCTTTCGGATGCCATAATAGTAAGTTGATGTAAAATCAAACTCATCTTTTGACATCAACACTCTTGCTACATCCTTTGGGGTAGTATTATCCGTTATCGATATCTCTGATTCCAATAAGGAAGATATATAACTCAAATCAGAAGCATCAGGACTATACTGTTTTTTTAGTACATCAAAATATGAATTAAACTTTTTATCCTTATCATCCCATTCCAGTTTCACCATTCCAAAACCATGTATTGAATATGCCAGAACCTTTTTAATTAAACCATCCAATTCTTTTTTATCTATATAGAAACCATTTTTCAAAGCTGGATTATAATTATCAAAAAAATAAGATGTATCCACATTAAAATATTGGGATATAGCTAATAACGTATCAATTTTTGTAGAATTAGCTTTTATGATTTTATGCAAGCTCTGTTCTGTCATACCCAAATCAACAGCTGCCTGTTTCATTGTGACATTTTTCTTCTCACATAATTCTTTAATTTTTCCTAGATGGACCATTTAAGTATATTAAAAAGTTAAATACTAAACTATTTGTTTAGCTTAAATACATTATTTCTATATTTGCAACCACTAATATAAGAAATATAATTTAGTTACAACAATTTAATCATTAATTAATAATCAAATAAAAGAAAATGGAAACAGTAATTGTAACAACAGAATCTGTTATCGAAAAGATAATGGAACGAGTTTTAGACAAGAAATTACCGCAAATGCCGGAATCAAATGTAGAAAAGACTTATAGTATAAATCAAGTAGCGAGAATGATGGGACGTTCTCATAAAAAGATTTCAGATCTGGTTGCAGCTGGCGTACTAAAAGCAACGGCTGACAATCGAGTTTTTGAGAGTTCTATTAAAGATTATAATAACAAGTAAGCAATAACTAAACTATAAGTTGAACTTGCATTTCTTTTTCATCCACCACCCGAAAAAGCATAAATAGATAATACCCATTTCGGGTATTATCCAGCAAATAAATTCACATAATGACCTACAAACACATAATTAATTAGATACAAAAAACCTTCCCATACCCTATCATGATTCAGAAACAAAATAAAATAACTCCTGAAAACATTATTCAAGAAGCCCTAAGCATCAATTTAAAAATACAAGGTGCTGAGTTTCCGGTTGAAGTGTTTCCGTC
>CAMTPH010000152.1 GCA_947074345.1 uncultured Bacteroides sp. | reverse complement strand
ATGTGTTTAATCCCTCTAGAGTATATTAATATGACACTTATTGAAAAAGCATATTTAGCAATTTCGCAAGCTGATGCAGTATTAATTGGCGCAAGTAATGGGCTTTCAATAGCAGAAGGATACCATATTTTTGCCAATAATAAAATGTTTAAAGATCAATTTGGAGACTTCGAGCAGAAATATGGTATCAGGAATGTAATAGATGGTTATTTCTATCATTATCCGAATAGTGAATCACAACAAGAATTTAAAAATAGACTAATAAAACATTGGATAAAAGAATATCAACCTTCTCAAGTTATGAAAGACTTATTCGAACTCGTCAAGGAGAAAGAATATTTTATTATTACGTCTAATGCTGATAGACATTTTGAGTTATCTGGATTTGACTCTAATAAGATATTTGAAATTGAAGGTAATTTTGAATCGAACATTAGTTTAAATCAAAAGTATAATAGAGATTTTGAACAGTTTCTAAGAAAACATAACAATAGAAAGTATGTTATACTTGAATTGGGTATTGGTATTAATAATCGATTAATAAAACAACCCCTTATGCAATTGGCAAATAATGAACCCAATGTTACATATATTACACTAAATCTTGAACAAGAGCTATTTATACCACAAAACATAGCCCATAAATCTATTGGATTGGCCGGAGATATAGCTAAAACCTTGAAGGAACTTTGTCTTTTAAAATAATTAAAATATGAATATACCTTATTCTATAGTTTCTAAACAACCATTTATGGTACAAGAGCTTTTTAATTATTGGGGCAATTATCTGAATGAGAATATTCATTTTTTATTCTCTGATTCAAAATTGCATTCTAAATCTCATAGCGAGCGAGTTTTAATGAATGCGTTATTAATTGGTCATCGCATTTTTGGTGATGCATCAAATGAATTAACCTGCTTGGCTCATGCTGCCATCTTTCATGATTCGTGCAGATGGGATGATTGCTTGGATGTAGGACACGGTGCACGTGCAGCTGAATATTATGCTTCATATTGCAAAGAGCATGAACTTGAATTATCAAAAGAAGCATATTATTGTATGAAATATCATGATAGAGATGACGTAGAAGGTATTACATCTATCAACAACAATTTTGAAGATAGTGCCAATCATACTATTTTACTCTATCAAATATTTAAAGATGCTGATGCATTAGATCGTTATCGATTTGGAACACATGGCGTAGATAAAAGCTTTATCCGCAATCGAGAATCGATTGATCTAATGGATACAGCTTTGGAGTTAGTTAAAAACACTATTCCAAATTTTGATGCACAGCATACAGATTCTGATTGTGAAGAATAAAATAATAGACAAAGATGAATAAGCTGTTGATAATTGTTGATCCTCAAGTAGATTTTATTCAAGGCTCATTGCCTATTCGTGGAGCTAAAGAAGCTATGAATAACTTGGCATCATATATTAATGACCATGATGGTGATTATTGTTGCAAAGTTGTAACAATAGATTGGCATCCATATCGTCATTGCTCATTTGATATTAATGGAGGTCAATGGCCAGTTCACTGCGTTAGCCATACGAGAGGCTCATCGATTTGGCAAGAAGTGATGCATGCACTTATTACTACAAAGGGTGAATTGGAAATATTACATAAAGGTGTAAATGAAGATACTGATGAATACTCTATTTTTATGAATAAGGAATCGTCACTTCGTTTGAAAGAAATAATTGAAGTCAATAAAATTGAGCAAATTGATATTTGTGGTTTGGCTGGAGATATCTGTTTATTGAATACGCTAAAAGATGGAGTAGCAATTTATGGCAAAAAGATGTTTCAAGTATTAACACAATACTCACCTTCGCTTGATGGTGGCTTAGCTCTCAATGAATATATTAATACACTTTGTAAATGAAACAAATCATAAACCATTTTACAGACGATGATCTGTATAAACTGACAATGTGTTGTGCCGTAATTGATAATTTCCCTCGCGCACAAGTTAAATATTCATTTACCGATAGAGATAATACGGTTTATCCTTCTGGATTTGCAGACGAACTCATGAAACAAATCATCATGTTAGAAAGTGTTATTATCACTGATGAAGAGATTGATTTCATGAAACGCAAATGCAGCTATATACCACATTGGTTTTATACTTATCTCAAAGGGTATCGCTTTAATCGTAATTGGGTAAAGGTATGCCAAGATGAAGAGGGTCATTTGCAAATTCATTTTGAAGGAAGTTGGTCTGATACTATACTGCTTGAAGTAAAAGTGTTGGCCATTATTTCGGAATTGTATTATATCATGACAAATCAAGTAAACCAGTTTGATTATGAAGAATATTACAAGATATCGTATCGTAAAGCCGAGAAATTGCTTGAAGCGGGATGCATTTATTGTGATTTTGGAACTCGACGTCGTGTTTCACTAGAAGCCGAAGAGGTAGTAATCAAAGCAATGAAAGATTGTTACCAATCACAAACGTGGTCAGGGCGATTTGTCGGAACTAGCAATGTATATCTTGCAATGAAATATGACTTAATTCCAGTAGGAACTATGGCACACGAATTCATTTGTGCTATTGGTGGTATGTATGGACCGCAAATGGCTAACCATATGGCCATGAATGCATGGCGTAATACATTTCGTGGAGCCCTCGGCACGTATCTATACGATAGTTTCGGGTGGAATATATTCAGCCTTAATTTCTCAGAAGATTTTGCTAACTTGTTTAAAGGGTTGCGCATAGATAGCGGTGATAACTACGAGCAGCTTCATAAGATTGTTGATAAGTATAAGTCCTTCGGTATTGATCCTAAAACAAAACAGGTAGTATTTAGCAATGCGCTTAATACGGATCAGGCGATTGAAATACATAAATATGCTTCGCAATATTGTCAACCATCATTTGGCATTGGTACTCACTTTACCAATGATTTTAAAGGAATCAAACCAATGAATATCGTTATAAAACTAGTAGCGGTAAAGATAACCGAATCGTGGAACTTCTATAATGAAACTTGCAAGATAAGCGAAGATATTGGTAAGTATACTGGAAATCCAGATGTGATAAAACGCTTTATGGCTGCACTAAATATAAAAAATAGTAAATCATGAGTCAATATAGACAAAATCTATCCGGTGATATGGCATTTAAATCATTTATACCAGTGATGACTGCTAATATTTATATTGAATACACTCCGGACATATTAATTCCATTAAATGAAGCTAAAACATTATTGTGTGAACTCAACTCTGTTTCTTCGAAATTGAATAATGAGCAAATTAATGAAGTTCTTTTAAAAGAATGTGAGCTATCATGGCAGTTAGCCTCTGGTGAAGTGCTACCTACGTGCTATTTATCTTATGATAATAGTATAGAACAAGAACGAAACATAGAAGATCAAAAAGAAATTGACGATTTATACGAAGCAAGTATTTATGGAATAGGTAGTTTGAATAATCTTCCTATCAGCGGTAGACTGCTTAAAAATTGTCACTATATCATGTGCAATAGCCCGCGATACGAGAAGAAGTATCCCGGTGAATTTCGTACTTCACCTATTTGGATTGGTAATAGTAAATCTACATTGAAAAATGCTCAGTTTGTACCCCCTGTTAATAATGACATGACAGAGGCTTTTTCTGATTTAGAGATGTTTATTCACGAAGAAGATTCTGAAACAGATTTATTAATAAAAGCTGCCATCATTCACTATCAATTCGAAATGATTCATCCTTTTATCGATGGCAATGGACGAATAGGCCGATTACTCAATACACTCTATTTAATAGAGAATAAGCAACTAATAAAGCCAACACTTATCTTATCTTATGCGCTCAAGAAAAGAAATATCGGTTATTATTCCATGTTGCAAAAGGTCAATCATTCTGGCAAATATGAAGACTGGGTGGTTTATTTCTTAAATGCCATCAAAGAAGCAGCAAGCTATTCGATACAAGAATTAAATGGATACAAATGAACATAGCATTATTTGGTAGTGAACTAAATAATGTAACTATATTCGGACAATCCTCAGGTGTTATGATAGTTGCTGCTTTATATGCTTATCCTGATGCTCAAGATTTATTTTCTGAAGCAATTATATCAAGTTATCCCGATAAAAGAAAGGAAATTAAATATGGAAGGATTATCCAGTTGGTATATTAAAAGCCGCTAATATAAATGATATTGAAAATGCTGATGAATTTCTTGATTTAACAAGTGAACAGATTGTTAAATCAGAGTCTAAAAATATCTTTGGTCAACTGCTTGCTGCGTAATTTGTGATAGGTTGTGATATCTTAAAAAAGCAATTAACAGATTATCTAACTGGAACTGCAAGCGATAAACCATTAATTATTGATTATACCCATGATGAAGAATCTATTTTTATTTCAAATTCATCTGTTAATGCTCTAAGAAGGGATGAACTCATAACTTCATTTACAAAAAATGTATATGTTGATTTAGCAAATGAGTATGCAAATTTAGTTATAAAATTAGCTAGGGTTAAATATTACTTTGATTATACTCCTTCACAAAGGTGGGCAATGAAGTGCCAGATGTAGACTTTTTTTGTGACCTATTTTTGGCTTTTATTATTAGGTCACGATTTGGTCACAGAAGT
>CAMTPH010000151.1 GCA_947074345.1 uncultured Bacteroides sp. | reverse complement strand
CAATAAATGACATATGGATATGCGTTTAAAAATTTATTGCGTGCAAATATACGGTTTTTTATTCAATACCATATACTTTGCACGCAACTTTTTATATCAACTTCTGTAATGCTATTAATTAGCCATTTCAGAGATAAACTTAATACGAACTAATCGAATTTCATCTTCAGAGTAGTCTTCTCCCAACTCATCAAGAGCAGCTTGAATCTCATCCGTTGTCGATTCTTTAAAGTAGTCATATATTTCGTCCAAATGATCGTCATCCATTATTTCATCTAAGAAATAATCAATATTTAATTTTGTACCAGAGAAAACGATAGCTTCTACTTCATCCAACAGCTCTTCGAACTCAATACCTTTAGACAAAGCGATATCATCTAAAGCAACCTTGCGATCGATAGATTGTATGATAGCAACTTTCATCTTCGATTTGTTGGCTACGGTACGAACGCGTAAATCTTCAGGACGCTCAATTTCGTTTTCGATGCAATGGCGTTTAATCAATTTACAGAATTCTTCTCCATATCTTTTAGCCTTACCAGCACCTACGCCAGGAATATTTTGAAGTTCATCCAATGTAACCGGATAAATAGTAGCCATAGCTTCCAATGAAGGATCTTGGAAGATAACATAAGGAGGAACTTCCAATTTCTTAGAAAGTTTCTTTCTTAAGTCCTTCAACATTCCATATAAAGCCGGATCAACAGCACATGAGCTACCTCCACGAGCTGGAGTTTCCTCTTCAACTTCATCAAAATCGTTATCCTCAGTAATCTTAAACGATTTTGGGTTCTTTAAAAACTTATGTCCCTCAGGAGTTACCTTAAGCAACCCATAGTTCTCAACATCTTTACTTAAATAGCCTGCGATTAAAGCTTGGCGAATAACAGCGTTCCAAGTTTTATCTTCTTCTCCCATGCCCGATCCAAAAACATCTAAGTCTTCGTGCAAATGAGCTTGCACTTCAGATGTCTCTTTACCTTGCAAAATATCAATAATATAATCAGTTTTGAAGTTTTCTTTTACCGCTATTACTGCTTCTATCACAGTACACAATAATTCTTTTGCCTCCACTTGTTTTTTAGGATTTAAACAGTTGTCACAATTTCCACAATTATCTTCCATGTATTCTTCACCAAAGTAGTGAAGTAACGTTTTGCGTCTACACACAGAAGATTCGGCATACGCAGCTGTTTCTAGCAGAAGCTGCTTACCTATTTCCTGTTCTGCCACAGGCTTACCTTGCATGAATTTCTCTAATTTCTGCAAGTCTTTGTTGGTATAGAATGTAATACATTGACCTTCTCCCCCATCTCTACCGGCACGACCCGTTTCTTGGTAATACCCTTCAAGACTTTTAGGAATATCATAATGAATTACATAACGAACATCAGGTTTATCGATACCCATACCGAAAGCGATGGTAGCCACAATCACATCAATTTTCTCCATTAAGAAGTCATCTTGATTGTGAGTGCGAGTAGCCGAATCCATTCCGGCGTGATATGCTCTTGCGTTAATGCCGTTGGCTTGAAGAATCTCTGCAAGTTCTTCAACTTTTTTGCGGCTTAAGCAATAGATAATACCCGATTTCTCATTGTTCGCTTTTATAAACTTAATAATATCTTTATCAACATTTGCTGTTTTAGAGCGTACCTCATAATAAAGGTTCGGACGATTGAATGATGATTTGAACACCTGTGCATCAACCATACCCAGATTTTTCTGAATATCATGTTGTACTTTAGGTGTAGCAGTTGCAGTCAAAGCAATCAAAGGAGCTTTCCCTATTTCATTAATGATAGGACGAATGCGTCTGTATTCAGGACGGAAGTCATGCCCCCACTCCGATATACAGTGTGCTTCATCGACAGCATAAAATGAGATATTAACAGAACGCAAAAACTCCACGTATTCGTCCTTTGTCAATGACTCGGGAGCAACATATAGTAATTTTGTCTTTCCAGCTAATATATCAGATTTCACATGATCAATAGCACTCTTATTTAAAGAGGAGTTGATGAAATGAGCAACTCCATCATCTTCGCTGAAGTTACGCATTGCATCTACCTGATTTTTCATAAGAGCAATCAAAGGTGAAATTACAATTGCTGTACCCTCCATCAATAAAGAAGGGAGTTGATAGCATAAAGATTTTCCTCCACCTGTAGGCATTAACACAAAAGTGTCGTTACCATCTAGTAGATTATGAATAATAGCTTCTTGATTTCCTTTGAATTTATCAAACCCAAAAAACTTTTTCAATTGCTCTGTCAAATTAATCTTATTCGCCATCTTATGAGGTATATAATATCTAAATTATCAATATCAGGCTTCTGAAACCATCAAAAGCACTAAAACAAAGTTATAAACTAGTTCCTAATTATCAAGCATAATACTTACATAATTTTCGCCAAGAAATGATAAATAAAGATATCTAAGATTTATAAATTGATTTTAAGCCACTTGCAATCTAGAAAGATTTGCCTTTTCTAGTTGTTTTTTAGCATAATCAAGAGTTAAGTGATACTCACTCTTATCTTCAGAAGGAATATCAAACATAACATCCATCATGATAGCTTCAACAATAGAACGCAATCCACGAGCACCCAACTTATATTCAACTGCTTTATCAACAATATAATCGAAAACTGGTTCGTCGAAAGTCAAACGAATGTTGTCCATTTCAAACAGTTTAATATATTGCTTAATAATTGAATTTTTAGGTTCAGTTAAAATTGCACGTAGGGCATCTCTATCGAGCGGATTTAAATATGTAAGAACTGGCAAACGACCAATGATTTCTGGAATCAAACCAAAAGATTTCAAATCTTGAGGTGCGATATACTGCAACATATTGCTTCTATCAACTTGAGCAGATTGTTGAGCAGCGCCAAAACCTACAACATGTGTATTTAAGCGTTGAGCAATTTTCTTCTCAATTCCATCAAATGCTCCACCGCAAATAAAGAGAATATTCTTTGTATTAACAGGAATCATTTTTTGATCAGGATGCTTACGTCCTCCTTGAGGTGGTACATTAACAATCGATCCTTCCAATAGTTTCAACAATCCTTGCTGTACGCCTTCGCCGCTTACATCGCGAGTGATAGATGGGTTGTCGCTTTTGCGAGCAATCTTATCTATTTCATCAATAAAGACAATGCCTTGTTCAGCTTCATTTACATTGTAGTCTGCCACTTGCAGTAAGCGAGTCAAAATGCTCTCAATATCTTCGCCCACATATCCAGCTTCAGTCAATACTGTTGCATCTACAATAGTAAAAGGTACATGTAAAATTTTAGCAATAGTACGCGCCAATAAAGTCTTACCGGTACCTGTGCTACCTACCATAATAATGTTTGATTTCTCAATTTCAACATCATCTTCGTTGGTTGTGTTCTGCAACAAACGTTTATAGTGATTGTAAACAGAAACACACAAATAGCGTTTTGCTTCATCTTGACCAATTATGTATTGATCAAGATGTGATTTGATTGCAGCAGGTTTAGGTAGTTGCTCCAAACTTAGTTTAAAAGGACCGGCAGCTTTTTTATCAGCTCCCATGGCCTCTTTAGCAATTTCATAGGCTTGCTCAGAACAAGATTCGCAAATAAACGCATTTAATCCACTGATTAAAAAACCAACTTGGTTTTCGGGGCGTCCACAAAAGCTACACTTATTCTTACCTGTTTTTGATTTATAATCTGTCATTTTTATTTCTTAATAAAAATATCATCTACCATGCCATAAGCTTTAGCTTCCTCTGAAGTCATCCAATAGTCACGATCAGAATCAGCCCATACCTTATCAAAATCTTGGTGAGAATGATCGGCAATAATGGTATATAATTCTTTTTTCAATTTCGAGATTTCTCTTGCAGTAATTTCGATATCAGAAGCCTGACCTTGTGCACCTCCCATTGGTTGGTGGATCATTACGCGAGAGTGTTTCAATGCAAAACGCTTACCTTCTGTTCCTGCTACCAATAATACAGCACCCATAGAAGCGGCCATACCAGTACAAATAGTCGAAACATCGCTAGAGATAAATTGCATCGTATCATAAATACCCAAACCAGCATAAACAGAACCACCAGGTGAGTTTATATAGATTGAGATATCTTTGCCTGGATCGACTGAATCTAAATATAGCAACTGAGCTTGTATCGTATTTGCTGTATAATCGTCAATCTGAGTGCCCAAGAATATAATTCTATCCATCATCAATCTAGAAAAAACATCCAACTGTGTAACGTTCAACTGACGTTCTTCCAGAATATAAGGGTTTAAATAACCGGCTTGAGATTTAATTACGCCATCTAGAGTCAAGCTATTCATGCCTAAATGCTTGGTTGCATATTTCTTAAAATCATCCATTATAATCTCCTTTCTTAAATTAAATTTTAGCATACAAAGAAACAAAAAAGAACACAGAGACACAAAAAAACACAGAGTTATAATAATATAAAACTCTGTGTTTCTGTATTAAAAAATATTTTATGTGTCAAATATTCTTATTCGAACATTTTGTTGAAGTCTTCCATTGATACAGATTTGTCTTCAAGTGTTACTTGAGATTTCAATGCTGTAGCCAATTTAGCTTCTACAACACGACCTACCAAACCTTCAACAGTTTCTTTTTTCTTCAACATTTCTTGAGCGTAGTTAGCCAAGATATCTTCAGGAACAGACATCATGCCGTATTGAGCGAATTGTGCTTTAGCAGCATTCTTAGCCATTTCTACAACATCTTCTTGTTC
>CAMTPH010000150.1 GCA_947074345.1 uncultured Bacteroides sp. | reverse complement strand
ATCTGTCGAGCCGGCTACCATATCAGTGAATGAAATTCAAACCAGTTATGTGGGGGCTTATTGGCGATATAATGAAACAGGCGAACGTATTATAAGAATGAATAATACCGGCACATGGGAAGCTGCGCTAATAGCTACGGACAGTAGTTGGGATGCTTCAGATATTTTGATAGACTATCTGCCTTCATCTTATAATACTGAGATAGGAACGCTTATCTCTACTGATATTCTTCAAATGACTGAGACGGCAAATATAGTTAGTGGAACAGGTGATATTAGCTTTCGTATCGGATTAAAGGCAAGTGCTACACTCGAGTCAAGCACCTCTACGCCACGATTCGCGATTGTAATGGTGAAATATGATGGATTGACTAAAAGCCATTTTATATTTCTAAGACAAGGAGAAGCCCCAGTTGCAATAAATGGTACTACTGCTTTTTCGCCTTATAATATTAGTTCCGTACAATCTTCAACAATCGGAACTTACGAATTCACTGATTATCCATCAAAGGCAGGAGGATATAAGCAATGGTCTACAGATGCGGTGGTGTATCCAATTTCAGGATCGTCGATGACCAGTTCGGTAAATACAGATACGATAGCCAATGTTTGTCCTACTGGATATCGCATACCTACACAAGATGATTTCATTCAATTGAAAGGTGATTCTACTGCTTTAGGAGGTTTTTATGCCGATGGTTATTTTGACCGGATTGCTTTTAGTATCTCAACTTATGGTTCGCAAAGTATGCCCTATGTAATAGCTGGATCAGATGATGATACTGCCTATGCCGGTGCACTTATATATAATATTAATACGTATGCCTCCGTATTCTTGCCTGATTGCGGTCGTAGAGCGTATGATACTCAATATGACATAACTTACAACGGTTTAAATGGTTGGTATTGGTCAACAACATTGCCCGAAGATAATACAACAAGCTATCCCTATTATTTTGATATTACTAATAATAATATAATCACTAGTAGTATGAAAGTTGGACTCACGATAGCTTCTAGTTATAATCGTTTGGATGCTTGTAGTATTCGTCCTGTAGCTACTACCACAACTGATGCTGATACATCTATCATTGGAACATTAAATGGTTTTGGAGATGAAGATGTGTGGGATTAGAAATTAGTTTGTAATAGTGGCTGATCCTTTTTGCGTATTGCTATTAAGTGTACATGTAGAATTGTAATTCTCACCAATAATAATCCCTACACTAGCTTTACCGCTAATTGCGCCGATATTCATACAATTACTAATGGTGCTATTTTCACCTAAACCTATGATTCCTCCTACAATCCCATTGCCTGTCGCTACTACAATGCTAGAATTATAACAATTCTGTATGGTAGATGATTTACTATATCCAATAACACCTGCTACATTAGCGCCACCATAAACCGAATCACATGAATTGATACAATTAGTAATGGTGCTATTCTGAATCAAACCGGCTATACCGCCTACATTCGAACTATTGGTAGTTGTAATCAATCCTGCATTGGTGCAATTATCTATTGCCATAGCTACTTCCAAATTGCCAGCTATACCACCTACATAGCTTGTGCCAGTAATATCTCCATAATTCATGCAATTCTTAATAATAGGTGCCCCACTTGTATTTTGAAAGATTCCTAAGATGCCTCCAATATTATCCAATCCATTAATTTGGCCGAAATTATTACAGTTCTCAATAACGATTGTTCCTTTTCCAACACCTATGATCCCTCCCGATTGATTTTTTGATCCACCTTTCGGATATATCGCTACGAAACTGTTGCATGTATTGATAGTGGTATTACTTGCTGATGCTACAATGCCGGCAAATGATGAGCCTCCATCGGGATCAATAATTCCACTCACTGTTAGATTAGTAATAGAGGCACTATCTGTCGCTGCAAACAAACCCTGATCTCCATTGCTTACATTTGTTATATATAAATTTCTAATTTCTTTGCCATTGCCATCAAAGTGACCTTTAAATGGTAGTGTGCTTACTGAACCAATAGGTGACCAATCAATATTAGGTTCTATATATATATTGGTAGTCATCTTATAATAAATGTCGGGTGCATTGATACTTCTATCTGTATTATTTGCAATCATAGCGATTTGCAGCCAAGCCATATTCCATGCTTCTGCAATTAAATAAGGATTATCACTAGTCCCTTCCCCGTCGGGTTTATAATTGTTCCAGTTTGAGTTACTATAATCATTTACTAATGAACTCATATCGGAAGTATAATTGTCATATGATTGATAATCATTAACTGTAAAATTGTAACGCATAGCAGCTACAAACTCTTTTTCTTCATCAAAACTGCCCGAATATCTTAATACGGCATTAGAACAAACAAAGTTGACTACCAAATCGCTATTGGCAGGAAGTGTAAAGGGTGGCACCATCATATAAGCCGTTAATGTATACTCATCTGTTGGATTCTCATAATTATTGATGTAAAGAGTATAAGCCGATGTGTTATTGTCGACTGCATTATAATTGCTCTTAAAAACTGCGCCTGATGAGTTTTGTGCTGTTATGGTCAGACTGATTACTGTACCTGTATTAGCAGGTACCTCCAAATTGAAAGTAAGTAACGAACCATGACTGGTGAAAAGAATATCATCGCCAATATCGGTGATAAGTCCCGATGTTACTAAATCATATTCTTTCAAATGCGAGATAACAGGATCTGTCAAGGCAGATTGCGTTTGACCTGTCATATCAAAACTAAAAGTGGGAAGTCCTCCTGTGAAAGTAACATCAATATTTCGACCATTTTGATAGACAGCATAAAAAACATATCCTGTCAATTGTGTATCACCTTCCAATTCGAAGGTAGCAGTTGCATCGTCCGTTGATATTGCTGTTGCTTTATAACTTACACTATCACCAGTAGTGTTATATAAAATAAAAACATCATCCAATTCCCAATATTGTTTGACACCACTGCTCCCATTATCGTCATATCCTATACGTGTAGCATTGGAGTTCATCTTGACAGTTGTAACTGCCGGGAAAATAAGTAATTCTTTATCTGTTTCGATGGGATCATCAATGGGCTTTATAGGATTATCATTTTGGCATGACACAAAGAATAAAGTAATAGACACAAAAGAGATGAATGTGAAGTGCTTAGTTGATTTCATAGTCTGTGAGTTATGGATGATATAGATGTTATTATAACAACTCAAACGTAAAAAAAGTTTAAAATAGAAGTAAGCTGGAATAAAGCCTACCATCCCAATAATACAAAAGCTCCAATTACATTATTTAAAGAGACAAGTGATTGCTGATTATCAATAATAAGCAAACATCACAATTGATTAATGATAGTGGTATATCATTCGAAAACCTTCTATTTTTTATAATATGAAATTATCTTGTAGTGAATCCTCAAAGAGATAAAAAAGTTGATGCAATCTCAAGGTCTTGTGCTGATTGTTGCCGATGGCATATTATTTATGCATTAGATAGAAGAAGTTTAAGACATTCCTACATCTATATCTTTAGAAATATTTCACATAAACATATTGTCATTCTTTGTTAAAATAGTAAATTTGTTGCTAACAAAACAACACTCTATTCAAAATGAGCAACAAAATTGCAGATCTATTAAGCAGTCCTTTTCCTCAAATGGAAAAGCCTTGGAAACTGACATTATACACAGCATTGATTATTGCTGTGATATTTTTTCTGTTTCAACCATTTGGAATGTCTTCTATTGCTTCCTATAAATATCCTATTATTGGGGGCTATGTAGCAGTAACCGTTTTAGCGACAGTAATACTTGGTTATATCTTTCCGGCTCTTTTCCCAACTTATTTTCGAGACGATAAATGGACATTTGGCAAGAACATACTAAATGTAGTATTACTTTGTTTTATTATTGCTTTGGGCAATTCTATCTATTCTATTTTTATTTTCGGTCGGGCTGCTAGTTGGCAAATATTTATCACCATGTTGATATATGTAGTGATGATTGCTCCATTCCCTTGGATTTTTATCACAATGTGGCATCGCAATATACTATTGACTAAGCATCTGAAAGAGGCCAATCAACTAGATCATCAACTAAGCAATAGCACAACTTCGGAGAAGAAGGTATCTACAACATCTGAAGAAGATACCCACCTAACATTTATAGGTAATACACGTGATATGCTTGATATTTCTGTAAAAGATTTAATCTACATTGAGTCTGAAGGCAATTACATTAAAGTAACTTATCTGCACGATGGTAATGTACAACAAAAAATGATACGAAATACCTTAAAGCAAATAGAGCAAATGGTTCAATCTTTCAACCATATCATCCGTTGTCATCGAGCATTTTTAGTAAATACTCACCAAGTGATAAAGATTGATGGTAATGCCCGTGGTTACTATCTCACATTACGCAATTGTTCACAAGAAGTTCCAGTATCTAGGGCTTACACAACATTAATTAAGCAGATGTTTTCTAGTTAAAAACATTCCCATTCGTCCCACTTATCCCTATTTATGGGCATTTAGTCACATAGTGTGTCTGTCTGTCCCATCTATTTTTTCCTATCATTTTTATACTCTATGTTTGCCCATGTCAATCATCGCAAAACATAGAGAATATGAAAATAATTATCTGCTTTATTCAGTTTCTAATTTTTACTCAAATGGTTTACGGCCAGTCTACCACTCCAAAAGAAACTGCACTAACCTTTCTTTCTGATAGTCTTTATCTGGAAGAAGTAGTAGTAAAAAGTAAACGTACGCCTGCTGCCAATAGTCGCTGGAGCAATATGAGTCCGGTAGAACTTGCAGTAGGTGGTGGCTCCAATGGTGATTTATACCGCGCATTGCAAACATTGCCTGGCACACAAATAGAAGGCGAAACAGGCAAACTACTTG
>CAMTPH010000149.1 GCA_947074345.1 uncultured Bacteroides sp. | reverse complement strand
CTAACCTTGGCAAGGTTATGCTCTACCAACTGAGCTATTTCCGCATGCTTTTATTTCTATTCTTTTATTGTGAAGAGAAGGAGACTCGAACTCCCACGTCATACTGACACTACCCCCTCAAAGTAGCGCGTCTACCAATTCCGCCACCTCTCCTCGTTTAGCTAAAAGCCAAATTTCAATATTTTCAAAGAAGAGCGGAAAACGAGACTCGAACTCGCGACCCTAACCTTGGCAAGGTTATGCTCTACCAACTGAGCTATTTCCGCGTTTTTGATTGCGGTTGCAAAGGTAGATAAATTTTAGTAACCTGCAAATACTTGGCATACTTTTTTCATTACAATTTCATCCACCATCTTGCAATTCGCAAACAATCTTTTTGATTATCAACTCATTCTATTGCGATAATCTTCATAAAAAAATTTCTTGTATATAATCGGTTTTTTGTCTTCAGACCATAAAGCGATGGCCGGATGATGTATTCCGTTAAACATATTTGTTTTTACCATTGTGTAGTGAATCATGTCTTCGAAGACAATGCGGTCGCCAATTTTCAATTCATGATCAAAACTCCACATTCCCATATAGTCGCCACTCAAACATGAGTTACCTCCTAGACGATATACAAATTCGCCTTCGTTGCCTTGTTGTGCTCCACGAACAACAGGTTGATATGGCATCTCTAAACAATCGGGCATATGGCAAGTAAAGCTAATATTTAAGATTGCAGTCTTAATGCCACGACTCTCTACGATATCGACCACTTTAGAAGTAAGAACACCTGTTTGCCATGTAAATGCCGAACCGGGCTCTAAAATGATGTGTAGATGTGGATGACGTTCTTTTAATGCCTTCAATAAAGCTATCAGATGGTTTGTATCGTAGTCTTTGCGAGTCATAAGATGCCCACCTCCTAAGTTCAACCATTTAACCTGTGGCAGCCATTTAGCAAACTTACTCTCAATATGTTGCAGTGTACGCTCTAACTCGAAAGATGATGATTCACAGTGACAATGACAATGAAAACCTTCGATTCCATCGGGCAATTGCTCAGGAAGCAAATCGGCTGTGATACCAAAACGAGTACCCGGCGCACATGGATTGTATAGTTCTGTTTCTACTTCAGAATATTCGGGATTAACACGAATACCGCAAGAAATAGTCTCTTTATAATCCTTTACTTGAGGATAGAAACGCTCGAACTGGGAGAATGAATTGAAAGTGATATGGCTACTACAATGCATGATTTCATCGAACTCTTCTTCTACATAAGCTGGAGAATAAGTGTGCGCGCGACTACCAAACTCTTCTAAAGCTAAACGAGCCTCGTAGAGCGAACTGGCAGTAGAGCAATCTACATATTCGCGAAATATAGGGAATGAACGCCACATAGCAAACGATTTGAATGCTAGAATAATCTCTACCCCGGCATTATCGGCTACTGATTTAATTAAACTAAGATTTTTTCTCAACAACTCTTCTTCCATGATATAGCATGGCGAAGGAAATTGGTTAAAGTCTATCATTTCAATAAATTGTATAATATGAATATATGCACTTTATAGTGCGTTATGTTATAAAAATCAAGGTTTGATAAGTGTTAACACTTAATTTGTAGATTGCTACATTCTACGTGTAAAATGCTACACTTTACGTGGTAAAATGCATCATATTACAAATCGATAAGATAGATATAATACTCTTATCGATAAGTAGGCAAATCAAATTCTAAATTATCGCCCTCCACTCCATTTTCATCGGTGATTACGATAGAAATTGTAATTTGACCATCTTTTAATTTATTGCCAGCATAAATATTTGCGGTATAGCGCATACCCTCGCCAGGCTTAATTTGACTAATCATTGTACTAGGCGAAATAGATATTTGCTTGTTGCCAGTTATCTCTTCGACTATAGGCACAACACCATAAGCGGTACGATCACTCTCGTTTACAATATCAAATATCAATTCACTTGTTTCGTTGGCATTAACCGATTGTGTACGACTTTGATCGATGAAACGGACATTTTTAATGCGCAAGCCAGTTATCGATGTTTGACGCTGAGCAGCATTTTGTCGGTTGCTAGTATTATCTACATATTGACCCGATGGTCTATTTTGGTTCTGTGAACTGCTTACGGCAGCACCAATAGCAGCTCCGGCGATGGTTCCAACAACCGAGCCTATTGCAGATCCTCTATTAGCTCCACGCCATCCTCGATTATTATATCCCACGTTTCCACCGATAAGATTACCTACCGAACCTCCAATCATAGCTCCTGTAGCCATTGCTCCAGCACTTGGTCTGCCACCACTATTGCGGTTTGTAGCACAACTAACCAAAAGTAACGATGAAATCAGCAATAATGACATTAATTTCTTCATAATTAATAGTTTATTTATCTTAACTGATTATAGTAAAACGTGCAAATCTCAATAAAAGTTGCTTTTCTCCAGCATTTTTAAAACGAATAGTTGCTTTAGCATTATCGCCTGTTCCATCTACCTTTACTACCTCACCTTGCCCAAAACGTTCGTGTGCAATCATCTGCCCAACATGCAATTCAGGAATAGCGCCATTAGAAGACGATGGTTTTGCTTCAGCAGTCGGACTTGCCGTTTTAGGATATGAATCGACTTTGCGAAGGTTAGACGTATTAACTGTTCGATTAATTGGGGTAGAATGCAAATTCTCTTTGCGAACCACTTTAGCATTCAAGTCTATTTTCCGACTGATAGCAGCATCTTGAGGCATTCTTAAGAAGCGAGCATCAATATCGTGCAAGAATCTACTAGGAGAACCAAATTCCATCTTACCGTAACGGAAGCGAGTTTTCGAGAAAGAGAGAAAACAATGCTCTTCGGCACGAGTTATGGCTACATAAAACAGACGTCGCTCCTCTTCGAGGCCACGAGGGGAATTACCAACCATACTACTCGGAAATAAATTCTCTTCCATACCTACTACAAACACGACACGAAACTCCAACCCTTTGGCAGAATGTACGGTCATTAGGGTGATTTTCTCTCCATCATCACCTACATCAGAGTCTTGATCAGACAATAAAGAGACTTCAGAAAGAAAGTCTACAAGAGAGATATTAGTGTTACCCTCTTCTTGTCGCATAGCGCAAAAATCGTTGATACCGCTTACCAACTCTTCAATATTCTCTTTACGACTTAAGTTTTCGGGCGAATTATCTTGGCATATATCATTGAAGATACCCGATTGACGGATTATTTCTGTACCTAAATCATAAGCACTTTTTTGAGATACTGCCGAAATAAATGGTTCTACTATATTGCGGAAGCCTTGCAACTTGGCATGCGTTCCTTTATTAATTGACAAACCATACGTCATGGGCTCACAGAGAACTGTCCACAAACTCACGTTGTTTTCGGTGGCTGCTCCAACTATTTTGCCAACAGTTGTATCGCCAATACCACGAGCCGGATAATTAATGATTCTTTTAAAGGCCTCTTCATCGTTGGGGTTAACCACCAAACGGAAGTAAGCAATAACATCTTTAATCTCTTTGCGTTGATAAAACGACAATCCACCGTATATTTTATATGGCATGCCACGCTTACGCAATGCTTCTTCGAAGATACGACTCTGAGCATTGGTGCGATAGAGAATGGCAAAATCAGAATACCCATAACCATGTTCGCGACGCAATGAGGCAATTTGATTGATAACAATATCACCCTCTTCGACATCACTATATGCTTGCGATACCAAAAGTGCATCGCCTGTAGATTTTTCAGAGAACACCATCTTTGGTATTTGGCGTTCATTCTTCTTTATCAAACTATTGGCTGCTTGCACAATGGTTTGAGTAGAACGATAATTCTGTTCTAGCTTAAAGACCTGCGTATTGGGGTAAATCTTTGTGAAGTAGAGAATATTATCTATATCAGCACCACGGAATGAATATATACTTTGTGCATCATCCCCTACTACACAAACACGTTGGTTGGTTTCGGTAAGTTGCAATACAATGCTATGTTGAGCAAAATTGGTATCTTGATACTCATCGACCAACACATATTGAAACTGCTCTCTATAGCGTGCCAACACATCTGGATGATCTCTGAAAAGAAGAAACGTATAAACAAGTAAATCATCAAAGTCCATGGCACCCGCTTGCTTACAGCGTTCCCAATAGCGTTGATAGATTTCACTCATTCGTGGCATCTTTGCATTACGATCTTCTTCGATAGCCTCTTTATTGGCTGCATAAGCCGAAGGAGACACCAAATGATTCTTTGCATTTGATATGCGTGATTGTATAGTTCCTGCTTTATATATTTTATCATCAAGCCCCATCTCTTTAGAAATAGAGCGAAGCAAACTTTTACTATCCGAAGTATCATATATAGTAAAGTTAGGCGTAAAACCTATCTTATCGGCTTCGGCACGTAGTATACGCGAAAACACAGAGTGGAAAGTACCCATCCATAGATAGCGAGCACTCTGACTACCAACCTGTCTAGCGATACGTTCTTTCATTTCGCGAGCAGCTTTATTGGTAAATGTCAAAGCCAATATAGTCCATGGCTTATATCCACTTTCAAGAAGATGAGCTATTTTATAAGTCAACACACGTGTTTTGCCCGATCCAGCACCGGCAATAACCAGTGATGGTCCATCGCAATACAACACCGCATCACGCTGACTATCATTGAGTTCATTTAAGTAGTTCTCTTTCATATGTACAAATTTATAACATTCAAATGAGAAACATCATTATTTAATATTTTTTTCATATCAGATATATCAATAAAGCCAACACCGAAACCGTCAAAACAAAAACCTTTTAAATGAAGAAATTGTTATTAATCAATAGTTCAAAACAGGAGAAATGAAAACATTATTAATATCGATAATTTGCATACTTATGAATCATGAAATGCCTAAACTTCCTTATGCAAA
>CAMTPH010000148.1 GCA_947074345.1 uncultured Bacteroides sp. | reverse complement strand
GGTTCTGTTTAAAAACGAAACGCTGCAATGGAATCATTTTGCAGCGTTTGGTTGTCTTATATTGGCAGTCTATTTTGTCTTTATGAAGCCTTAATTCATTTTCACAATGTACTTGGCCATACCTTCAGAGAAGTAACTTTTGAAGGTGCCATCTTCTCCACTGTAAATAAAGTATGCATCAACATTTGGGTGTTGTTTGATAAATGCTTCGGCTTCTTCCAGCCCCATAACCATAAAGGCTGTTGCGAAAGCATCTGCCGTCATACAGTCTTCGGCGATTACTGTTGATGAGAGTATGGTGTGTTGCACCGGATAGCCTGTTCGTGGATCGATGGTATGCGCATACTTCTTACCGTCTTTGTGATAGAAGTTACGATAATTGCCCGATGTAGCCATTCCTGCGTCGGTCAATTCCAATATAGTTTGAATCTCCTGATTAACAGAAAGCGAGTCATCTACAGGTTTGTTGATACCAATTCTCCACAATCCATCTCTTGAGTTTTTGCCTTTTGCAACAATCTCGCCACCTATATCTACTAAGTAGTTTTTTACTCCTTTGCTGCTTAGATAATTGGCTATTACATCTACAGCATATCCTTTGGCTATAGCGCTGCAACTTAATTGAACACGAGGGTCGCTCTTTTCAATCATTCCGTTTTTAAGCCATGCTTTTTCGTAACCAACTATTTGCAATAGGCTATCTACCATCATTGAATCTGGAAATACACCTTTTTTAAAACCAAAGCCCCATGCATTGGCTAAGGGTGCAATGGTAATATCAAAAGCTCCATTAGTCTCTTTCGAAACTTCGATGGCGCGATTGAAGCAGTTCTGAAATAGACTATCTGTTATAATCTCTTCGTTTTGGTTTACACGCGTTATGATAGACTCTTTGTTAAAGGGCGAAAGCGAACCATCGAAACGTTTCAGTTCAGCCTCTATCTCTGGTTTTAAGTCTTCTGTATGTTGATAAGTAATGTTGTAGATGGTACCAAATATCAAACCATTGATAGTTCGGTAAGAGCCTTCATTTCTCTTTACTAATATCCATGTGGTTGCTCCAACAAGGAGTATCAACCAAAGCAGATTCTTTTTTGATTTCATAATACGGGTGTATTAAGATAGATGTTCGAAAAGTATTTTTATGCCGATGATAACAAGAATGATACCACCCCAAAACTCAGCATGAATTTTTTTTGCAAACTTAGTACCGAACTTAATGCCAAGAGTTAGTCCGATAATAGACATAGCAAACGATACTAAACCGATAACGCTTACAGGTGTGATAAGTTCTTTGAAGCTGTCTACACCTAAAAAGGCAAACGAAACTCCAATAGCCAACGCGTCTATACTAGTAGCTACAGCCATCGTAATGATAACCTTTAGACTAGCTGGATTGAAACTGCGTTCATCTTCGTGTTTAAATGATTCATAAATCATTTTACCACCGAGCAGAGCAAGAATGATAAATGCTATCCAATGGTCTATTTCTTTGATTAAGTGGCTAAAGGTACTTGCGCATAGCCAGCCAATAATGGGCATCGCAGCTTGAAATAACCCAAAAAAGAATGCCATCGTTAAGATGGTGCGCCATTGAAATTTCTTTAAGATAATGCCGCTTGCTATCGATACGGCGAAACAGTCCATTGCCAAACCAAGGGCTAAGAACCAAATTTTAAGACCAGACATTTAATTAATGTAGTTTATATATTAATGAGTATGTTATCCCAAGATTGCTTTTGTTATACTTGCCAAATCCCGGAACATACCATGGATTTCCATATTCGCTAATTGATTCGGCCACACGCCATTTCATTCTAGCCGACCATCCCATATGAAAGCTCTTGTATATTTTTACATTTACACCCACTACAGCTTCAAACCATTGTACTGTGGCTTTTTGTCCGGGATGATCGTAAGGTACTGTTTTGTCCCAGATAAAATCCTCGAGTGCCGGGTTCGAAACCTCTCCACCATAGATAGGGTCTTTAATGCCTAGGCTGTATATGTCATAGGTGATAGGGCTAAATCCATAACGAAGTCCTACGTATAGAAAGCTACTTTTGTCTTTCTTATTGGCCATGGTATTGTAGTCTACACCAATTTTAAAGTAGGGTGCTGTACTTTTATAATTGATACCATTATCGCTCCAAGTGTCGGTGGTGCCAAGTCCAAGTTCAACGGTTGGTATAAACTTGTTTTTAAGATTAACACCCACACTAACTTCCGAACTTAAAAAATCGCCACCAAAAACTTTAGCACCTAAGCCATATATGTCAACTCCCAAATAAATACCATTGTAGAATGGAACAAACTCTTTTGGTTCTTTATCCTCATTCTTTTTCTGGTCTCTTTTGGGTACATGAGGCAGATAACCTTGTTGCTCTTGCTGTTGAGCAAAGGTTGGTGTTGCTAAGCAAAATAGCAGTAATAGACTAATTGCTATAACGGAAGAATAGTCTAAGATTTTCTGTCCCAGTAACATTGGCATTTGGATTAATGATGCTTATTGAACTTAATTGATTGCTGGTGTGCGTGATACCAGTGATAGATTGAATCATGCTGTATCCACACTCGATAGATTCGAAGAAGGCTGTGTTGTCTTGCAATACCCATAGAGTATCGGCATCAGCCGGATTTTCTGTATAATCATAATGGAATACAAGCACTGTTGTATCTGATACATATGATAGCGGCAATGATAATGAGAGCACGTTGGTTTGATTGTTGATGATAATAGAATCGGTGCCAAGCGCCGTAACCGTCAATGTTTTGATGGTGTCATTCTCGGTGAGCCCCGATGTAGGGTTTACAGTATAAATCCCTCCATTTATCATAGGGCGACCGGCTATCGAGCAGTTGTCTTCAGAGCAAGAAGATAAACCGGTTATAATAAGTGTAGAGCAAACAAATGCTATAAGCAAGAAAAATAAATTCTTCATATATGTATAATGTAATAGCGATTAAATTGTCTTTTCAATCTGATAATTATTTCTCTCGGATGAGTTGCGCGAGATTAACTCGCCCAAAAAACCGGTCATAAATAGTTGTGTACCTAATATCATCGATGTTAATGATAGATAGAAGTAGGGTGATTCGGTTACCAAACGATAGGGCATACCGCTATGCATGTGATATAGTTTGGTAGCACCAACAATCACTACTGAAATCAAGCCAATGAAAAACATGAACGAACCAAGCAGTCCGAAGAAGTGCATTGGTTTAACGCCAAATCTTGATAAGAACCAAAGTGATATTAAATCAAGATAGCCATTTACGAAACGATTCCATCCGCCAAACTTAGTGCTGCCAAACTTGCGAGCTTGGTGTTGTACTACTTTTTCGCCGATGCGATTAAAGCCGGCATTCTTTGCCAAGAATGGGATATAGCGGTGCATCTCACCGTAAACCTCGATATTTTTGACTACATCTTTTCGATAAGCTTTCAGTCCGCAATTAAAATCGTGCAGATTGTTGATGCCCGATATCTTGCGTGCTGTTGCATTAAATAGCTTTGTAGGTAATGTCTTCGAAAGCGGATCGTAACGTTTCTTTTTCCAACCGGACACTAAGTCGTATTTATCCTCTGTAATCATGCGATACAGTTCTGGAATTTCGTCCGGACTATCTTGTAAGTCGGCATCCATTGTAATAACTACATCACCTTCGGCTGCTTCAAATCCACAGAACAATGCAGGCGATTTGCCATAGTTGCGTCTGAACTTGATGCCTTTAATGTTAGAGAACTGTTTGTGAAGATTCTCTATAATATCCCAAGAGCGGTCTGTGCTTCCGTCGTTTACAAAAATAATTTCGTACGAATATCCATTATCGGTCATTACTCGATCTATCCAAGCTTGCAACTCGGGAATAGATTCTTCTTCGTTGAATAATGGGATTACGATAGATATGTCCATGTTATTAAATTAAATGTTACTATCTCAATATTATTAAGTAGGTTGATTTTCGCCCGACTCTGTCTTTTTGAATTTAGTCTTCTTCTTAACGAACAACGCCGTTGGAAGTGCTAATATACTACAATAAAAGATATCACTCGATAAAAGTTGTAGAGTAATATTGATTGGGTTCAATAATTTGGTCTCTTCGAGTAAATTGGTTAACATCTCATTTTCATCTTCTGTAAATGTGAGAACTTCGCGCAATTGATTGAAGGAATCAGTATATGCTTCAAGCGCATATCCGTTGTCAATAAACTGAAAGTAGATATAATGAGGCACAGAAGCAAGCAATGAAGCAAACATATACATGAATACAGTAAATATAAAAGCATGCCCAAAATTAATTGCTCCACCGCATATCTTGTCGCGATATGATTTTACATAAGCGAAACCCATAAATGGTACAGCCGCTGTAAGGCATATAAATAATAACATTAAAAATGGTATTTTGAAACCTAGGGGAAATAGGGCGAATTTCAAAGTCCAAAATATTCCCATATATGTGCCAAAGTGCATGGCGTATTTTTGCATAAGTGCTCTGTTCTCTATCATACTTTGTTTTAAAATAAAGCACAAATGTACAAATAATATTGTTTGTTAGTCGATTGCAGGCTGTTAAAGTTAACAAAGGTTGAATGCGATTGCGAGGAATTGGTAGGGTAGGGAATGACCGCAAAGGAGCAAGTTAGTCAGCCTGAATAATGATTAAGGCGAAATAGAGTCAATCGATTTTAGAACTAGACGCTGATGGCGTTGGTTGGAATCATTAAATAGTAGATTTCATCTCTTGCCAGTGGGCCGGCAAGTTTTTGCCAACCCACTGGCAAAACTTTGCCTATACGGTGGCAAAAGCTTGTTTGATGGCTTAGAAAGAGCGAAGCAAAAAAACTTTCATTTTTTTTTCATTAATAACTCCCTGTAAAGTAGCGTGTTACTTTTTTTAGTGTTAAAAAAATGATTGCTGGCTATTGCAGATTACAGAAATATGTCTACCTTTGCAATCGCAAAACGGGTAAGTCCTATACGGCCAGCT
>CAMTPH010000147.1 GCA_947074345.1 uncultured Bacteroides sp. | reverse complement strand
ATCATCAATAGTTTATTCATCTTCCTTTATTGTTTTAGTCCACAAAAATAGAAGTAATTTCTTACATACCATAATCAGACATCGTATTCATAACTAATTCCCAAGCAGTACTCATCAATTCAATTGATTCTTTATGACGAATAAAACTTTTATCAACACCATATTTTCCGAAGCGATAGCGGTCTAAGGCATCGGCATCTTTAAATATCTGATAGAGTGAAATAGCATGATTAGCATTATCTTCAAAATTATTATTGATAGCCGCAATGCCATCCAAATCATCTCTATCATGATATTTCATACAATAATATGCTTCTTTTGAGAAATCAAGATGATATTGTTTGCAATACGAAGCATAATATTTGGCCGCACGAGCACCATGTCCTGTATCTAAATTATCATCCCATCTACACGAATCGTGAAAGATGGAAGCATGAGCCAAACAAGTTAAATCAATTGGTGCATCGCCATATATACGATGACCAATTAGTAGAGCATTCATTAAAACTCGTTCGCAATGAGCTTTAGAGTGAATTTCTGATTCAGTTAATGAGAAATGAATATTCTCATCCATATAGTTACTCCAATAATTAAATAATACTTGGACTATCAAGCATTGTTTAGATACTATTTTATGTGGTATTGTCATTCGTCTAATGTTTTAAACAACAAAGTTCATTCAATGTTTTTGCTATATCACCAGCTAATCCAATTGATTTATTGATAATTTCTTGAGGTATATAAAGTTCATGTTCAAGATTTAATGTAATATATGTTACATTAGGTTCTTTTTTTGCCAAGTGCATCAAAGGTTGTTTTATTAAACGATTATTGATGCCAATACCCAATTCTAATATAACATATTTTCGTTTATTATATTTTTTTAGAAATTGCTCTAAAGCAGGATTATATTCTTGTTTTAAACTAATTCCTGTTTCAAAATTACCTTCTATCTCATATATTTTATTCGGATCAAAATTTGATAACTCAAAATGTCTATCTGCATTTGAAGTAATAATAAAATAATCTTTATCATTGACAAGATAAAATAAATCTTTCATAACTTTGGATGGTTGATAATCTTTTATCCAATATTTTATTAAACGATTCATGAATTCTTGCTGTAATTCATTATTTGGATATTGAAAGAAACAACCTTCAATTACACTCTTTATACCATATTTCTGCTCAAAGTCACCAAACTGTTCTTTAAACATTTTATTGTTTGCAAAGATATGATATCCTTCTGCTATAGAAATTCCATTGCTAGCGCCTATTAATATAGCATCAGCTTGCGAAATTGTCAGATATGCTTTTTCTATAAGATTCATATTAATATATTCTAGAAGGATTAAACACATTATTCTTATCGATAAGATTCATATTATCAGTAGATTTACCTAATAAATATTTTAAAGTTATTGCAATATCATCATCAATAGCTAAACTTTTATTTCTTATTTCGTGAGGAATAATGGCATGTTGAGGGTTAATTGTAGCATAAAATGCTTTGGGCCATTGATAAACCATATTCATAAATGGTTCTTTAATAAACATAGGTGTCATCATGCCAACTCCTAATTCAAGAAATAGAGTTTGTTTATTTGAATGTTTACGCAAAAAGTTCTTGTATCGATTCATTTCCTTTTGATAAAATGCTCCTTCTAAAAAGTTTCTTGATCTGACCCAAGGCGACATTTCACTTCCACAATGTTTGCATCTTGGTATTAAGTGATTTGGCAAAGCATCATCAATAATTTGATCATAAAGATAAAAAACTTGCTCTTTATTATAATAAATTTCATCGTGACAAGTATTATCGCATTGCCAATATCTCCAATCTCCTTGTATGCGTGTTATTTTGTCATCAGGGAAAGTATGATAGAATTGTGCATCTTGATTTGTGGTAGCGATATAATAATTTTTACCTTCAAGGAGCTCTGCTAAATCAATATATGGTTCACCCGTATAACAGTCATGAATATATTTCATTGCACGTATTAATATAGCCCAATGCTCACCTCTTGTTGTATATCGATTATATAATGCATCGAAAAAATTATGAAAACCATATTTGTTTTCTAATGAACCTGCAATTTTTTCAAATACTTCATCTCTTTGATAGTAGAATTTGAAACCTGCAGCAGCTGACATACCTGATGCTCCACCTACTATTATGGCATCAGCTGTATCTATTTTATTTTTTAAGATTTTGATTGTTTCATTCATATTGCTCATAAATAATGATTTATGATGCAAAATTACTAAGTTGTCAAAGAATCAATACTACCAATAAATTTAGATATAATACCATTTTGATAATTAATTATGTTCTTTTCGATATTCATTTATGAATTGAGTTATCGTTTGCTGTGTTTGTTGTTTAAAGAAGCGCATTAGATGTTGGGACTCTGAGAAATTTAAGCGAAATGCTATTTCCTTTATACTATATTCTGTAAAAAGTAAATCATTTTTTATCTCTAATAAAAGTCGTTGTTTTAAAAGATTTGAAGCAGTTACTCCAAATTCACTTTCAACAGCTTTGTTTAATGATATCCTACTTATATTCATCATTTCTACATAATCATTTACACGATTTTTAGAACATATATGTTTTTCAAGAAGCTGTTTATATTGATATGCATAATTATTCTTTGGGGGCAAAAAAGGAAGATTGAAAGTCTCTGCATAAAAGCGATTTAC
Organism: uncultured Bacteroides sp.; assembly: GCA_947074345.1. GTDB lineage: Bacteria > Bacteroidota > Bacteroidia > Bacteroidales > Bacteroidaceae > Bacteroides. Next base: position 2,451 of record CAMTPH010000147.1, on the reverse strand, counting down.
CTTTAAAAGAAATTGATATAAATATGCTACAATCATATGATAACTATCTGCTACTGGATTTTGTAATTCATTTTTCATGTTCTGCAATAATTTTAGAAAAGGTTTCATTTTATCAATAGCAATATTCAAATAAGTTGGATAATCATTTTGATAACAATATAATAAGCGAAACATGAAATATTTATCAGAAAGAAAATTATTAATAAATTCTTCTTGAAAAACTAAAAATGTATAATCTAAATCATCGATATCAATATGCCATTCTTGTTGCTGAAATGGTGATATAATAAGAAGTGTTTCATTTTTCAATTCAATTTTTTTTCCAGTTAAAAAGAGATAACCTTTTGCCTTACGAAAGAAATAAAATTCATAGAAGTCAGTTTTATATTGTTTCTCTGAGTCAAACCATGAACGCTTTTCATGATTATCGGCTGTATTTAACAAAAAGTCGACTCCGCACGAACTTTTTGAATATCTTAATAAAGATATTTCGCCAATTGTTTTATCTTCAAATATGCTAAAATTATCGCTTTTTTTCATAAAAGAATAAATAAATATTAAACGTCATACTACAAAGATAGTTTAAAATAAATAGGGTGCACTATAATGAAATAGTACACCCTATATTATAATCTCAGTAATATATGCTATTGAATGATGATCAAACTATTGCAATATCTTAAATTAATATCTATCACCACGGTCATATCCACCACGGTTACCACCGCCGTTATAACCACCACGGTTACCACCGCCGTTATAACCACCACGGTTACCACCACCGTAACCACCACGGTTACCGCCGCCGAAGCTTCTAGCTGGACGTTCTTCTCTTGGACGAGCTACGCTAACGTTGATAGTTTTGCCTTCGAAATCTGTGCCGTTCAAAGCATCGATAGCTTTTTGTCCTTCTTCGTCGTTTGGCATCTCTACGAAACCAAAACCACGAGAGCGACCAGTTTCACGATCAGTGATAATGTTAGCAGAGCTAACTTCACCGTACTGAGCGAATAAATCTTGTAAGCTGTCACTACTTGTGCCCCAGCTTAGACTTGCAACATAAATGTTCATCTTTCTTTAATTTTAATTGTTATTTATATGATTGAAATTTGAACTGCTGACATCCCACGGGCGCCACGTTCTAATTCAAAAGTTACTTTGTTTCCAACTGTAATATTGGATGGTGCAGCTGAGATATGAAAGAAATATTTCTCAACGCTTGCTGAGTCTTTAATAAATCCATATCCTTTGTCTGCATTAAAATATTCTACACGTCCGGTAAGTGGTTGTTCTTCAACTTCCTCTTGCTTTGGAGTAGAAATGGCAATATTATCTATGTCAATCTCTACTTTTGACTTCTCAGGTGGAGTAGAGTGAAGCATACCATTTTCGTCAACATAAGCAATCATGTCATCAAAAGAGCGTGTTCCCGAGTTAGCTCGTTCTTCTTTACGCTTTTGTTTTTCTTGACGCTTTTGTTGTTTTTTCTTTTCGTTGTCTCTTTTACCGGATGTTATTCTATTTGCCATTCTATATTTATTGTACGGTAGCTGAAACTCGGTTAAGTTTCTTTCCCGTTAGTTTTTGTATATCATTAATCATTGAGCGTTCTTCTTGAGTGCAAAAAGTAAACGCTACACCTGTTTTGCCTGCACGTCCAGTTCTACCTATTCTATGCACGTAGGTTTCTGCTACATCGGGCAAATCATAATTTACCACTACACCCAAGTCTTGAATATCAATTCCTCGAGCTGCAATGTCGGTTGCAATAATAATGCGAGTCTTTCCAGATTTAAAGTTGCTGAGTGCTGTTTGACGAGCATTCTGAGATTTATTTCCGTGAATGGCTTCACATCCTATTTTTCGTTTATTTAAAATTCGCGCTATTTTATCAGCACCATGTTTAGTACGCGAAAAAACCAAAACACGTTCATCGTGCTTTTCGTTCAATAGATTCACTAATAAATCTATTTTCTGAGGTTTTTCTATTAAATACAAAAACTGATTGATTGTTTTAGCGGTTGATGATACAGGAGCTACTTCAATTTTAGCAGGATTAATAAGCAGTGATTTGGAAATCTTTTCAACCTCTTTTGGCATTGTAGCCGAGAAGAATAGAGTTTGTTTCTTTTTAGGTAATAGTGGAAGAATTCTACGAATATCGTGAATAAATCCCATGTCAAGCATACGGTCGGCTTCGTCTAAAACGAAGATCTTAAGTGTATTTAGCTTAATTATACCTTGGCCTATAAAATCTAGCAATCTGCCTGGAGTAGCAATCAATATATCAGTACCATTATTTAATGCTTTGATTTGTTGGCTTGGTTTTACTCCTCCAAATATTACAGTGTGACTAAGTCCTGTATATTTGCCATATTCGGCAAAAGCTTCTTCAATTTGAATTGCTAATTCGCGAGTGGGAGTTAAAATCAATGCTTTTATAGAGTGATG
>CAMTPH010000146.1 GCA_947074345.1 uncultured Bacteroides sp. | reverse complement strand
GATGTTTTGCATAACAACACCCGGATGTTTTACACCACAACATGGGGATGTTTTATACAACAACATCCGGATGTTGTATTTATACTTCATACTTATTTAGGGTATTATATCTATTAATCTACTAGCCGAACTTAATAGATAAGGCATCATTTGTTTATATTTTTATGAACAGCAATTTGGTTGAGTATTATAATTAATGTAAATTTGCTTAATATGGCCTTAAGTCTAAAGATATACAAAAAAGGGCACGAGATACCTGATTTGCCAGGTACTGATGTGTTTCATTCAAAGAAGTTGTTTCTTGTCTATGAAGCGACTCCGGGCTATAGTCCATATATGATCGTAGCTAAAGATGAAAAAGACAAAATTGTGTCGTATATGTTGGCTGTGATACGAAAGACCAAATTATTGATTCCACCTTTCTATATTAAACGCTGTGAGATATATGGTAGAGGCGTTTATCTAAATAGCATCTTCGTAAAAGAGTATTTGTTTGCCCAAATGCTACAGTTCTTGACTAATAATATACATCGTAAGGCATTCTTGATTGAATTCAGAAACTTAGGCAATGCATTGTGGGGATATAAATACTTTAGAGAGAACAACTATTTCCCAGTTAATTGGTTGCGGGTAAAAAGTTCATTGCATAGCCAAAAGACAGCTGAAGAGAGATTCAGTCCATCTCGCATGCGACAAATCAAGAAAGGTCTTAAGAATGGTGCTACAGTAGAAGAGGCATCACCCGAAGATATACACAAGTTCGCTAAAATATTGCACAGCATTTACTCTACGAATGTTCGCAAACAACTGCCAAATATCGCCTTTTTTGATCAGCTTCAAAAACAACTTGTTACAAACCAAGAAGCTAAATTATTTATTGTCAAATATAAAGAAAAGATTATAGGTGGATCGGCATGTATATATACAAATGGTTATGCCTATTTGTGGTTCTCGGGTGGTATGCGCAAGAGTTATGCCATGCAGAATCCAGGCATACTTGCCGTATGGGCAGCATACAAAGATGCATTCGATAATGGATATAGTCATCTTGAGTTTGTTGATGTAGGTCTACCTTTTAAGAAACATGGTTATCGAGATTTCGTATTAAGATTTGGCGGTAAACAAAGTAGTACGCGGCGTTGGTTCCACTTTAGATGGCAGTGGCTAAACAAATTATTAATCAAAATATACGTTTAAGCTCATTTTTGCGTTATAGTTTATATTTGGCAACGCATACAAATGAAGAATCGTCTTTTTACCATATATCTTTTTGTATTGATTTCTGTATCGGCTTTGGCTCAACAAGTCAAGGTTGGTGGTACTATTCGTGATGAAAATGGCGATCCAATAGAGCTTGCTACGGTTCGTATTGAAGGCACCGCAATTGGTACAGTCAGTAATCTAAAAGGTCAATACTCTCTTAAATTCGCTTCGCGCGATTCAATTACCATCGTGTATTCGATGATTGGCTATAATACTCGTAAACGAAAGTTGGCCAATCCACAAGGAAACATCAGCATTAACATTACTCTTCCTGCATTAGGTTACGAACTTGGCGAGGTTACAGTTACTGAAAATCGTCGTCAAATGAATACGGTTCAAAACATTGATGTAAAGACTAATAAGTTTGCTCCTGATGCTTCGGGCGGCAATATTGAATCGATTATTGCTACTCAGGCAGGTGTTAGCTCAAACAATGAGTTAAGCTCGCAATACAATGTGCGTGGGGGTAGCTATGATGAAAACATGGTTTATGTAAATGGCATCGAAGTATATCGTCCGTTGTTGATTCGCTCTGGACAACAAGAGGGTTTGAGCTTTATCAATCCGGATATGGTATCGAATGTAGGTTTCTCTTCGGGCGGATTTGAAGCTCGTTATGGTGACAAAATGTCGTCTGTACTGGATATCACCTACAAAAAACCGACTCAATTTGAGGGTACTGTTGCTGCAAGCTTATTGGGTTTCTCGGCATATATTGGTGTAGGCAATCAAAAATGGTCATGGATCAATGGCTTCCGTTATAAAAGTAATAGCTATCTATTGGGCACGCTCGATACGAAAGGCGAATATGATCCGCGTTTTATCGACTATCAAACTTACTTCAACTGGAACATATCGAAACGTTGGGAAGTAGGATTTATTGGTAATATATCGGATAATAAATATACATTCAAACCTGCCGACCGAACTACTCGCTTCGGTACATTGGCATCGGTTAGGGAATTTAAAGTCTATTTTGATGGACAAGAACGTGATTTATTTCGCACATTCTTTGGTGCAGGAAACATCACCTATAAGCTGAATGAAAAAAGTAACTTTACTTTTCGAGCTTCTGCCTTCAAAACGAAAGAACAAGAGACTTATGATATCACCGGACAGTATTGGTTAAACGATCTTGATGATACAAATACAGGTGAAGGCGATCCGGATGCAACAATTGGTGTGGGTACCTATATGGAACATGCGCGCAATTACCTAAATGCCACAGTGCAAAGTTATAGTCTGAATGGTTTACACCAGTTAGACCAACACAATGTACAATGGGGATTAGAGGTTAAAAAAGAACTTATCAAAGATAGAATACGCGAATGGGAGTTAAGAGACTCGGCCGGATATTCATTGCCTCAAGTACCTAGTGGACCTGAATTGATTTACTCGCTTTCATCGAGAAATGATATAAAGAGTACTCGTTTATCATTCTTTGCACAAGATAGCTATCGTTTTAATTCCAAATTAGGGATATTCACCTTGACATATGGTGTAAGAGGTAGTTATTGGAGCTGGAACAAAGAGTTTATTGCTAGTCCACGCGCTTCAATCGCTTTCATCCCCGAAGCGAATGAAAACTTTACACTACGTGCAGCTAGTGGTATTTATTATCAAGCTCCTTTTTATAAAGAGTTTAGAGATACTACAACAGTAAATGGTGTAACAGAGGTAACACTTAACAAAGACATTAAGTCACAACGTTCTATCCAATTTGTATTGGGAGGCGATTATAACTTTCGTGCAGTAGGTCGCCCTTTTAAGTTCTCGGCCGAAATATATTATAAAGCATTGAGCAATCTTATTCCTTATAATGTAGATAATGTACGCGTGAGTTATTATGGTAGAAATGCTGCTAATGGATACGCCATGGGGTTAGATATGAAACTATTTGGTGAATTTGTACCAGGAACCGACTCTTGGATAAGTTTCTCTATCATGAAGACAGAAGAAAAGATTGACGGTAAATGGATTCCCCGCCCTACCGATCAACACTATAATTTATCGCTCTATTTTACTGACTATTTCCCAGGTAGCAAGAAATGGAAGCTAAACCTTAAGGGCTCTTTTGCAGGAGGTTTACCTTTTGGCCCTCCTCATAGCGGAAGAGAATTGGCAGTCTTCAGAACACCGGCCTACAAACGTGTAGATATTGGAATGTCGCGCGTACTTATAGATAACAATGATAAACATCGCACTGGTTTTGGCCGCAATATCAAAAGCATGTGGCTCGGTTTAGATGTATTTAATCTATTAAATATAAACAATGTTAATTCATATTATTGGGTAACTGATGTTTATAATAATCAGTTTGCTGTACCTAACTATCTCACATCTCGTCAAATCAATGTTAGGCTTATGATTGACTTTTGAAATTAAATGCAGAAATATTTCTTTATTAACATTTAATTGATTTTCTTTGTCCAGGTTTATACAAACCAAAAACAAGATTTAATGCCAAAATAAAAGGAATATTATTATGAAGATTTCGCACATTGAACATTTAGGAATTGCTGTAAAAAGCATAGAGGAAGCCCTTCCTTATTACGAAAATGTATTAGGCTTAAAATGCTATAACATTGAAACTGTAGAAGATCAAAAAGTAAGAACTGCTTTTTTGAAAGTTGGCGATACAAAAATTGAATTGTTAGAACCAACTTCTCCTGATAGCACAATCGCTAAATTCATCGAGAAAAAAGGCGTGGGTGTACACCACATTGCATATGCTGTTGAAGATGGCGTAGCAAATGCACTTGCTGAATGCGAAGAGAAAGGTATCCAATTGATAGACAAAGCCCCTCGTAAAGGTGCTGAAGGACTAAGTATAGCATTTCTTCATCCAAAATCAACACAAGGAGTACTTACTGAGCTTTGCGAATCGTAAAAGACTCTCATCGTAAATCAAAATAGTTTATAACCATTTTAATAAATAAAGAATCATGAGTAACCAGCTTGACAAAATTAAAGAGCTTATCGAACGTCGTGCAGCAGCACGCATCGGAGGTGGTGAAAAAGCGATTGCTAAACAACACGAAAAAGGAAAATATACAGCCCGCGAGCGTATAGCGATGCTACTCGATGAAGGTAGCTTCGAAGAAATGGATATGTTTGTTGAACACAGATCTACAAACTTCGGGATGGATAAGAAACATTATCCTGGTGATGGTGTAGTAACTGGCTGTGGTACTATCGAAGGTAGATTAATCTACATCTTTGCACAAGACTTTACTGTAACTGCAGGTTCATTATCTGAAACTATGTCATTGAAGATCTGTAAAATTATGGATCAAGCAATGAAAATGGGTGCTCCTGTTATTGGTATCAATGACTCGGGTGGTGCTCGTATTCAAGAAGGTATTAACGCTTTAGCTGGTTATGCTGAAATCTTCCAACGCAACATTCTTGCGTCGGGTGTTATCCCTCAAATATCTGGTATCTTTGGTCCTTGTGCCGGTGGTGCAGTTTATTCTCCTGCATTGACTGACTTCACATTGATGATGGAAGGTACTTCATATATGTTCTTAACTGGTCCTAAGGTTGTAAAAACTGTAACTGGTGAAGATGTAACTCAAGAACAATTGGGTGGAGCAAGTGTACACTCAAGCAAATCGGGTGTAACTCACTTTACTGCTGAAACTGAAGAAGAAGGTTTGGCTTTGCTTCGCAAACTATTGAGCTTTATTCCTCAAAACAACTTAGAAGAAGCTCCTTATGTAGATTGTACTGATCCTATCGATCGTCTTGAAGATTCATTGAATGATATTATTCCTGATAGCCCTAACAAACCATACGATATGTATGAAGTAATTGGTAGTATTGTGGATAATGGCGAATTCCTTGAAGTTCAAAAAGATTATTCTAAGAATATCATTATTGGTTTTGCTCGTTTCAACGGTCAATCTGTTGGTATCGTAGCTAACCAACCTAAATATCTAGCTGGTGTACTTGATAGTAATGCATCTCGTAAAGCAGGCCGTTTTGTTCGTTTCTGCGATGCGTTCAACATTCCTATCGTATCATTGGTTGATGTTCCTGGATTCCTTCCTGGTACAGGTCAAGAGTACAATGGTGTAA
>CAMTPH010000145.1 GCA_947074345.1 uncultured Bacteroides sp. | reverse complement strand
TAAGGCAACTTTGATAGATAATCTAATGCATCAGTCGAAAGTTCTACAGCAGGTAAATGATTATTCTCGCATTGCTTCTTAGCAAAATAGCGAGCCAATACCGGAATATCTTCTCTTCGTTCACGCAAAGCGGGTAAATGAATTGTGATTAAGTTGATACGATAGAATAAATCTTCACGGAATGTACGCTCTTGCACCATCTGACGAAGATCGGCATTAGTAGCACATACAACACGAATATCAACTTGACGCGGACGACTATCACCCAACATCTCAAACGTTTGTTCTTGAAGCACTCTAAGTAGTTTCACCTGACAGCTTATATCTAACTCTCCTATTTCATCTAGAAAGATTGTACCTTTATTAGCCATTTCGAAACGCCCTACTCTGTCGGCTATGGCATCTGTAAAAGCCCCTTTCTTGTGGCCAAACATTTCACTTTCGAAGAGTGTTTGTGATACACCTCCGAGATTAACTTTCACAAAAGGTTTCTTCGAACGATTGCTATTGCTATGAATAGCTTCTGCTATTAGCTCTTTACCCGTACCACTCTCACCCGTTATTAAGACTGAAGCATTGGTCTTACTGATCCTCTTTACCGTATTAAGTACATCTGTTAAAACTTGACTCTTACCAATAATCTGTGAACGATCAAAGTCATCGTCTTCTGTTTTATCTATCGGGTTGCTTGTATCATTCAGTTCCAAAGCCGTTTCAATGCGTTGCATTAATGCGGCATTGTTCCATGGTTTAGTTACAAAATCGAATGCACCGGCTTGCATGCCTTGTACAGCCAATTGTATACTTCCCCATGCAGTAATTAAAATCACAGGAACATCCGGACGAAATATTTTGACTTGCTTTAATAGCGTAAGTCCCTCTTCTCCAGAGGTAGAAAGAGTAAAATTCATGTCCATCAATATCAATTGAGGAGAAATAGAGCGAACTACCTCAATAGCTTCTCGAGGAGTTGCAACCGTTTGTGTTTCGTATCCGGCTCGCTTTAACATAAAGCTCAGCGAAGAGCGAATAGCACTATCATCGTCTATTATTAATATCATAGTAAATGCAAAAATAATAAAATATATCTTTATTGTTTTACAATCTTCTCAAAATCAGCATCTATATTAGAGTTGTTATTATAATCCCACAAAGTAAGGCTACGCAACTGATAATAGTAATACCAATAATAAAATAATTGGGTGATATGTCTTTGTCTCGCTTCATCTTTTCTCGACTGTGAATCATTCAAATCGAGAGTAGAGATTTTGCCAATCATAAAGGTTTCAACATTGGTCTTATACCGCTTTTGAGCTATTACATCGGCCTCATTCGCTATTTCGAGTTGGGTAAGCTGATTGTTGAACTGCTCTACCAAGATAAACAGGTTTTGATTGAAATTCACCGTTTCTTGTCTCAACTTACTTTCGGTTACCTCTCTATTACTTTCTGCAACCTTTACCTTACCTCTACGCTTGCCCCAGTCAAGTATCGGTATTTTAAAACCAACTTCAATTACCTGATTATCGTTTAAATGACGATATGCACTATTAAATTCTTGATCCATGCCTGTATATCCCACTTGCGCAAATAGAGAGATCTTTCTCAAATCACCTTTTGCTTTAGCCACATTGTAATCAGCTTCTAACTGGCGACGGCGAATATTATAAGCAAACGAGTTATTATCTAATGCCTTTTCCAACACATCCGAATAGTTTAGTTCAACACCATCAAAGGTTTCGGGTACAACCGGTTCCAAATCTTCCGATTCACTCAATCCTAAGAATGAACGCAATTGAAACATGTTGCTCTTTAAATTGCTCTGATATTCGGTCAATGTAGAGCGAGCATTGAGTACATTCAACTCAAGTTGCAACAAATCATTTTCACTAATCTGTCCCATCTTTCTTTTAGCCTTTGCTACCTCATACAGTTTATTGGCATATTCAAGATTTTGCATAGCAACACCTACATTTTCTTTGGCCAAAAGTAAGTTAAAGAAATAGTTTATCGTACGCATAGTAACCTCTTCTGTTGCAGACAAAAAAGATGCTTTAGCCTCTTTATATCTCACCGGTTCTATTCGTCTGTCCCATTTCGTTTCATTGACTCCAAATACAGGTTGGTTAAGGGTCAAAGCAATAGGCATAGACATAAATCGTTTAGCCTTATCAAAGCTCAATTGTTTTAAGAAATCGAGCGAAGTGTTCAATGAAATTGTACCACCTGTTAACCATATTTTTTGATCGATTGATAAGCCACCACTTGCTTGCAAATAGTTATTGCGAACAAAGGTATAAGCTCCGTCCTCTTGCTGATAGGTATTATAACTTTTACTATAACTAGGAGCAGTTGCAGTAAGATTCATTTCGGGTAATAGGTTTGCTCTAAAAGTACGATACTCCCAGTAGGCTGTTTTCAGTTCATTGAGAGCCACAGCAGCATCTACACTTTGCACGCGTGCTATTCTGATAGCTTCGTCTAGTGTGATGGATCGATTGTTTGATTCGCTTGCCCATACAATATTGGCAGCAAATAAGAGCATGCTTGATATAATTAACTTCTTCATTTTTAGATTGCTTTTGCAATATAAAAACAAAGCGTATGCCAACAAGATATAACACTATATATCAATACATTAGAATAAAACACGACTGTTCGTTTTCGAACAATAAACACAATAGCGTACATATTTTATGCTAATTGCAAATAAAGAAGCCGTGTTTCTACGTCAAGAAACACGGCTCAATATACAAACGAATTTGTATATATATGGTGTGCTATATTAAAATCAATAGAGATTAGAACTAATTATTTCAACGTTTTTTCTTTTTTTGTTAAGCACACCTTTTAAAAATCTGTTATACAAAATCTCTAATACTATTATTAAAAAGCTTTACTATAACAATTATCTATTTGCATTTGTTTACACTAAACCCCTATATTCATATAAAAAATGAAACAATTAACGTATTATATATAAAATGAAACATTCCTATATCGAATATAACTATTCGATATAGGAATGTTTTATAATAGTTTTAAGTCTTATATCACTCTTCGCGCAATGCCAAAGCAGGCTCTATCTTCATGGCTCTGCTTGCCGGAATCCAAATACCAATAAGCACCATGAAAGCGATAAGCGCAAACGATATCAGTACGGTGATAATAAACCTACCAGTCTCGAGTGTTGTGCTATTACGCCAAGCATTCAGTTCGGCATTGGCTATATTTAAATCGATGATGATAGCGGGGATGGTTGCCAGACATAAGATAATGAATCCTTCGGTGATAAGGCGTATGAGGACACTGCGCTTGGTAGCTCCTACCGACATAAGCAAAGCAATTTCGCTCTTACGACGATGAGTTCTGAACCAGAAAGTACCTAATAAACCAATAAAAACATTGAGTAATAGAAAGATTATACCAAAAGTATAATTGCGCAATATGTTCATCCTACCTTGTTGATAAGTACGACGTATATCTTTAAAAGAGTTGATAGCCGATATATACACATTGCCGATGCGATATTGTTTCTCGCTTTCTTGAAGAATCTTCTCCTTAAAGTCAACATCTTTATCGGGATATACGCGAAGACAAAGTTCCATATATGTATCGAACCAATCAATCAAGCCAATCATGCTACGTGAATTGTGCGCTTCTGTAAAGTCATCATAACGAATAGGAAGCAATGAGGCTGCCAGCTTATAATGTTCGACTGTATCTCCAAATAGATGAAAATCATCTCTACCTACATATTCAGTCATGTTTTTATTGTAACGTGCAAAAAAAACATTATCAGATGCAAAAAATGTCTTTTCTTCTAACATTGCTGCAAGTTGTTCAGGACTTTCACCTCTAACTCCTTGATAGCGAAATACACGAATAAAGTCTGGGGTAACATAACGTCTGTATATAAAACCCTCTCCTTGCATCGAATCTAACTCTATCGTGATACTACTATTATTACCATTATAGGGATGAGAGTTGTGCGCTAAACCTACTGCCTCTACATCTGGACGAAGACTCAAGCGTTTCACCAGTTCTTTGACATCTTCACTTACATTATGTCCTGTGCGATTGGGTTTAAAATCGGGCGATTTATCAGTAAGCAGCCCCATTGATATTTTATAGCAATGCTCTGTATCGAAACCACGAGGAGCCATATAGATGGTGGTTTGCACATAAACATAGTCTACAATAAACCACATCACTACACTCACTATCAGCAACTCTACAAACAACCATATATTTGAGCGCCATTCATTTTTTATCTGTGAAAATAATTTCTTATTCATATCAATTCTATTTATAGGAGTGTTTATGTATTTATTTACCGGTAAGGGCATTAACAATATTGGTGCGTGCAGCTCTTAAAGCAGGAATACCACTACTTAGTAGATTGAGCAAAAAGCAAAAGAGCAAAGCATATCCAAAAGTAGATGGATGCATCAAGATGGAAAAATCTATAGTAGCCTCATTCATTGTGAAACTATAGGGCACAGCAAAAAGCGAAGCTGCAGCTATCAAAGCAAAAGCAAAACTCAGCAATAATCCTATCGCCCCTGCTATGAGTGTCACAATCATATTCTCCATAATGATTTGCCACACAATCTCGGCACGCGTACAACCAAATGCACGACGAACTCCAATCTCAGATACACGCTGGCGAAGTCGACTTTGCGTCATACTACTTAGATTGACAGCAGGCACAATCAACAGAATAAGAAATATAATCAGCTGCTGTCTGCGGGCTTGATGAATATCAGGTTCGTACATACCTCCAAAACAGATTGATTGGGCTTCTTGGTCATACGGACGGTTACGATCAATAATTTCATATCCTTGTTCGCCAATAATAGCATTATACTCTTTCAGTTTACGTTTTGCTTCTTCCCGTATTTTTGGAAAATCAGAACGATCTTTAGCCAAGATAGTTGTACTCACCATACCCATAATTCCATTCTCCCAAGAGCCAACTTCGGTACAGTTATCTGTAGCTACTCCAAAAGGTATCCACATTTTTCCATAAGCCATAGAAGCAAGAGTGGAAACGTCCTTTACTACTCCTATTACCGTGCATGACAGGTAATTGACAAAAAGCTCCTTGCCTACTACATCTTTCTTGCTGCCAAACAAACCACGAGCCAAACTTTCGGTAATCACCGCAACTGGTTGTTTTGCATCCACAGTTATTTGATCATAAGGCTTACCTTCTGTAAATCTAAAATCAAACACTTTCCAGAAGTCACCATCTGTTTCAAGAACATCGGCTGTGATTAATGATTGACCTGGAATAGTAAGCGGCATTGGAAATGCTGCTGCGCAATATGTACTCACCACTTCAGGTGTCTCTAATGATTTGTACAGTACAGTTGC
>CAMTPH010000144.1 GCA_947074345.1 uncultured Bacteroides sp. | reverse complement strand
AATCGCATACGTGTTGTGATACATAACGGTGAGATGTTCCGTGGAAACCATAACGACGTACAGCATATTTTTGATACAATTCGTAAGGAATTGGATATAGATATGCATGCTTAGGCATAGTTTGGTGGAATGCAGTATCAAACACACCTACTTGTGGTACAGATGGCAAAGATTTAGTAATTGCATTAACACCTTTCAAGTTAGCAGGGTTGTGAAGAGGAGCAAGATCATTGCAAGCAGCAAATGCATCAAGCACTTCATCGCTCAACAATACAGATTTGCTGAAACGTTCACCACCATGAACCATACGGTGACCAACAGCATTAATTTCGTCTAATGATTTGATTGCACCATGTTCTGGGTGTACCAATGTTTTCAAGATGAACTCAACACCAACAGTATGTTCAGGGATATCTTTTTCGATAACCATCTTTTCACCGTTAGGTAATGTGAACTTCAAGAATGAATCTTTCAAACCAAGTTTTTCAATTCCACCTTGAGCAAGTACTTCTTTTGTCACCATATCAAATAGTTTATACTTGATTGATGAGCTTCCGCAGTTTAATACTAATATCTTCATTGTTATAATATAATGCTTAATTATTTATTTTTCTTAGCAGCAATAGCTTGATTAGCAGTAATAGCAATCATACGGTAAACGTCTTCGATAGAACAACCACGAGACAAATCGTTTACAGGACGAGCAATACCTTGAAGGATAGGGCCAATAGCATCGGCGTGACCAAGACGTTGAACCAATTTGTAAGAGATGTTACCTACTTCCAAACTTGGAACAATCAATACATTTGCTTGACCAGCAATTGATGAACCTGGAGCTTTACTAGAACCAATTTCTGGAACCAATGCAGCATCAGCTTGCAATTCACCATCTAACTTTAAGTCAGGAGCTAGTTCATGAGCTATTTTAACAGCTTCTACTACCTTGTCAACCAATTCGTGTTTAGCAGAACCTTTAGTTGAGAAGCTTAGCAAAGCTACTTTAGGATCTTCAATACCAGCAACAGCTTTAGCTGTTTCGGCAGTACAAACTGCGATTTGAGCCAATTGCTCTGCAGTAGGAACTGGAGTTACAGCAACGTCTCCCATCAACAAAAGACCATTTTGTCCGTATTCAGGAGCGTGTGTTAACAACAACATTGCACCCGATACAACTGTAATACCTGGAACAGTTTTAATAATTTGAAGTGCTGGGCGAAGCACATCACCTGTTGTATTTTTAGCACCTGCCAACTGACCATCAGCATCGCCATTCTTAATAATCAAACAACCTAAATACAATGGGTTTTCAACTAACTTACAAGCATCCTCCATTGTTAAACCTTTCGATTTACGGATGTCGAAAAGTAATTGTGTATACTCTTCTTTTTTAGGATGATTAGTAGGATCAATAATGGTAGCTTTACCAATATTACCCAAACCCCATTTAGTTGCAGCAGCATTAATCTCTTCTGGATTACCCAAAAGGATTAGATCAGCTACTTCGTCTGTCAAAATCTGATTGGCAGCTTTTAGTGTACGTTCTTCTGTTCCTTCAGGAAGAACAATGCGTTGACGGTCGGCTTTCGCGCGCTCAACAATCGAATTAATTAAATTAAGCATAGATATTAAATTGTATATAATTCAGGACGCGGATTAAATTCCGACGACAAAAGTATACAATTTTGCAACATCTACATTGCAAAACAACTTATTTTTTTCTTTTACCACATCGAATTACATCATTTAACATTAACAGATACCTCACTCGCTATACAGAGACAGATAAACAACCCCCATATGCAAATGTTTAGCGATTGATATAGATTAAAAGATTAATACATATCAAAACACTTTCAACCATTTTAATAACTTTGCAAAACTAAACTACATCCTAAAATTGATAAAACATGATACGTCAATGCGCCATACTTTTGAGCTGTTTAGCTTTGGGAGAGCTAATTGTGTACCTTACCGGAGTAAAGTTGCCGTCGAGCATTATCGGCATGTTGGCTCTTACCGCTTTTCTTAAACTCGGATGGGTGAAACTTCATTGGGTAAAAGGTCTCTCTGATTTTTTAGTAAACAATTTAGGCTTCTTCTTTATCCCACCGGGTGTTGCACTGATGCTCTATTTCGATCTTATTAAAGCCGAATTTTGGCCAATTACTGTAGCAACTATTGCAAGTACCCTATTAGTATTGGTCGTTACCGGATGGGTTCATCAACTAACACGCAAAATCAAATGAGCTTTTTAGAAAACGAATTCTTCTTGCTGACTGTAACCTTTGCCGTATACACCGGTGCACGTTGGCTTCAGAAACGTACAGGCGTATTATTACTAAACCCTATCCTAGTCAGTATTGCCGTACTTATCGCTTTCTTGAAGATAACCAATATCAGTTACGAAACATACAACAAGGGAGGACACTTAATTGAGTTTTGGCTTAAACCCGCAGTTGTTGCCCTTGGAGTGCCTCTCTATTTACAACTCGAAGCTATTAAGAAACAACTGATACCCATATTGCTTTCACAACTGATTGGTTGTATTACAGGCATTGTATCGGTGGTATTGATAGCCAAGGTAATGGGAGCATCGCAAGATGTTATTCTATCGCTTGCACCCAAATCGGTAACTACCCCTATTGCTATGGAGGTTACGCAAGCCATTGGCGGCATACCCTCATTGACCGCAGCCGTTGTAGTTTGCGTGGGTTTGTTTGGCGCTGTGCTCGGATTTAAAACACTACAGTTGATGAAGATAAACAGTCCGATAGCACAAGGTTTATCGATGGGAACAGCGGCACATGCTGTAGGAACATCAACCGCTATGGATGTTAGCAGCAAGTACGGTGCTTATGCCGGATTGGGATTAATACTCAACGGCATACTAACTGCTTTGCTTACTCCAGCAATTTTACGATTATTGGGAGTGATTTAACAAATACTATTCTATTTTTGTTATTGAATAAAGAACCAACTATTATACTATATATGATCGATTTTAAAGACATTACATTAGATGACAAAGAGATTATAACCTCATATACTTTAAAGAGCGACCGACGCAATTGCGATTTATCATTCTCGAACCTTTGTAGTTGGCGTTTTCTGTACTTTACTCAATTTGCCATTGTAGACGATTTCCTTGTATTTCGTTTTTGGGTTAACGGCGAGATAGTCTATATGATGCCTATTGGCGAAGGCGATTTGAAGCATATCATCCATCGATTGATAGACGAAGCGCAACAGCAAAACTATCAATTCTGCATGTTGGGTATTAGTTCGTTTATGAAAGATGACCTCGAAGCCATCATGCCCGATCGTTTCTGCTTTACCACTGATCGCGACTATGCCGATTACATCTACCTGCGCACAGACTTGAGCACATTGGTTGGCAAGAAGTTTCAGCCTAAGCGAAACCATATTAATAAGTTCAAGAACAATTATCCTAACCACGCTTATGCACCAATCACTCCCGATAAAATCAAAGAGTGCAAAGAGCTTGAAGCAAAATGGTGCAAAGCCAACAATTGCGATGAGCAGGAGGGTACAGGAAACGAGCGCGAAGCATTGATTTATGCATTAGACAACTTTGAGAAGTTAGGATTGACGGGCGGTATTCTTTATGTAAACAACGAAATTGTTGCCTTTACATTTGGCATGCCTATCAACCATGAAATGTTTGGTGTGCACGTAGAAAAAGCCGATACAAGTATCGAGGGCGCATATGCGATGATTAATCAGGAGTTTGCCAAACGCATCCCCGAACAATACATTTATGTGAACCGTGAAGAAGATTTAGGTATCGAAGGCTTACGAAAAGCGAAACTATCATATCAACCGGTTATGATTTTAGAGAAATACATGGCTTGCTTCAAAGAGCATCCACGCGAAATGATTAAATGGTAACCGCATGGAGATGAAAGAACAGATTAAGGAGTTGTGGGAACGTTGTTTTGCCGATAGTCAAGACTTTATAAACATGTACTTCGATTTGCGTTATAGCGATGACATCAACATAGCAATCACAAGAGATGGCAAGGCGATATCTGCGCTTCAGATGATTCCTTATCCCATGACTTTCTTTGGTAAAATGTGGCAAACGGGCTATGTTTCGGGCGCTTGCACACTACCTGAGTACCGTGCTAAAGGCATTATGCGCCAATTGCTAACCAATGCTTACAGAGAACTGTATGCTAAAGGAGTAGAACTTACGACTTTAATCCCGGCCGAACCTTGGTTGTTCAACTACTATCAATCAATGGGTTATGCTGCTGTTTTTGATTATAGCAAACAAATCATTTCTTCTACCCCCAATGAAGCCTCAACAAATATAGTTATTGAGAAGAGTTCTCAGTTCGATGAGGCTGTTTATAACTATTTCGATAAGCATCAACAAAACCGAAATTGCGCTATACAGCATTCTGCCGAAGATTTTAAAGTAATATTGGCCGATTTAGCTTTGGCAAAGAGTGGTATATACATCGCTAAAAACGAAAACAACATCGTGGGATTGGCGGTGGCTTACAACAGAGATTCGTTTGTAGAAATCAATGAATGGATGTATGAAAGCGAAGCATCCAAAGAAGCATTGATACATTCTATAGCAACCGATTTTCCAAACAAAGAGTTGGTGCTATATACAAGAGCCAATCAAACAGATGCTAATTTGCTTGGCATGGCTCGTATCGTACATGCCGAGAAGGTATTGAGTGATTATGCCAAGGCATTCCCGCAAAAAGAGTGGCTCATACATCTTACCGATGAACATATCCCTCAAAACAATCAATACTTTCATCTATCAAAAGGCGCATGTACTATTATCGACTCTCCTATCGATGGCGACTATCAGCCGATGGATATTAGCACATTGTGTCAAGAGTTATTGACTCCGCTCGTTCCTTATATGAACTTGATGCTTAATTAGCATTGCGTGGTTCGATAACTGTTAACAGTTATCGCGCTAAGCATATACATTCAACATGATAGTTGTTAACAGTTATCAAACCGTTTATTAGCACTTCGTATGCTAGATATAATAAAAAGAAAGCCTGAGTAAAATGAATTACTCAGGCTTTCTTCTATATGATAAATATCGATTAGATATTGTTCTCTTTGATTAAGTACTCTGCAATTTGCACAGCGTTAAGAGCAGCACCTTTTTTGATTTGGTCGCTTACTGACCAGAAAGTCAAACCACACTCGTTTGTTAAGTCTTTGCGGATACGACCTACATATACTGGGTCTTCGCCGGCAAGGAACAAAGGCATTGGGTATTCTTTATCAGCTGGAGTATCTTTCAAGATAACGCCATCCGCTTTAGCGAATGCTTCGCGTGCCTCTTCTACCGACACAGGGCGTTCAGTTTCAATCCAAATGCTTTCAGAGTGAG
>CAMTPH010000143.1 GCA_947074345.1 uncultured Bacteroides sp. | reverse complement strand
TAATCATATCCATTCATCTCGTCTTCGAGTATGGTGCGATGAACAACATTGCCTATTAGTACCACCAATGCAACAGCGGCAGCTGCTTTAAATAGTGGAGCAATGCGGCTCATAAATGTTATTCTCTTCGCTTTAACAACAGGAGCTTCAATGAGTTTCAACATCTTTTCATCAAACTTTACACCGAGAGTTTCTTGTTGTTGAAGTTCCTCGTAGATAAATAGTTCTTTAAATTGAGCTAAATGCGCCGGTACTTCTTCTTGATTGAAGAAATCTCGCAATTGCTTCTCTTCGTCGAGCGAAGTTTGGCATTGCCAATAGCGTTCTAATAACTGCTCTATGCGCTTATAATCCATATTTATCTACTTCTGTAAACCATTGCTTCACCTTTTGTCTTGCCCTGAAGAGGTTTATTTTCACTTGCTCTTCGGTCATGTTTAAGATGGTAGCAATCTCTTTATAATTCTTTCCCTCTATATCACGCAGATGCATTGCCAAGCGTTGCTTATCAGGAAGCCTGTTAATCATTTGATGAATGAGATGCATCTGCTCTTCTCTAACCAGTATATTATGCGGAGTCGATTGATCACTCGTTTGCTCATCGTTGGTCGATAGCTCTACTGTTTGATTCTCTTTCTTCTCCGTTCGGTCGATTGATAGATTGCGGGTAACCACTAAGCAATAAGCCTCGATAGACTCCCACTGTTTCCATTCATCTCTTTTACTCCATACTTTTAAAAGAACATCTTGTACTACATCCTCAGCTTCGGCTCTATTGAGCGTGATGCGCAGTGCCAGCCGAAAGAGTTTATCTTTCAAAGGCAAAATGTCTTCGCGAAAACTGAGTTGTTGCATCTCTTTAATATAATGACGAGTGAATGAGTAGAAAGTTACAGCTACATACTAATTATTTTGAAATTATTTTCGGATATGAGTTCCGTGTTGTGCAGCAACATCTGTAGAAGATGTGATAACCACTTCGGATACCCCTGCCGAAAGAGCCTCAAACGAGTTCTCTAACTTCGGAATCATACCACCTTGGATGACGCCTTCGGCTACCAGTTGTCTGAACTCCTCGGGATTGATGTGTGCAATAACGCTATCATCATCGTTCTCATCGCGAAGCACTCCCTTCTTTTCAAAGCAATATACCAATGTAACATCGAAATGTTTAGCTAATGCTTTCGCTGTTTCGCCAGCAATTGTATCGGCATTGGTGTTCAATATATTGCCTTTGCCATCGTGAGTAAGCGGAGCCATAATAGGAACAATGTTAGCTTGAATCAAAGTCGAAAGGCAGTCGCCATCTACTCGTTTCACATCGCCTACATAACCGTAGTCAACATCTTTAACCGGGCGTTTTACTGAGCGTATTACATCCATATCGGCTCCCGTTAAACCAAGCGCATTGACATCACGTGCTTGTAGTCCGGCAACAATGTTCTTATTCACCAGTCCGCCGTAAACCATTGTAACTACCTTTAATGTTTCTGCATCGGTTATGCGACGACCATTTACCATTTGACTCTCAATGCCTAGTTGCGCAGCAATCTTAGTTGCCGAGCGTCCACCACCGTGAACAAGCACTTTAAATCCATCGATAGCTGCAAAGTCATTCAATAATTGAGTTAATGTAGCTTCCTCTTCAACAATTTTTCCTCCTACTTTGATAACCGTAAGTTTCTCTTTCATAAGCTTTATATATAGTGTTGTATAAAAAAGAAGGTGATAGACGAACAACACATATTCAACCTATCACCTCTATTCTTTCAAATGTCTCTTATTTCTTAAAATCTGATTGTAAAGCCTACCTATTACTCAAGATAAGTATAGCCATACAAACCAGAACGATAGTTAGAAAGGAATTCTTTTCCTTCTTCCAACGATATCTTTCCTTGTTTCACCGATTTAGTTACCCAAGTCTCTACCGTACGAACCAGCTTTTTAGGACTATATTGTACATAGTCGAGTACTTCGGCCACAGTTTCGCCATCGATAATTTGGTCAATGCTATAACCCTTATCATTTACCGAAACGTGTACAGCATTTGTGTCACCAAACAAGTTGTGCATATCACCCAAGATTTCCTGATAAGCACCTACCAAGAATACAGCCACATAATAAGACTCTTTACCCTTTAAACTATGTACAGGCATGTAGTGCGATACATTGCGTGTAGAGATAAAGTTGGCAATCTTACCATCCGAGTCGCAAGTCATATCTTGCAATGTAGCCGAGCGGTCAGGACGTTCGTCTAATCGCTGTATAGGCATGATAGGGAAGATTTGGTCGATAGCCCATGAGTCAGGAAGTGATTGGAACAAAGAAAAGTTACAGAAATACTTATCGGCCAATAGCTTTGATAAACCTCTGAACTCATCGGGTATATGTTTCAATCCACCTGCAATCTGGTTGATTTCTTTAGTGATAGACCAATAAAGACGTTCTATCTGAGCACGAGTTTTCAAGTCAACAATACCGTGGCTGAAAAGGTCTAAAGCCTCTTCGCGTATTTGTTGCGCATCGTGCCATGCTTCCAACATCTTGTTTTGATTCAACGAGTCCCATATCTTGTATAGCTCTTGAACCAATTCGTGTGCGTCAGGTCCAATCTCTTCATCATCGCCCCATTGAGGTACGGTGGTTGTTTCCAACACTTCGAAAACCAATACAGAGTGATGCGCAGTCAAAGCACGTCCACTCTCGGTAATGATGTTTGGATGAGGAATATTATTCTTGTCGCTCGCATCTACCAACGTAGAGATTGAGTCGTTTACATACTCTTGGATAGAGTAGTTTACACTACTTTCGCTATTGGACGAACGCGTACCATCATAGTCAACGCCTAGTCCACCACCGATATCAACAAACTCTACATTAAAGCCCATTGCATGGAGTTGCACGTAGAACTGTGAAGCTTCGCGAAGCGCAGTCTTGATGCGACGGATTTTAGTAACTTGGCTACCAATGTGGAAGTGGATAAGCTTTAAGCAATCCTTCAAGCCTTTTGATTCCATGAAGTCAAGAGCCTCAAGCAATTCACTCGAAGTCAAACCGAACTTGCTGGCATCGCCACCCGATTCTTCCCATTTGCCGCTACCCGATGAAGCCAGTTTGATACGAATACCAATGTTTGGCATCACACCTAGCTGTTTAGCCATCTTAGCAATCAGCTTCAGTTCGTTCAGTTTCTCAACCACCAAGAAGATACGTTTACCCATCTTCTGTGCCAAAAGAGCCAACTCGATATAGCTTTCATCTTTGTATCCGTTACATATAATCAACGAATCTGAATCGGGGTTGATAGCGATTACCGCGTGAAGTTCAGGCTTAGAACCTGCTTCCAATCCTAGATTGAATTTCTTTCCGTGGCTGATAATCTCTTCGACTACCGGACGCATTTGATTTACTTTAATAGGATAGATGATAAAGTTTTGAGCTTTATATCCATACTCTTCCGATGCTTGTTTAAAACAAAGAGATGTTTTCTCAATCCTGTTGTCCAAGATATCCGGAAAACGCACTAACATCGGTGCAGCAACATCGCGTAACTGCAATTCGTCGACTAACTCTCTTAAATCGACAGCTACTCCATTTTTACGTGGGGTAACCACAACATGACCTTTGTCATTGATACCAAAGTACGAAGTGCCCCAACCATTGATGTTGTATAGCTCCTCAGAATCTTCAATACGCCATTTTCTCATTTTTCAGTATTCTGTTGTATATGTATAATGTTATAAGAACCAACAAAAATAGATATAAATCTAAATCTATCAATTATATAGAGACCTTTTTTAACCAAAGAACAGTTACACTTGTCTTTTAGTTTAGTTTACAAGGCATTTTCAATCACTTATAATCGGTGTTTTGCGTCTTACAAATCGCGCGATAACTGTTAACTGTTATCGCATTGAATGTATATACTCAACGCGTTAATAGTTAACAGTTATCAGATGCATTGTGCACCGATAACAAACCATTTATTTATGAACAAGAAACGAAGTATGTACCAAGAATGTGCTTATCTTTGTGATTGATTTACAACAGAAAGGAATACTAGATATGCTTTTACCCTATTTAAATAAAGACTTGATAGAAGCCGGTTGCGATGAGGCTGGGCGAGGATGCTTGTCGGGCTCTGTGTTTGCCGCAGCCGTGATATTGCCAAAAGACTTTAAGAATGAACTGCTCAACGACTCGAAGCAGCTCAACGAGAAACAACGTTATGCCTTGCGCGAAGTGATAGAGAGCGAAGCTTTAGCGTGGGCAGTAGGGGAGGTTTTGCCACAAGAGATTGACGAGATTAATATTCTCAACGCTTCGTTTCTGGCTATGCACCGTGCAGTCGATCAACTAAAACTTCGTCCGGAGCATCTGTTGATAGATGGAAATCGATTTAAGAAGTATGGAGAGATACCACATACTACTGTTGTAAAGGGAGATGGCAAATATCTGTCGATAGCTGCTGCTTCTATTTTAGCCAAGACTTACCGTGATGACTATATGGAGCGACTTCATGCCGAATATCCTGTGTACGATTGGAATAAGAACAAAGGTTATCCTACAAAAAAACACCGTGCGGCTATTGCTCAACACGGTGCTACTCCTTATCATCGAATGACGTTTAATTTACTGGGACAAGACCCTCAATTATCATTAGAGTTCTGATGTGATATAATCGGGTTTTATCTTCTTATCTTCTTTTGCCTTATTTCTGCCCCATGTTATGTTGAACCCAACACTAACACTGGCATTGGCTTTGCCAACCGGTACAAACTGAGGGGTAACTCGGGTTATCATGTGGTCTGTACCAATAAAGAAGTTAAAGCCTTTGGGATGAAAATTAATAACCCACCCCAACGACGAACCAAAGTTGCTGATGGCATAGTTTACATTCGCCTCAAACCATTGTGTTGGTGCAATATTGGCCGATACACGTGCTTCGGTCCATGTAAATGGTTTATTGAAATGAGTTGTTGATAACACACCAAATTTTAGTTTGTCGTAAGTGGGCAATATGTATTCTGCTGCCAAATTCATGGTTGCTCCCAACTTTGTTGTTCTTTTTTGCGGTGCTGTATCTTCGTAAAACTTGATGAAACCTTTTAAGTCTTCGCCAATATCGTCTAACTGACTGTTGATATCGCCCGGATCGCCATCTTCGGGATCTATAACTACCGGATACTTAAATCCATCGAACATATACGAGTGTACCATTGAGGCCTTTAATGCATTATTCCAATGGATGAATCCTATATCGAGCAAGGATGCTGATAGTGTTAATCCTTTCGCTTCATCTAAGAATTGATACGTTGCTCCCAAATCGAATGCCAAACCAAATCCACCTACATTTGGGTTCTTTACTTTAAAGCCATCAAGCTCTCTTTGGCCAAACTCATTGGGCTCTTTCGTTTT
>CAMTPH010000142.1 GCA_947074345.1 uncultured Bacteroides sp. | reverse complement strand
ATGACCACTTTTTATTGGTATCCACATTTAAAGGTATAAATATATACAATGCTACAACAAACAGCTTTGAACGAATAGATAATGATAAAAATATATCTGCTACCAACTTTCATTTATCCAATCGTTTGAATTGTGATTTTGTGAACTGTATGCTTACCGATGGTGATATAGTGTGGGTAGGAACGGAGGTTGGTGGACTCAATAAAATCTCGAGACGCAAACTTTACGTAGAGAATTATGCTCACTCTTCGTCTCATCCTAATAGTATTTCTAAGAATCCTGTCAATGCTATATTTGAGGATAAAGACGGCACATTATGGGTGGGCACTGTAGAAGGTGGATTGAATCGTAAAGCTAAAGGCGAAAGTCGTTTTACACACTATACAACGCAGTATCCACATCATCTGACTCATAACTCTGTGAGCTGTTTTACTATGGATGGGAAAAACCGTCTATGGGTAGGTACTTGGGGAGGCGGTATTGGATGGATAGAACCCAATGTGCGAAATAATCAAGAGTTTCATCATGTACAATTCCCAGAATTCGATGATTTCTCCAATGGATTTGTAGGAGCGATCTGTTTTGACTCTATCAATAATGCCGTTTGGGTAGGAACAGCTCATAATATATATGTCTATAAACTTGATACTGAACAGGTGTTGGAACCTTTTAAAGGTTTGAATATGGGTGGTATTGATGGTTGTGCCGGATACTGTATCGATAGGAATAATCAACTTTGGTTAGGACTATCAGCAGGATTGTGCTGTATTGATTTGACAACACTCCACGCCCCACGTATGGTTTATCAACTATGGCGTTATAAGCTTGATAACCCCGATTCAAAGATACGTGAACGTGTCAGCTACATTTCGGAATCTAAAGATGGTACTATATGGGTGGGTAGTAATGGTTATGGTCTATATCAATCTTTTTTGGATAAAGATGGTGATTATCATTTTAAAGCTTTGAATACAGATGATGGATTGGTGAATAATAGTGTGAGAGGTATTTGTGAAGATAAATTGGGCAATATATGGGTGTCTACCACTAATGGATTGTCTTACTATAATCGCGAACAAGACAACTTTATCAACTATACCGATAAAGATGGATTGGGATGTAGTCAGTTTTATTGGAATGCTATAGATTATGGGCAAAGTGGCGATCTCTATCTAGGAAGTGTAGATGGACTATCGGTAGTCAAGGCAGGAGGTCAGGTCCCTAAGATTGATGATATTCCAATAGCTTTCACGTATATAAGAGTATCTGATCAAGAAGCGCAGCCTAAAGAGAATATGCTACAAATACACGAAAGAGATAAATCCCTCTATCTTGAGTTTGCTGCTCTTGACTATAATTCTCCTGAATTCTCTGCCTACTCTTATCGTTTGAAAGGATTTGACGAGAAATGGATTAGAGTGTCGGCCAAACGACGTACAGCAGCTTATACAAATCTTGGTGCAGGAACATATCATTTTGAATTACGTTATGCGTTAGATGGTAAGAATTGGCAAGACCATACTGAATTGTTAATTATAGAGGTAATACCATATTTCTATAAGACTACATGGTTTATTCTACTAATACTTGTGCTTGTAGTATTTATAGCTTATCAAATATGGAATTGGCGTATAAAGGCACTTAAAGCGCAGCAGGAACTATTGCACAAGAATGTAGAAGAACGTACGCAGGCTTTGCAAGAACAGAAGAAATTGCTTACTGTGCAGACCAATGAATTGTCTCGTCAAAATGAATTGCTAACTCTGCAAAACGAGAAAATAACTAAGCAGAAAGCGCAGATTCTTACGATGAGTAAGAAAGTACAAGAATTAACAGTGGATAAACTCTCCTTTTTTACCAATATCACACATGAATTACGAACACCACTAACGTTAATCATCGGTCCAATTGATCGAGCCTTAAAACTAAGCAATAACCCTCAGGTTATAGAGCAACTCAATTTTGTAGAGCGTAATTCTAAGTATCTATTGTCGTTGGTTAACCAATTGATGGATTTTCGAAAAGTAGAATCGGGTAAACAGAAAATCAACAAGACGAAAAGCGACTTGCTAAAGTTTATAGACCAACTGGCTACTCCGTTCAGCGTTTTTGCAGGCGAGAGGAATATTATAATCCGTAAGTTTTACCGTCTAGACCAACCTGAGATACTTTTCGATCAGGATGCCATGCAGAAAGTCATCACAAACCTATTGTCCAATGCCATTAAGTTTACCCCAGATGGTGGAACGGTTAACATATACGTGGCTTCGCTTGTCGATAAAGAAAGCGGAAAAGAGAAGTTATATATAAATATAAAAGATACCGGAACTGGGATTGCTGAAGATGATCTAACCAAAATATTCAATCGCTTTTACCAATCGCATAAAGGTAACGCTGCCAAGTCTCCGTGTAGCAGCAACAACGAAAACCAGAATGCTGTGCCTCACAGCTTTCCGATATACGGACAGAGTGGAACAGGTATTGGTTTATACCTGTCTAAACGCATAGTACAAATGCACGGCGGAACCATCAAAGCTAGTAACAACAGGAAGGTCGGTGCCTCGTTCTGTATCAGTCTACCATTCTCTAGAGAAGAAGGTGCGGGGATGGAAAACGTGAATATTCAACATCCGGTGATCATGCAAGACAGTCTCGACTTTGTTCCTTCTCACTTTGTTCCGAATCGCCTAACCGTGCTCGTGGTAGAAGATAATAAGGATATGCGTGGATACATCCGCTCCATCTTATCGGAACAATACAATATACTCGAAGCTGAAAATGGTGCAGAAGCGCTCACCGTGCTATCTTCTTGCAACGTCGATTTCATAGTTAGTGATCTGATGATGCCCGTTATGGACGGCATTGAATTATCACGTAAAGTGAAAGATAACTTCTCCATATCGCATATCCCTTTTCTGATGCTCACTGCGAAAACATCACAGGAATCACGGATGGAAAGCTACCGTACAGGTGTTGACGAATACCTGCTGAAACCTTTTAACGAAGAATTGCTACTGACACGCATATTCAACATCTTGGAAAATCGCAAACGCTACCAACGGCAGTTTGCATTGAAAATGGACATTGAAGCATTGAACATTGAAGAAGAATCGAGCGATAAAAAGTTCTTGAACAAGGTGTTGGGAGTTGTCAAAACGAATTATAAGAATCCGGAATACGGATCGACCGATTTTATCGAAGCCATGGGAGTCAGTAAGAGCCTACTCAACAAGAAGATTCAGAACCTAACCGGACAATCTATTGGACAATTCATTCGCAACTACCGTTTAAACATTGCACGTGAACTAATTGAAAAGAACAAAGTGACGCGAAGTATGAATATTTCGGAGATTGCCTATGAAGTTGGTTTCAATGACCCGAAATACTTCACCCGGTGTTTTACTAAACGTTACAATACACCGCCCAGTAGTTTACTGGAATAGTAAAAAGCGAAACAATTATATTAACTCATGCATATTTAATGATTCTAAGAGTATCTGCCCTTGATAATCCTTAGGTTTACATCCTTTTTTGTTTGTGTAATTAATTAGTCGACCATTAAAAAACAATATTAAAAATCAGATCCTTGAAAGATTACACTAAAATCAAATAAGACTTTGTAATCTATCAAGGATTTTAAAATTAAATTTTTGACAAATAAAAGAGCGTTCATAGCTCTTTTAAAATTATAAGCGGCAGTAGCTAACATTAAGTTCATAGCATCACCTGCCACACCCTTATAGATGTTGCGGCCAAGTCTATAATCTTTCTTTAAATGTCCTATCGTTGGTTCTATTCCGGCTCTTTTACAGAAGAGTTTATGCTTTTTTCTTTTTTGGTAAACACTATCCTTTTTCTTGGGTGTATCGGGTATAAGGATTTTTGTTTCTCCTGATTGTTTTTGACCTCGATATCCTCTATCTCCTACGAGTTCCTTTAAATGAATTCCGGTTAAATCAAATACCTGATTAAGAGATTCATCTATTGTATGTCCATCATATTTTTATAATCTTTTTATGCAATTTAGAGTCTGTCTATTATTGACTATTAGTATTTTATATCCTTTTTTAAGGGTCGATTAATTAATAGTAAGTCAGTTATAGGATTGCAATTCGAGTCTTAATATGTAAATATATCCTTAACAGAATAACAATAATTCAACATAAAATGGCCTTCAAGTCCATTTATCCACCATCAAAATACAAACATCCACCATCAAAATATATAATCAGATTATATTTGCTGTGTATTACTTACACTAATACCATTAATAAACCAATAAAATCTATATTATGAGAAGTAACAAAAGAATGGGTGCTGCATTTCGTGGCATCTATCAGCTTCAATTTTCCCACCGTTCATTTACTGAATGTATTAATCCGGCAGCGGTGCCTTGCTGCAATTCTAATCTTTTAAATTAACAACCTTAATACTAATAAAGATGAGGAAACATTTATTTTCTCCCGTAATGCTTAGTCTGTGTACCTTTGCCGGCATGGTGGTATATTCTACACCTGCTATGGCTACAGTAGCACAATCTCCTACGATCAAGGTTAGTGGTCAAGTAGTCGACGAACAAGGTGAACCTCTAATTGGGGCTACCATTAAAGTTAAAGACAGACAATACGGAACCGTTACTGATCTGTACGGAAACTTCCAGTTGGAGATTCCTGGAAACGCAACCCTTATAATAAGCTATGTAGGGTACAAAGAACGTGAGGTGGCTGTTCGCAATCGTGCCATTATTGAAACCATCCAATTGCAATCCGACTATCAGATGCTCGACCAAGTGGTTGTTGTTGGCTACGGTACTCAGAAGAAGTCCGACTTAACCGGTTCTGTTGCTATAGTAGATACAGAAGCTTTGAAACAGACTTCACACTCCAACATCTCTACTATGCTCGAAGGAAAGGTTGCGGGTGTACAAATCACATCTGATGGACAGCCCGGTGCAGATCCTAGCGTTCGCATTCGTGGGATTGGGTCTTTCGGTAGCACCGCTCCATTATATGTGATTGATGGTATTCCTATGGGAACTACCATCCGCGATTTCTCTTCAAACGATATTGAAACCATTCAAGTACTAAAAGATGCTTCGGCTGCTGCCATTTATGGTTCTCGTGCCGCTAATGGAGTGATTATCATCACTACCAAGCGTGGACAAAAAGATCAGCCTCTTAAGTTAGACTACAATGGATACGTTGGAATTGATAATATTCCCAAAAACGTTTATGACGTAATGAATGCGGATCAATATAGCCATAGTCTGGGTCAGGCGGCTGCAAACTCCAATACTCCGTTGCCATCAGGATATTTGCTTAACAGCGAAACTGGAAAATATCAGTTCCAAGATGATACTAACACCGACTGGTTTAAGGAGGTATTTAAGACAGGTGTCCGTCAGAATCACAACGTTAACCTCTTTGG
>CAMTPH010000141.1 GCA_947074345.1 uncultured Bacteroides sp. | reverse complement strand
ACATAAAGATCGCCATTGTCGGCTGCCCAAATAGATTGGTAGTATTGCGAACGGTAGCGACCGCAAGCATAACTAATCTTATCTGTCTTAATCAATTTAGGGTTGGTGAAGTCGATGTTGTTATAGATGGCAATCCATGCTTCATTAGGATGTTGTGTCCATTGCAATTCGCCTTCTACATAAGCACTACTTGCACTACCACCCGATTCTGTTTTCACTAATTCAGGGTAAACTACATATTCACCATTGTTAGCTTTCACACCATATTGGCTCAAACCCATTGGGATAGGAGCAGTAAACATTTTGCTGCCTACTTGCACGTATCCGGCCAAAGTAACATATTCACCGTTTCCTAAATAATTCTCAGAGAAGATTGCTTCAGTGTTAGTGCGAAGTGTTTCGTTATCAACATTCAGATAAGAGAAAAGGAATCCTTTAGGTAAGTAACCGTTCTTATCGGCAAACTCTGTTCCCAAATAGCCAGTAGATGAAGTGATGATGTTGTTATCGTAAGTTCCATATGCAGTGAAACGTGGTATCTCATAGGTGTAATCACGCTCTTCGATAGCACCACCAGCTGTCATCTGATAAGAAGATGATAAGCCCGCATTGCCTTGATTGTAAACCAAGCGATACAAATACTGGTCATTGTAGAATATCCAAGTAGTTCCAAGATCGGTAGTTAGACCATTGCCTAAAGCCGATACGTTACCACTATTCAATGCTTCGCTTTTAAGAAGGTAGTTAGCTTCGCCAACAGTTGCAGCTACTACAAATGCAGTCGACTCACCATTCTCATTGTTAGTTCCACCGTTATTGGTTACATCGTCTGTACAAGCCGAAGTTAAGCCCAATAGACAAAGGGCAAATCCATTTAAAAGTAGGTTTCTTTTTTTCATATCTTTATATTTTAAATATTATATTCTTTAATTATTTACTGCCAAAGTAGACTCTTACCTTACCGTAGAAAGCTCTACCTGCTTTTTGCAAACTGAAGTTATCGTATAGTTTCTCATTTGTAAAGTTCTGGCACTCTATCGAGAAGTTATAACGGTTGTTCTTAATCGCATAAGAGAGTGTAAGGTTATGAGAGAACTGTGTTGGAACAACAAACTCTGACTCGCTACCCAATGCCTCTGAATAGAGAGGGAAGTCGTGCATGTAGTTGTTATCGTAAGTCAAAGTCAACTTATTACCTTTAGCGCCTAAGTCGTTCCAATAGAAAGAAGCGAACATATTGGCAAACTGATAAGGGATATTAGGAATACGAGCTTTGTATGTTAAGCTCTCTTGACTTGTACCTGTTACAGTATTTACGTTATCGCGGATATTCATCAACGTGAAGTTTCCACCTACGCTCAACCAATTAGAATAGTTATAGTTGGCTGATATATTGCATCCCAACGTTTTCACCTTGCCATGATTGATATAGGTTGCCCCATATTTACCACCACTCAAGCTAGTAATGTTGCGCTGGATATAATCTTTAGTGCTGCGGAATACGAATCCTGTTTCAAGATAAAGGGCATGCTTGCCGAAGTTCTTGGTATAGCTCAAGTTGATATTCATATTATCACTGTTCTCAGGCTTCAAACCGATATCACCCGACTCTAAGTCTTCGTCACCAAACATCTCATCGTTGGTTGGTAGGCGATAAGCTTTTTCGTAAGAGAACTTAGCTTGTACACCTTTCATGATGAAGTAAGTTCCTGCCACACCATAACCAAAGGCATCTACCGACTTAGAGGTACGAACAAATTCGTCTAACGCTGTCGATGTTGCTATTGGTCCAGAGATATGTTGGTTATAGTATTTACCAAATACCGACGCATTCCAACGCTCATTCGGCATCAAACGGTAAGACAATCCACTGATATTCTTTCTTGTTTCTTTGGCAATAGCATTGGCTGCCGATTCTGAATCAACTAGCAAAGAGCGATTGTTACGGTGAAAGATATTCATCACATGATTGAAAGTGATGCTTTGTATCGGACTAATGCGATAAGTTGCAGTAGCCGTTGCATTCCAGTTAGTATTGTTAGACTCAACATGTTGGTATGATTGCTCGCCCGGCAAACGAAGTGGACGACTTTCGCCTCTCCAGTTATACTCCAAAGAAGCCGTATCTACGTTTTGAGTTATATTCTTATTGTAGTTGGCTGTAAGTGTCAAATCTAAGCCTTTCACAAACAAATTGCGTTTGCTATATTCTACCGAAGGCATCAACGAATATCCCTTGCGGTGTTTCTCGCCATATACAATCTCTTGACGAACACCTGTTTGAATCTCTTTGTACATGTTAGACCAAGTCAAACCAAACATCAAACGGTCGGCCCATGATTTATCTCTAATACCGAATTTACCTACAATGGCTTCGTTGTGGTAGCTATCATTAAAACGTTTTACACGCTCAATCTTTTTCTTGTTGATAGCACCTGTAGCAAAGTCTTTTACGGGTGTATCGATATAATAATCATTGTCAGAGTAGTTTTGAAAAGCATTGAACTCATAGAACAGACCATTATTGAATGATTGTCCGAAGTTGATGTTAGAACGGTGTGTATTGAATGAACCATATGAGTAAGAAGCATCCAAGAACCAACGGTTGTGATTCTTTTTAGTCACGATATTGATTACACCACCAATCGCATCTGTACCAAAACCAACCGGAACAACTCCTTTGTATACTTCGATACGCTCAGCATAGTTTACCGGTATATTGTTCAAGCTGAAAGAGCTACCTACCCCTTCTTGTGGTACACCATCGATAAATACTTTGATGTGCTTACCATTGAAACCATCCATCATCAATTGCATATCTGAACCTACACCACCCGACTCACGAATCTTCATTCCCGGAGCTTTTGCTAACGCTTCGCTTAGACTGCTAGTTGAGTTCTGTAGCGCTTTTGCATCGATTGCCAAGGCATTGTAAGCAGAACGATTAAGTCTGTTTACTCCATTGGCTACTACGACCACTTCGCTTAACTCTTCTGATTGTGGAGTAATCACTATGTTTTCTTTCAGGCTAGCCCCCTTGCTTAGTTGAATTTGCTTCTCAACGGTGTTATATCCTAAGATAGAGACAATCAAAGTGTACTTTCCTGCAGGAGCTGATAGTTGATAAATCCCTTTATCATTTGTAACTGCACCAAAAGAGGTTCCTTTTAAGTGAACAGTAGCATATTCAACGACTTCTTTATTTGAAGATATCACCTTTCCGAAAACTGTTGCTTGTTTCTCATTTGCACTGATAGGGAGAGATAGTAGACAAATCAAAAGGATGATACCAATATGTTTGAAATACGATGTTTTCAATTCTAATTTCATGACTAACGTTTTTACTCTAAGCAATGAGCTTTGTCGGCTTTTGCTATAATTTTTATTTGCGATGCAAAATTCGTTATTAATAAGGAGTCATGAAATCGCCTATTGTTGGTATTTAACATATAAAAAAGCACCTTCCCTAACTAATCATAGGTAGTGACAAGTAAAAAACAGGTATTACTCACCTTAATTGGGTAGTAACATGTAGTTAGTTACACAACAAAAAAGAGCATGCCAATCATGGCATGCTCTCTATTTATAATTGAACGATTAATCTCTTTTATCCAAGCAGTTTATAGACACCGCCGGCCAATGCTTTGACTACCCCTTTCATCTCCATTTCGAAGAGAAGTGCATTCATCTTATGGATAGGTATATCGGCCTCAACAACCAAGGTATTGATTTGCTGATTGCCTTGTCGTTGTAGAATATCAACAATGCGCTGTTCGTCTTCTGATAAATCGGGGAATAAATTGCGTTGCACTGCTTTTGGTTTTACTCCATGTGCACCATCATCCCAACCCATTGTCTTTACAAAGTCTTCGGCACTAAGTAGAAGCGATGCTTTATTGTCGCGAATTAATTGATTGCAACCAAGGGATAACTCATCGCCTACTCTTCCGGGAAAAGCAAAACAATCGCGATGATAACTCTCTGCTATATCGGCTGTTATCAATGAACCACCTTTTGATGCTGATTCTACTACAATCGTTGCATCAGCCATGCCGGCTACTATGCGATTGCGACGAACGAAGTTATGCCGATCGGGATTTGTTTGACTTATAAACTCAGTCAGCAAGCCGCCATTCTGAATCATCTGTACAGCCGTATTGCGATTGGCAGCAGGATAAATACGGTCTAATCCATGTGCAAGTACACCAACAGTAGGCAATCCGTGAAGCAATGCAGCACGATGCGCATTGATATCGATGCCATAAGCCAAACCGCTTACTATCAATACATCGGGACACATAGATTGTAAATCGCGCACAAAGGTATCGCACAACTCACGACCATACTCAGTTGCATGACGAGTGCCTACCATACTAACGATTCGTAGCGCATTGAGATTCGTATTCCCTTTGAAAAAGAGTACAATCGGGGCGTCTTCACATTCACGTAAGCGAGAAGGGAAAGCCTCATCAGAGATGGTTAAGCAAGTGAGGTTATTCTTTTCGATAAACTCATCTTCACGTTTAGCACGTTCCCAAGCTTCGGGACAGTCTAATGCTTTGCTCAATCGCTCGCCTACATCTTGTAGAAGATGTGGCAACTCCAACCGGTTATCGAATACTGCTTGCGCACTACCCATGCTATCAACCAACCGTTTAGCACCAGCCGAACCAATACCGGGCACTAAGTTGAGCGCCATGCAAGCGATACGCTCTTCGCGACTACTATTTATCATCAGATGTAGTCTTTGAATAGTTCCTCAAAAATAGCACATTCACTCAAACGTCCATTGACTACACACACGGTTTCGACGATGCCTTTCAGCACTATCTTTTCGTCTGCTTTGCGGAAGATATCTTGATAAAACACATACTTGATACCCTCTTTCTTGATGTAGAGACGAGAGATAAACTCATCGCCACTCTTCAAAGGGGTTTTGAAAGCCATATTGATGCGAGCCACCACAGGATCAATACCTTGTTGATGCAACGCAGCGAAGTCTCCACCCATCGAAGTTAGAAACTCATGGCGTGTATGCTCCATATAGTGTTGATAGTTGGCGTTGTTGACAATGCCTTGTAGATCGCATTCGTAGTCGCGTACTTTGAGTGTTAGTTCATATATGTATTTAGTCATAAAGTTGTATGTTATTCAATCTGAATGTTATTAATGAAAAGAAGAGCAAACATTTTGATACTTTTTTCATTATAAGATTGATTAAGGATATAAATAAAGAAGCGAGAAGCATTCTTTATATTTAAGAAGACCACTCGCTTTATTGAATTTGTTTTATTGCTCTTTTCCGCCTTTGAACTTCTTCAGTTCTTCGGTAGAAACCAGTTTGTATAGTTTATCGCTAGGGCGAATCTTTTCGCTTACCTTGAACGAACAGCGATCGCCTTTCTTCGCTACCTCTACCGGTTGCAGGTCAACACGTATTTCGTCTACTGTTGCAAATACAGCACCGGTTGTTGGCCCAGTAATCAAAATCTTTTCGCCTACCTTCAGTTCGGCCGCTTCGACTAAGAACTCGGCTACATTGATGTTGCTGAAGTAACGGATACCTTTACCTACATAGATTTTACGTTCTGTAGCATCCGAACCATATTTGCTGCTCCACTCGCCTAGACGTTGACCCAAATAGTAACCATCCCAGAAGCCGCGATTGAAGACTGTCTTTAGACGTTCATCCCATACAGCAACTTTATCTTCGGTGAAATCG
>CAMTPH010000140.1 GCA_947074345.1 uncultured Bacteroides sp. | reverse complement strand
TGCATCCGTATGGACGGAAAGCTATATTTCTGTATCGAATTTCTTCATGTAAAACCAGGTAAAGGTAACACATTCATGCGTACTAAGTTGAAAGACGTAGTAAACGGTGGTGTTATTGAACGTCGTTTCAACATTGGTGAAAAACTTGAAGATGTACGTGTAGAGCGTCGTCCTTACCAATTCTTGTACAAAGAAGGAGAGGATTTCATCTTTATGAACCAAGAAACTTTCGACCAACACCCTATCGCTCACGATTTGATCAACGGTGTAGACTTCCTTCTAGAAGGTATGGTACTTGAAGTTGTATCTGATGCATCGACTGAAACAGTTCTTTACGCAGATATGCCTACTAAAGTAAAATTGAAAGTAACTTATACTGAACCAGGTTTGAAAGGTGATACTGCAACAAACACATTGAAACCAGCTACAGTTGAATCAGGTGCTACAGTTCGTGTTCCTTTGTTCATCACCGAAGGTGAAACAATCGAAATCGACACTCGTGACGGTTCTTACGTAGGTCGTGTAAAAGCATAGTAACATAAACGTTATTAAATATTAGAAAAAGCGAGAAGCAATGAATTTGTTTCTCGCTTTTTCTTTATATCTTAATCTTATAATTACATTTGTAGTACATTAATTTATAAAACGAACTGAATAATGAAAAGAGCATTTAATGTAGTATTATTCATCTTGTTGGCTATCGTAGCTCACGGACAGGCTAAATATGTATTCTATTTTATTGGAGATGGAATGGGTGTTAACCACGTAAACGGAACCGAAAGCTACAGAGCTGCAACTAAAGATGGAAAGTTTGGACGCAACCCGCTTTTATTCACACAATTTCCTGCTTCGGGAATGGCATACACATTCTCTGCTACCAACCCTGTTACAGACTCGGCTGCAGGTGGTACCGCACTTGCCAGTGGATACAAAACATACAACGGCGCAATCGGTGTAGATGATGAGAAAAACCCAA
This sequence comes from uncultured Bacteroides sp., assembly GCA_947074345.1. GTDB lineage: Bacteria > Bacteroidota > Bacteroidia > Bacteroidales > Bacteroidaceae > Bacteroides. The sequence continues at coordinate 4,765 of CAMTPH010000140.1, read as the reverse complement.
TATCATCGGTTGCTCATTTAGCTAAAAACGCCGGACGCAAAGTTGGTGTTACATCAAGCGTTAGTGTAGATCACGCTACTCCTGCTGCATTTTATGCACACCAAGCTCGCAGAAATATGTATTACGAGATTGCAACCGACTTGCCTAAGGCTAACTTTGACTTCTATGGCGGTGCAGGTTTCATGAAACGTAACATGACTCACGATAAACAAGAGGCTCCTGATGTTTACGACATCTTCAATGAAGCTGGCTATACACTAGCTTTTGGCTACGAAGATTATAAGAAGAAGGCCAACAAAGCCGGCAAAATGATTCTTATCCAAGAAGATGATAAAGACCAAAGCTCTTTGCCTTATGCCATCGACCGCGATGATGATGATTTGACTCTTGCCCAAATTACCGAGAGCGCTATCGATTTCTTAATGAAGAACAACAAGAAGGGTTTCTTCTTGATGGTTGAAGGCGGTAAAATAGACTGGAGCAGTCACGCCAACGATGCTGCTACTACTTTTGAGGAAGTGATTGATATGGACAACGCCATCGCTGTTGCTTATGAATTCTACAAGAAACACCCAAAAGAAACATTGATCGTTGTTACTGCCGACCACGAAACAGGTGGCTTATCACTTGGAAACAGCAAATACTTAATGAGCTTAGAAGTTCTCGAAAACCAAGAATGCTCGGTTGATGAACTATCAAACAAGATGAGCGAATTGAGAAAAGAGAAAAACAATAAAGTGAAGTGGAGCGACATGAAAGAGCTTCTCGAAGAAGAGATGGGCTTTTGGGATGAAGTTGAACTAACTTGGCCACAAGAAAAGAAACTACGCGATGAGTTCGAAAACTCGTTTGTTAGCAATAAAGGAGCTTTCGAAGAGAGCCTTTACTCTAAAAGCGAACCTCTTGCAGCTCGCGCCAAAGAGGTTATGAACGAATTGGCAAAGGTTAACTGGGCACATGGTGGACATACTGCCGGTTATGTTCCGGTTTATGCTATCGGTGCAGGTTCCGACTTATTTAATGGTGTAATGGACAATACAGATGTTCCAAAACGCATTGCTAAAGCAGCTAAATATTAATCGAGTTAATATATAAAAATAGCGGCAATTGAATGGATTCAATTGCCGCTATTTTTATATCGATATATCTGTTATCAGAGTTGCGTTTCGCCTTCTACATACGATTCCATAAAGAGATTCTCACCATCAAATACTGCATAAGTAAAGAAGTTAACCCAATCGCCCAATATTAAGATTCGAGAAGTTGCACTCAACATCAAGTCGAGCTCTATGTGACGATGACCATATATAAAGAAGTTGATATTGGGATGCACCTTCAAGTACTCTTTTGTATATAGCACCAAGTGCTCTTTATCTTCTCCCATATAGTCGGGTTCTTTGCCACCTTCACGTTTCATGCGGCTATGTTTCGCCCAACTCAAACCGAGTTCCACAGTCCAACGTGGATGTATGGCCGAAAACATTCGCTGCAACATCTTATTATGAAACATGGCACGCAACAGTTTGAACTTCTTATCAGGATCGCCTAAGCCATCACCGTGAGCTAGATAAAACTCTTTTCCGAATATCTCTGTAGTAAGAGGTTCGCGATGGATAATAACTCCACACTCTTTATTCAGATAGTCTCCGCACCAGATGTCGTGATTGCCGGTAAAGAAATGTACTTCTACACCCATATCGGTTAATTCAGACAGTTTTCCTAAGAAGCGTGTATATCCTTTGGGTACAACCAATTTAAATTCATACCAATAGTCAAACATATCGCCCAACAAATAGATGGCCGATGCTTTGTGTTTTATACTATCGAGAAAATTAACTAAGCGACGCTCTTGTGTTCGTCCGTGCTCTATAGCACGCGAACCTAAATGAGCATCCGAAAGGAAATATACACTTTTCATCATAAGCTGATGGGAGTTTATTGGGTCGTATCAATTATTTATAGGAAGCCTAACTCTAACTTAGCTTCTTCGCTCATCATATCTCTATCCCACTCTGGTTCAAACACCAAGTTGATAGTTGCACCGGTTACACCTTCTACCGATTCTACTTTCTGACGAACATCTTCCATGATGAAATCGGCAGCCGGACAGTTGGGTGCTGTTAGTGTCATATCAATCGCTACTTCGCCAGTGTCGGCTACGTCAATCTTATAAATCAATCCCAAATCGTAAACATTAACGGGGATTTCAGGGTCGAATACTGTCTTAAGTACTGCGACTATTTTTTCTTCAGTTTCAAAATTAGACATAAACTGTGTATTTTATTGTTTCGACAAATATAAACATTAATCTTTAAAGAAGCCCTTCGTCGGCAAAGCTGAAGTAGCAGTCTTCACAGATTATAACATGATCGATGAGCCGTATGTTCATTGTTTTAGCAGCATCTCCTATACGTTTTGTCAATGAGTTGTCCTCTCCACTAGGGCGATTATTGCCCGAAGGATGATTGTGAACTACCGCCATCTGCGTTGCATGACGCAACAAAGCTTCTCTAAACAGAGAGCGTATATCGACATAAGTGCCCGCAATACCACCGGTACTTATTTGCACACGCTCTATCACTTTACCTGATTGATTTAGAAACAAAGCCCAGAACTCTTCGAGAGGAGAGTCGCACAATACAGGATGAAAAAGTTTATAGATATCTCTAGAGCAAGTAATAGCTGTTCGCTCTTTGGCTGTTTGCAGATTGCGACGTTTACCCAATTCGAGAGCCGCCATAATGGTAATACTCTTGGCAGGACCCATTCCTTTAAAGAGTGAGTAGTTGTTGACTTCCCACCGAGCCAATTCATTAAGATTATTATCACAAGAAGATAAAACTCTTCGCATTAGCTCTACGGCAGTCTCATCGCGATTGCCTGAACCTACAAGTATAGCAAGCAATTCGGCATCACTAAGAGCATGCGCTCCTTTCATCATCATCTTCTCGCGTGGTCTGTCTTCTTCGGCCCATTGAGTAATATTAAGTTTGGTTGTGTCGTTCATTTGTATGATTTGTTGGTTGTGTTTATTTATAGAAGTTCTTCTTGAAAGCTTCAAATTCGTTTCGCCCTAACACGCATCGCTCCCACCATGCACGCCAGAAACCTGTGCCATATCCAATGAGTTGAACATATGATGCTGCTACCGCATACAATCCAATCAAAGCGTTATGATTGCGAATCGTTGCATCAATCCAAATAATCAGAGCAAACAATGCTAAGGGCAACAGACTATACAAACAGAATATAGCACCTACCAAAAAGAAGGCTACACCCAATGTAAATACCGCCGGTAGCAAGTGAACAAGTTTTAAAGAAGATGGATATCTCTTGTAAAGGTTGATACGGGCAATGCCCGAGTTATGAACTTGCTTAAAGAACTTACATAAGTCGGTGCGGCGTTTATGGTAAACCCAAGCATCGGGAAACAATCGACAACGATAATCTCCTTCAAAGATACGTATGCTAAAGTCGATATCTTCGCCAAAGCGCATATCAGAGAAACCACCCAATGCCATATAAACATCTCTACGTACACCCATATTAAAACTACGAGGATAGAACTTATCCATCTTCTTCTTACCACCACGTATGCCACCAGTAGTAAAGAATGATGTCATGGAGTAGTTTATCGCCTTTTGCATATCGGTAAAAGAATCGTGTGCTCTATCGGGACCACCAAATGCATCGGCAGGTTGACGTTTCAAGTCATCATCAACAGCTTGTAGATAACCTTTAGGTAAAACACAATCAGAGTCAAGTATGATTAGATATTCACCTGAACTTCTTAGTGCTCCATAGTTTCGTGTTTGTCCCGGTCCTGAATTGGCTTTTGTATAGTACTTTATGGCAAGAGACGGTTTATACTTATCAACAACAGCTTCGCAAGTGATGGATGAACCATCTTCGACTACAATCACTTCAAAATATTTGTAAGTTTGAGTTGTTAAGCTTTGAAGCAATTCATCCACTTCATCGGGACGATTGTATACTGGAATAACAAAGGAGTATTTCATGTTGATAAAGTAATATTCGATTACATGCAAAGATATAAGTTTATTTTAATAAAGAAGGCGAAGCCTCTTAAAATAGAGACCTCGCCTATAACTTACTTATATCGTTATTTGTATTAACCTACAATTTCCAAAGTATCAGAAGCAATCAACAACTCTTCGTCAGTTGGGATTACACAAACAGTTACTTTTGAATCGTCTGCAGAGATGATAGCATCTTTACCGCGTACGTTATTCTTGATAGGATCAATCTTAATACCCATATATTCTAAACCATCGCAAGCACCCGAACGGCAAGTTGCTTGGTTTTCGCCAACACCACCAGTAAACAAGATGATATCAACACCACCCATAGCTGCTGCATAAGCACCGATGTATTTCTTAATACGGTAATCATACATATCATCAGCCAAGATAGCCATTTTGTCTTCGCCTAGAGCTACAGCGTCTTCTAGTTCGCGCATATCGCTTGATTTACCGAAAACACCTAGTACACCACTCTTTGTATTCAATAGGTTAGAAACACCTGTTGGAGTCAAACCTTCTTTTTCCATAATGAATGTAACTGCACCAGCGTCGATATCACCACAACGAGTACCCATCATCAAACCTTCAAGTGGAGTAAGACCCATAGAAGTATCTACTGATTTACCATACTTAACAGCACAGATTGAACCACCGTTACCGATGTGGCAAGTAATGATTTTCTTATCTTCGATGTTAACACCTAAGAAATCGCATACGTGTTG
>CAMTPH010000139.1 GCA_947074345.1 uncultured Bacteroides sp. | reverse complement strand
TTTTGTATGTAGTCTTGCGCAGTTCTACCAGTTGATTTTTTGATATAATCACCAAAATAGTTTGATGAAAGACATATCTTTTCTGCAAAATATTTAACGGATGGAATGCCTTTTTCTTGTTGAAGATTATGTTCAAAGTATTCATCTAATAATCGTTCAAATTTGGATACAATGCCATTGTCGGCATCAGAACGTGTGATGAATTGACGTTCGTAATAACGCAAGCAGTAATCTAGCAAAAGCTCTATGTTACGAGAAACGAGACGCTTTGTATGTTTATCAATAGGGTGTTCTAATTCTTGTTGTATCTTACTAAAACACTCCATTATCGTTGTTTTCTCTCGCTCTGATAGATGAAGTGCCTCTGTTGACTCATAAGAAAAGAAGGAGTATTGTTTAATCTCGGCACCTAGGGCAGTTCCACGTATTAAGTCAGGATGAAATAGAACTCCGAATGCAGATATTTCAATATTCTTGAGTATCTCTATTCCGCTAACTTGTCCTGGAGCGAAACTCACGATAGTACCTTCTCTATAATCGTAAATCTTACGACCGTAGCGAATGTCGCCACATTTGGTGTCTTTTAAGAATAAGGCATATACACCATAATTGAGCTGAAGGCGTTCGGGTATTATAGTGGCTTTTGATAAATCGACAATACTAACTAACGGATGAAGAGTTTCTAAACCGAATAGTTTATTATAGTCATCTACACAATTGATTTTTATAATCTCTTCCATAATAAGGATCTGTTTTTTATACAAATATAGTTCTATATATTTATAAATTAATGATTATCAGTAAGAATGCGTAATATCGTTACAACTAACCGTAATATGTATACATTCTCCCTATCTATATCAAGGTAACTTTGCATTACTATAAATCAGTAATTGTATAGCCAATGAAAACGATTCTAAGTTATCAAATGTACATCCTTATAAAAAGTCTGTTTCAAAGAAGAATTTTGAACAAACTAAATGAGCATTTATACCTGAGATTTTGAGAGATAAGTATTTACAATGAATCTTTAAATAACGATAATTATGAGTAAGTTCTTTCTATCCATTTTAATATTGATTGCTGTGAGCTTCAGCGCATGTAGTAAATCAGATGATGTAGAACTACCCACAGAAAATGAGCAGACGGGTAGTGATGAGAATAATAACGATGATCCTTCAACTAATGAATCAGGCCGTTATCTAGTCTTGTATGCTTCACGCAGTGGTAATACTAAAAGTGTGGCCCAACTAATTCAATCCACGCTCGATTGTGATATTTTAGAAATTGAACCAACGACTCCATACGAGAGTGATTATAACGCGATGCTCACTCGCGCTCAAGCAGAACAACAACAGATTGAGCAAGGTTATTATCCTTCTATAAAAAACTCTGTTGATAGTTTTGATGGTTATGATATAGTATTTGTCGGGTATCCTATTTGGTTCGGTCATATGGCAACATATATGCAATCATTTTTACATCAACATGCCGAGAAATTAAAAGGCAAAAGTATAGCACTATTTGCTACAAGTGGCAGTAGTGGTATATCAACATCTGTCGGCGAAGCTCAACGACTTACTGCTGATGCTAGATTTACTCAAACACTACTTCTGACATCAAGTACTATTTCACAGATGCACAGTCGTGTTACAGAATGGCTTTCTAATATCGGAGCTGAAAAAGGTGAATCAAGCAACAACTCTATGAAGATTAAATTGACCGTTGGTGATAGAAGTACAACGGCTACGATGGTTGATAATCCTACTACTCGTGATTTCATTTCTCGCTTACCCCTAACGATTACAATGGCCGATTATGCCGGTGCCGAGAAGATATACACATTCTCTCCAACACTTACCATTGAAGGCACATCTCTAGGACATAATAATCCGCAACGCGGTGATATCGATTTTTATGTGCCTTGGGGAAATATAGGTATCTTTTATAAGGTTGTCAATAGCAATAGTCAGTTGGTAAACTTAGGACAAATAGATGGTGATGGTATCGAAATATTTGATGTGCCAGGAAGTGTAAACGTAAAAATAGAACAACAATGAAAAAATCAAAAATATTAAGTATTGCGCTACTTGCTATACTTTTTACAGCTTGTAGCAATAATAATCAAACAACTGAGACAATGAAAAGTGAAAGTAATGAACCTGTAATGGGGCTTGGAAACAAAATCGAAGGTGTCAACTTTACGGGTGATGCGTGGTTGAATACGCTTTCGGCAGAGAGTAATTATGATTGTCAGGTGTACAACGTAACCTTTGCGCCAACAGTACGAAATAGTTGGCATTCGCATGCAGTTGGACAAATTCTGCTTTGCACCGAAGGTGTTGGTTATTATCAAGAAAGAGGAAAGCCTGCTCAGAGATTAGAAGTTGGTGCAGTGGTAAATATTCCTGCAAATGTTGAACATTGGCACGGAGCAGCTCCCGATAGCCAATTTACTCATATCGGTATCACTCCCAAAGTAAGTGAAAACAGTGCAGAGTGGTTAGAACCAGTAAGTGATGAAGAGTATATGAAGGCTGTTGGTGTTAGTGCTTTACCAGTAAAAACCCAATCGGTAAAGAGAAACATCGGTTCGGTATTGGCTCTTTATCCCAAACCTGTAACGGTTATTGGTACTATAAATGAGGGCAAGGCTAACTTTATGACTATGACACATACCGGTATTATTGGTCACGATCGTATCATGCTCAGCATGCGAAAGAGCCATCACAGCAACAAAGCGGTGAGAGACATTCGAAAATTATCTGTAAATATGGTTGATGAAGCGATGCTGCCACGTGCTGACTATGCTGGAACGGTAAGTGGTGCGAATGAAGACAAATCAAAATTGTTTGAATACACTATAGGTGATGAAGGCATGCCGATTATCAACGATTCACCGCTAACAATGGAGTGTGTAGTAGAAGATATTTACGAAACAGAAGGCTTTGATAATTTTATCTGCAAAATAACCAATACATATGCCAATGATGATATACTTGATGTAGACGGAAAGATCGATTACAATTCTTTTAAACCTGTTTTGTTTGAAATGCCAAGCTATCAATATCTGCGCACAGGTGAGGTGATTGGCAAATGCAGAACATTGAGCAAAAACTGATTGATATGAGAAAGATGTTATTATTGGTGATGGTAATAGTATTGGCAAATTACACTTATTCACAAGAAAAAATGAATAGAATAGATGCAGCAAAAGAGAACTATCGTACACTTTTTGGTGGCGAAGCTCTCACAGGAAAGGGCAACGATCCCGAGATGATGGATATACTCCAGAAGTTTATCTTTGGCGAAATTTTTCAAACAGGCAATTTGGATATTAAAACTCGTGAGATGATAACTTGTATCACACTCACTGCGTTGCAAACTCTTCCACAACTTAAAGCTCATATAGCAGCATCTTTGAATGTGGGGGTAACTCCTGTCGAAGCACGCGAACTAATCTATTTGTGTGCTCCATTTATCGGCTTCCCTAAAACCTTGAACGCTCTTTCGGTAGCAAATGAAGTCTTTACTGAACGTGGCATTGCCCTTCCGCTAGAGGCTCAAAGCGTAGTAACAGAAGAGAATAGAATGATGAAAGGTGCAGAGATTCAACAACCTCTATATGGTGATGCTATTCGTAACGCATTGAGTGACTTGCCCGATAATATGGGAGATGATGTAGCACGATATTTAACAGAGTACTGCTTTGGTGATATCTATACACGTGGAGGGTTTGATATAAAGACAAAAGAATTGCTTCTATATGCTCTGCTTACAACGATTGAAGCAGAGAGCCAACTCCGTTCTCATACAATTGGTAACATTAAATTAGGCAACGATAAAGCAACCTTAGCGGCTATCGTTATTCAGACATTGCCATATATAGGCTTCCCGCCAGCAATGAAAGCATTACGTATCATAGCTGATACGAAAGAGCAAAATACAATCACAGAAAAACATAAAGTTCGACTTTCAAGAATCGTAGTTGACAGTAATCGCCTAGATGAGTATAATACTTTTCTTAAAGAAGAAATAGAATCATCTATGGCTTTAGAAAAAGGGGTTTTGACGCTTTATGCAACAGCCGAAAAGGAGCGTCCTAACTATATAACCATTCTTGAAATCTACGCCAATGAAGAAGCTTACAAAAGTCATATTCAAACTCCTCATTTTATAAAATACAAAGAGGGTACACTCGATATGGTTGAGCATTTAGAACTTATCGATACCAATCCGCTTATTGAAGGACTTAAGATAAAATAAAATGAAGAAAAGATTTTTAGGAAACAAATTAGAAGTTTCAGCAATAGGGTTGGGTTGTATGGGTTTTACCCAAAGTTATCCTCCATATCCCGATAAAGTTGATGCTATACGCACGATACGCAAAGCAGTTGAACTTGGCGTAACATTCTTTGATACTGCCGAAGTCTATAGTATGTTTAAAAACGAAGATCTTATTGGAGAGGCTCTTAAACCATTTGGCGATGAGGTGGTTATTGCTACCAAGTTTGGATACGATATGGAAAATGTTCATTTCGAGGGAGCAGCTCGACCAATCGAATTATCTTCTCGGCCCGAAACTATACGCAAGGCAATTGAAGGTTCGTTAAAGAGATTGTGTCGTGATCATATTGACCTCTACTACCAACACCGTGTTGATCCGAACGTTCCGATTGAGGTAGTTGCAGATACACTTTCTGATTTAATAAAAGAGGGAAAAGTATTGCATTGGGGATTATCAGAGGCAGCACCATCAACCATACGACGAGCACATCATGTTTGTCCACTCACAGCTGTACAGAGCGAATACTCGCTTTGGTATCGAAACCCAGAAAAGGAGTTATTGCCCACTCTTGAAGAATTAGGTATTGGCTTCGTGCCATTCAGCCCATTGGGTAAAGCGATGCTTACAGGACGATTCGATGCTACGACAACATTTGATAAGTCCGATTTTCGCTCAACGATACCAAGATTTCAAGATGGTAATCTACAACGAAATGTGGCTCTAGTTGATTATGTTGTGAAACTTGCCAAACAAAAAGAAACCACACCGGCTCGTATCGCACTAGGTTGGCTGTTGGCTCAGAAAGAGTGGATAGTTCCTATTCCTGGCACAAAACGAATAGAGCGGATCGAAGAGAATATTGGAGCTATTAATATTGAGTTTACTGCAGATGAATTAAGACTGATTGATAAACATCTAAATTCTATTGAGATTATCGGAGCGCGTTATCCTGAAGATCAAGAAAAATTGCTAGAAAAATAATAGAAGAGAGTTAATGTGTAATCTTACGGATTGTTGTGTTCGGAAATAGCGAGATTGTAAAAGCGTTTAAGCTGCCTATGAAGTACGCGTATCAGAACTTAAAAAGGCACAAGAAAAAGGTGATAAAGATAGTCGAGTACTGTTGTCTAAAATAAGCGTGCTGTTGAAACGAAATTCAATGAAATCTATTCTCAGATGTTAATACTACATTCAGAACATCTGCAAAAGATTGAAGGTAAGCTCAACGAGATGATTGATGCTACATTGAGTGAATTAACCGATTAGTTGTAGCTCTGGAAGTTTATTTTTTGTTGTCTTAGAATTACTGTTTAAACTTTGTCAGTCAAGTCATATAAATACCCAAAGAACTGCAACGAATAAATAGCCATATGGAGCAACTTAAACAAGGAGCAATATAAATAAGAGCTGCATACTTAAGATGCAGCAAACCTGCAGCACTCATGCAGTATAACTGCATAGCTGATGCAATGTTACTGCAAAAGGCGTGCAGCATTACTGCATGGCCGGTTGCAGTAATGTATTTCTTTACATTCTAGAAATTGATTGTGTCATTTCCTGAAATAGGTTGACTGTTTATAATTGTATTCCTAAATAAGGTTGA
>CAMTPH010000138.1 GCA_947074345.1 uncultured Bacteroides sp. | reverse complement strand
TTTGCTCATGAAGTTTTTGCTGAAATCGTGAAATTCGCAGCAAAAGAATGTCCTGAAATGGCAATGGGTATTGGTTCTATCGTAGATCCTGCTACTGCAGCTTTGTACATTCAACTAGGTGCTTGTTTCATTGTAGGTCCATTGTATAACCCAGAAATCGCTAAGATTTGTAACCGTCGTTTAGTAGCTTATACTCCAGGTTGTGGTTCTGTATCAGAAGTTGGTGCTGCTCAAGAAGTAGGTTGCGATTTATGCAAAATATTCCCAGGTGATGTATACGGCGTTAACCTTGTAAAAGGTTTGATGGCTCCTATGCCTTGGTCTAAATTGATGGTGACTGGTGGTGTAGAACCTTCAAAAGAAAACTTAACAGCTTGGATTAAAGCAGGCGTATACTGTGTTGGTATGGGTTCTAAATTGTTCCCTAACGATAAAGTAGCTGCTGAAGATTGGGCTTATGTAACTGATAAATGTGCTGAAGCGTTGGGTTACATCGCTGAAGCTCGTAAATAATATTATTTACTGTAAAATACTCTATTTGTCTATTTCGTGCGGTATGCGAATATAGTAGAATGCCGATAGATAGGGTATTGTAAATCTATGTATATGTCTCGAAAGGGTTAGTTAGTTTTGTTAGTTTAATACGAGGCATATATCATTTTGTTTAAAGGTGTTATAAAGGGAACTGCCATCGAAACGAATTTAAATTAAGTTCGTTTCGGTGGTTTGTTGTTTTATGTACTATTTTTCGTAAATTTGCACCCCAAAATAATAACTCACTAATGGATAGTATGTTTACGGATTTATTGAACTCCTCCTATTTTGCTCTGTTCTTGATAGTGGCTCTTGGCTTCATGCTGGGAAAAATCAAGATAAAGGGGCTTTCTCTCGATGTATCGGCAGTAATTTTCATTGCTCTTTTGTTTGGTCATTTTGGTGTTATCATCCCCAAAGAGTTGGGTAACTTCGGATTGGTATTGTTTATCTTTACGATAGGTATTCAGGCTGGTCCCGGATTTTTTGACTCATTCCGAAGTAAAGGGAAAACGTTGATTCTTATCACACTCTTGATTATCTTTTCGGCTTCGGTCGTAGGTATAGCTATGAAGTATCTGTTTGATATAGATACACCAAGTATTGTTGGCTTGATGGCAGGTGCATTAACTAGTACGCCTGGTTTGGCAGTAGCCATTGATAGTACTAACTCTCCAGCAGCATCAATTGCTTATGGTATTGCTTATCCATTTGGTGTGATTGGAGTAATCTTATTTGTGAAACTCTTACCAAAAGTAATGCGTGTAGATCTAGACAAAGAGGCTCGTCGATTAGAAGTTGAGCGTCGTAGTCAATATCCTGAATTAATTACTTGTATTTTTAAGGTAACTAATCCGCTTGTTTTTGGTAAAAACCTAATGCAAATCAATGCACGTGCTGTAACGGGTGCGGTTATTTCAAGAGGTCAACATGGCGATGTCATCAGTATTCCTACGGCTCAAACTGTTTTGCACGAAGGTGATATGATTCAAGCTGTAGGTAGCGATGAGTCTTTGAATCAGTTAGCGACTCTTGTTGGTGAGCGTGAAGAAGGCGAGTTACCACTTGATAAGACTCAAGAAATAGAATCGTTGTTGCTTACTAAGAAAGATATGATTAATAAGCAATTGGGCGATTTGAACTTGCAACGTAACTTTGGTTGTACAGTTACTCGTGTTCGTCGAAGCGGTATCGACCTTTCTCCATCTCCAGAATTAGCTTTGAAGTTTGGTGATAAATTGATGGTAGTAGGTGAACGTGAAGGAATCAAAGGTGTTGCTCGTTTGATGGGCAACAATCCAAAGAAGATTTCTGATACAGACTTTTTCCCAATTGCAATGGGTATTGTATTAGGTGTAATCTTTGGTAAATTGAATATTTCATTCCCAGGTGGCATTAATTTCTCTCCAGGTTTGACAGGCGGTGTATTAATGATGGCTTTATTCTTGAGTGCCGTAGGTAAAACAGGTCCTATTGTATGGACTATGTCTGGTCCTGCCAATCAATTGCTTCGCCAGTTAGGTTTGCTACTATTCCTTGCAGAAGTTGGAACATCTGCCGGAAAGAATCTAGTAGCTACATTCCAAGATAGCGGTTTATTGTTGTTTGGTGTAGGTATGGCGTTGACAGTAGTGCCAATGTTAGTAGCTGCTTTTATAGGTAGATTAGTATTTAAGATTTCTATCCTCGATTTGATGGGAACCATTACAGGTGGTATGACAAGTACACCTGGTCTTGCAGCTGCAGATACAATGGTAGATAGTAACATTCCAAGTGTAGCTTATGCTACAGTTTATCCAATTGCGATGGTATTTTTAATACTTTCAATACAGTTGATTGCTACGCTCGTTTACTAGTAGAATATAAATAAATAGATAATAAACGCACAGTTGCACTCTAAAGAGTGTGGTTGTGCGTTTTTCTTTTTCGGATACATTGATTATATATTAGAAAAAATATCAATCAATTTCGCGTTTTGTTTGTTTACCAATTAAGTAATGATTTAATTGATTGATATATGACTGTAAAAAATGAAATGTGGTACAATAAAGTATCTGACAAAGACGAGGAAAAATATCCCGTAGAACCAATTGCTAATTCTGAACCGGTAAATGAAGAGAATGTAAAAGATGCATTAGATGAGTTGAATCCGAGTGAAGATAGCATGGATGATAACAGAGGCTGAGGATTATTCCGTTATTAAGTGGTAAACAAGTTATTTGTACAAGATTATAAGTTTGTAGGTTGACAAGGAATCGGTACAATGAAATTTGAATATGCTTAATAACGGAATATTTATTTTTAGAAACAACCGATGGTTATAGCATCACGATAAATACCTAGTTATTGGTATTGCAGACGCGGCAAAGAATGTGTTAATTTGCAATGTTATATATAATTATTTTTAAATTATGGACAACTTCCAAAAATATACCTCTTCCGATAAGATGAGCGATTTAATTGTGGACAACTATTCGTTGTTGCAGGTTATGAGTCGCTTTGGCTTGACGTTGGGAGTAGGTGATAAAACTGTACGTGAGGTTTGTGAATCGAATAATGTAGATTGCAACACGTTTCTAACCATTGTAAACTTCATGACAGAAGGTTTTGTACATATTGGCGATGATGCCAATGACATATCGATTCCAACATTAATTGATTATTTACGTCAATCACATTATTATTTCTTAGAGTTTAGTTTGCCTACCATTCGCCAAAAGCTGATCGAAGCTATCGAATACTCTAAAGATGATATCTCCTTTTTAATATTGAAGTTTTTCGATGAATATATGAGAGAGGTTCGTCGACATATGGAGTACGAAGATGAAACTGTATTTAAGTATGTACAAGATCTATTGCAAGGCGTTACACCTCCAGCATATCAAATCACTACTTATTCTAAACATCATGATCAGGTAGGCGAAACATTGGCCGAACTCAAGAATATCCTTATAAAATACTGTCCGGCAAAAGTCAATGTCAATTTACTTAATGCTGCACTATCCGATATTTATGCATGTGATGAAGGGTTAGAATGGCATTCTAAAGTAGAGGATTATCTTTTTGTCCCTGCTATCTTAAATCTGGAAAGGAGGTTGCGTGATGGTCAAAACAAATGAAATTGTACGTGTAGCCATTGCCGATAGCTCCATAATTATCCGTAGCGGATTGGCTATGGTTTTAAAACGATTGCCACATTTAAAGATTCAGCCCATCGAAATACTTTCGCCAACTGTGTTGACAGATATTTTTAAAACTCAATTGCCTGATGTGTTAATCGTAAATCCATCCTTTGGACACTTCTTTGATATTGATGCATTTGTTGAGAAATATAAAGAAAGCGGAATACGAGTTGTAGCACTTGTAAGTGGCTTCACTGATTCATCTTTGTTGGCTAAGTATGATGCTTCGATTTCTATTTTTGATGATCTCGATACGATAAATGAAAAAATAGTTGGCCTAAAAAATTTAGCCAAGATAGAAGAAGAGGAGAGTGAACAAGATGTTTTAAGTCAACGTGAGAAAGAAATCGTTGTATGTGTAGTTAAGGGATTGACAAATAAAGAAATTGCTGAAAAGCTGTTTTTATCTATCCATACTGTGATAACACACCGCAAAAACATTAGCAAAAAATTGCAAATACACAGTGTGTCAGGTTTGACAATCTATGCTATTGTAAATAAGTTGATTGAGCTTAGTGAAGTTAAGGATTTATAGTTATCTAAATATAAAAATATGTTATAAAGCAGTGTTTCGTTTGCGAACACGGAAAATTGTTTCTATATTTGCAGAGCAATTGGGAAATTGCTATTAGTTTAAAAGGTAAAAGAAAAAATTTAGTTAATTGGTTTTTTAAAAGGTATTAGTAAAAACTTCAATAGGTATTAGAGAAAAAAGATATAATAGGTAAAGGATTTTAGGATAACATTAATAAAAAGGTTAGTTGAAGTTTTAAGTATTAGTAAAGTTAAAGATTGTTTTTAAAGGTTTAGTTGAAAAAAAAGAAAAGCCAATTGGGCTTTTCTTACAAAGTGGCGAGGGATTCTGTTGAAGAATTTGCTCGTTTTTTTTATTTATATACTGTTGTATGTTTAGCCATAATATTTATTTTTGTGCTCATTAATTAAATCTACTCTAATAATGAAAAACTACAGCAAAGTAAATCTTATATATTTCTCCGCTACAGGCACTACACAAATCATTGTAAGCACTATTAGTAAAGCATTAGATAGGTTTCCACAACAACAATATAATTTAAACACCCTTCAGGTCGATTCTGATATTTCTATATCATCCGATGAATTAGCCATATTTGCAGTTCCGGTATATTCGGGTAGAGTTCCTGAGATAGCAAAGCAATATATCTTAAAGTTTAAAGGAAATCATACTTCGGCTATTCTGATAGGAGTATATGGCAATCGAGCATTCGAAGATGCTTTGGTAGAGCTTCAAGATATTACTCAAGCAAATGGATTTATTACAATATCGGCTGCTGCATTTATTGCTCAACACTCTATTTTTCCTCAAGTAGCATCTGGCAGACCTAATAAGCAAGATTTAGAGATGGTTGCAGACTTTGCAATAAAAAGTATCAATCATGATAAATCAGATTCCCATCAGTTAGTTATTAAGGGCAATCGTCCATACCGTGCTATTAAGCCAGTTCCGTTAGTACCTAAAACAAGTAGAACTTGCAATAAGTGTGGACTCTGCGCTAAGCAATGTCCTGTAAAAGCCATTTCAATAGATAATCCTAAGAAGATAGACAAAACATTATGCATATCATGTGCACATTGTATATCCATATGCCCCCAGAAAGCAAGACGATTTGGAGGATTGTTGTATTGGTTAGCTACAAAGAAATTTACTAAAGCTTTTTCATCTCCACAAATGCCATATATGGTGTATAGATAAGTTCTATTCATATTATATTAAAAGCGTACAGGTGTTCATTATTGAACACCTGTCTTTTTATGTAAGTATCAGTAAAATAGTGTTTTATGTAAATGGCACGCTACTTGCAATTTAATTGTCAATTATAACAAAATTGATAAAACCATGGATAGAGAGATACCAAAAGAAGTACGCAAAAAAGCGCGTCGCAAGATGATTATAAAATACGGTATTATATGCATTGTGTGTATAGTAGCTGTTAGTTTCTTAATATCATTCATGCGCAGTAGCGTTCGGTTGAAAGATATAATACTTTCTGAAGTCAATCAAGGAACTATAGAAGTAAGCGTAAGTGCATCGGGCAAAGTAGTGCCTGCTATCGAAGAGATTATTAACTCGCCCATTAATTCTAAAGTGTTAGAAGTCTATTGTAAAGGCGGCGATAGTGTAGAAATAGGTACACCAATCTTAAAGCTCGATTTGCAAAGCATACAGACCGATTACAATAAACTGCTCGATGAAGAACAGATGCGTAGATATCAACT
>CAMTPH010000137.1 GCA_947074345.1 uncultured Bacteroides sp. | reverse complement strand
AACGCTACTTTCCGTCAGTTAGGCATCGTTGAAGGTGAAGACCAAGTGAAAGGTGCTGAGTTCTTACAAACATTGCCTTACGTTGATGCAAATCGCGTAGGTGTGCATGGTTGGAGCTTTGGTGGACATATGACTACTGCTTTATTACTTCGCTATCCTGAAATATACAAGGTGGGCGTAGCAGGTGGTCCTGTTATCGATTGGAAGTACTACGAAATCATGTATGGAGAACGCTATATGGATAGTCCAGAAAGCAATCCAGAGGGTTACGAAGCTACCAATTTGAATAACTTAGCAGGCAACTTAAAAGGTCGTTTGTTGATGATTCACGACGATCACGACGATACTTGTGTACCACAACACGCTCTTTCATTCATGAAGGCTTGTGTTGATGCACGTACTTATCCCGATTTATTCATTTATCCGGGCCATAAGCACAATGTGATGGGTAGAGATCGTGTTCATTTGCACGAAACTATTACCCGATATTTCGAAGATCATTTGTAAAACATAACTATAATATCAAAGACATTATGAAACTGTTACTATTAGGTTCAGGCGGTCGCGAACATGCTATGGCATGGAAAATCGCTCAAAGTCCAAAAGTAGAGAAACTGTATATCGCTCCAGGTAATGCCGGTACTGCATCTGTTGGCGAAAACATCGACATCAAAGCAACTGATTTTGCTGCTTTGAAAGAGTTTGCGCTCAACAATCAGGTAGATATGATAGTTGTTGGCCCAGAAGATCCTTTGGTAAAAGGTATATATAACTTCTTCCAAGGCAATGAAGACACGAAGCATATCGCTATCATTGGCCCTACACAAGAAGGTGCTACACTCGAAGGCAGCAAAGAGTTTGCTAAAGAGTTTATGCAACGTCACAACATCCCTACTGCTCGCTACAAAAGCGTAAACAATGACAACCTACAAGAAGGTCTTGACTTCTTAGCATCATTAGAAGCTCCTTATGTATTGAAGGCTGATGGCCTTTGTGCAGGTAAAGGTGTTTTGATTCTTCCTACATTAGAAGAAGCTCAAAAAGAGTTGAAAGAGATGCTTGGCGGTATGTTTGGAGATGCTTCGGCTACAGTTGTTATCGAAGAGTTCTTAAGCGGTATCGAGTGTAGCGTATTTGTTTTGTCGGATGGTGAAAACTATAAAGTTCTTCCGGTAGCAAAAGACTACAAACGTATTGGCGAAGGCGACAAAGGATTGAATACAGGCGGTATGGGTAGTGTTACTCCCGTTCCATTTGCCGATGAAGTATTCATGGAGAAAGTTCGTACACGCATCATCGAGCCAACTGTAAACGGTTTGAAAGCCGATGGTATCCTTTACAAAGGTTTTATCTTCTTAGGTCTAATCAGAGTAAACGGCGAACCAATGGTTATCGAATACAACGTTCGTATGGGCGACCCTGAGACTGAAAGTGTTATGCTTCGCATCAAAAGCGACTTGGTAGAGTTGTTTGAAGGTGTAGCTGCAGGCAATTTAGATACAAAGACTCTTGAAATGGATACTCGCACAGCAGCTTGTGTAATGCTTGTTAGCGGTGGCTATCCTGAAGCTTACGACAAAGGTTTTGTTATCAGCGGATTGGATGAAGCTGCTACTACAGATAGCATCGTATTCCACGCAGGAACTAAGTTCGATGCAGAAGGCCAAGTTGTAACAGATGGTGGTCGTGTAATTGCTATCAGCTCTTATGGTGAAACCAAAGAAGAAGCATTGGCAAAGAGCTACAAAGTTGCCGAAATGATTCAATTCGAGAAGAAGAACTATCGTCGCGATATCGGATTCGATTTGTAATACCAATCAATGAGAGGGAAAAGAATACAAAGCATAGTAACGGCAGGCAGATGGACACTGCCCGCCGTTATTATTATATGCATCATCTGCTGGATTGGTGCCGGATTACTATTGGATGTAAACTACGACATTAGCACCAGTTATACTCCGTTGGGTGCTTTATCGACTGTGTTAAACGACTTGCCCACTATAGTTAATAAACTGGGGAGCTTTGCACTATATGCCATAATAGGTTATATCTTGATTGAGATTAACAATGTATTTGGTATTATCCGCACTCGTGCATCGGCACAAACTGTATTCTATTTCTTGCTAATATCAGCGTGCCCATCGATGCATTTGCTCTATCCAGGCGATATTGCATCTGTATCATATCTATTGGCACTCTTTTTCTTATTTAGAAGCTACCATCGCCACCAATCAAGTTTCGATTTATTCTATTCGTTTGCTTTTATAGGCTTTGGTACCATGTTTTTTCCTCAATTAGTCTACTTTATACCCCTATGGTTGTTTGGTATTATTAAGTTTCAATCAATCAATATAAAGAGTATATGTGCGGCTATTATAGGATTAAGCTTTCCTTATTGGTTCTTATTTAGTCATGCCTACTTCTATCAAGACATGACTCTTTTCTATCAACCATTTATAGAAATGGTTAGCTTTGAGGCTATTGAGTATAGAACCCAAATGCCTATTTGGGAACTTGCAACGCTAGTCTATCTATTTATTTTATACATCGGAAGTGCTGTTCACTACTTCCGCAAAGGCTACCAAGATAAAATACAAACACGTTCTTATCTTGACTATTTATTGGTTGTGGGATTCTTCACTTTTGTGTTTATCTTATTGCAACCAAGCCAAGGCATCAATCTATTCCCGATACTACTTATCAATTCAAGTATATTGACGGCACACCTTTTTGTTTTAACTCATTCAAAAGCGTCTAACCTGTTCTTTATCTTCACACTGGTAAGTTTAGTAATACTATTTTTCTTCAATTTATGGACGCTTTTATAGAAACGCTCACACAACTACTTATAGAATGGGGTGTACCGGGCTTATTTGTCTCTTCTTTTATAGCAGGAAGTATCTTGCCTTTTAGCTCAGAGCTAGTACTCATGGCCCTTATCAAGTTGGGATTAGACCCAACTGCTTGTCTTATCTCGGCAACAATCGGAAACACCATTGGAGGTATGACTTGCTTCTGGATGGGACATCTTGGTAAGCTTGATTGGTTAGAGAAGTATCTACATATTAAGAAATCAAAAGTGAACAAAATGCAAGTGAAACTACAAAATAAAGGATCTTATATGGCTTTCTTTTCATTCGTTCCCATTATTGGAGGAGTGATTGTGGTTACACTTGGTTATATGCGAAGCAATATATTGTTAACTACAACTTCGATGGTTGTTGGTAAACTACTCCGTTATTTATTTGTTTTGTTGGCTATAAAAGGCATCATTAACTTCGTAATTTAGTATTAGACTTATGAAAAGAGTGCTTGAACAAACAGCAGATGGTAGTGCTACACTGTTTATTCCTGAGATGGATGAACATTATCATTCAGTAAAAGGGGCTCGTACTGAGTCGCAACATATCTTTGTGGATATGGGCCTTAAAGCGCTTACTAAAGATCGTGTTAGAGTATTAGAAGTTGGCTTTGGTACCGGATTGAATGCGCTACTAACACTTCAGGCAACCGATGAACTAAATGTAGCTGTAGACTATATTGGAATAGAGTTATATCCCCTATCATGGGAGATGGTTAATGCATTAAACTACAGCGACTCCCCTCTGTTCGAACTGTTACACACAATTCCTTGGGAACAACCTACAATAATAAGTAACAAGTTTACGTTAACTAAGGTGGAAGATGATATAAACAAGCTCTTTGTAGAGCAAGGAATAGACAAAAAAGAAGAGATAAACAAGCCATTTGACCTCATATACTTTGATGCATTTGCGCCCGAGAAACAACCAGAGATGTGGTCACAAGAACTATTTGATAGTTTATATAATGCCCTCAACGATGGAGGAGTATTGACTACTTATTGTGCAAAGGGTGTAGTTAGAAGAATGCTTCAAGCAGCTGGCTTTAAAGTCGAGAGATTAGCCGGACCTCCGGGAGGAAAGAGAGAGATATTGAGGGCTACAAAAATATAAATAATTGTACTTATGAAGAGAATATTATACTTATCGATGATAATATTGCTTTGCGTAGCATGCCAAAGCAAGAAAGAAAAAAACGGAACCAATACTGAGAAGCCGATTATATCGGTTACAATAGAACCACAACGATACTTTACCGAAGCTATAGCCGGTGATAAGTTCGATGTTATATCTATTGTTCCAAAAGGATCAAGCCCTGAATCATACGATCCAACCCCACAACAATTGGTATCATTAGCTAAGAGTAGTGCTTTCTTACGCATCGGGCACATCGGATTTGAAACAATCTGGATGGACCGTTTACTTGAGAACACACCTCACATACAGGTATTTGATACGTCTGAAGATGTGAACTTGATATATGACGAAGAACATAATCACGATCATGAAGAAAGCAACAATGCAGGACATCTGTGTGGTAATGGTGTAGAGCCTCATATTTGGAACTCAACCGAGAATGCACATATCATAGCTCGCAATACCTATAAAGCACTTTGCCAACTTGATAAAGAGAACGAGAACTATTACTTGCAACGTTATGATAGCATCATCAAAGTTATTGAACGTACTGATAGCATTATATGCGATATGTTCAATCAGTTCACTCCAAGTCAAGCGTTTATGATATATCACCCTGCACTCTCTTATTTTGCGCGCGACTACGGTTTGCACCAAATCAGTATTGAAGGTAGTGGTAAAGAACCAACTCCAGCCAATCTGAAAGAATTGATTGACTTCTGTCGCCCTAACAAAGTAAATGTTATCTTTGTACAACCAGAGTTCGACAAACGCAATGCAGAGATTATAGCTAAAGAAACAGGAACAAAGATTGTTTCTATCAATCCACTCAGCTACAACTGGCAAGAGGAAATGATTAACATAGCAAAAGCATTGTCTAACAGACTGGATATAAACGAATAGAACTTAACGAATTTGCTTTATGGCAAAACCTATTATAGAAATAAAGAATCTTTGCGCCGGATATGAAGGACGCGCTGTGATACACGGCGTTAACCTAACCATCTACGAGAATGACTTCTTGGGTATAATAGGTCCTAATGGAGGTGGGAAGACAACTCTCATCAAGTGTATACTAGGTTTATTAAAGCCTATCTCTGGAGAAATAATCTACTTAGAAGATAACAACAAAAGTAGAACTGGATTATCGGCCGGATATCTTCCACAATACAGTACTATAGACCGTAAGTTCCCTATTTCGGTAGAAGATGTAATACTTTCAGGCTTAAATGTACAGAAGTCATTGCTAAAAAGATTTACTAAGGAGCAACACGAAAAAGTAAAAGAGGTTGTTATTCGTATGGGATTGGAAGGATTAGAGAAACGAGCAATCGGTCAGTTGAGTGGTGGCCAATTGCAACGTGCATTACTTGGCCGAGCTATTATAAGCGACCCATCTGTAGTGATACTCGATGAACCAAGTACCTACATTGACAAACGATTTGAGGCAAGACTCTATGAGTTATTGGCCGAAATCAATAAAGACTGTGCCATTGTACTTGTAAGTCACGATATTGGTACAGTACTACAACAAGTTAAAACAATCGCTTGCGTAAACGAAACCCTCGACTATCATCCAAGTACAGAAGTATCGGGTGAATGGTTAGAGAAGCACTTTCAGTGTCCAATCGAGTTATTGGGACATGGAACACTTCCTCATCGCATCTTATCTAACCATACTCATAAGCATGATAGTGATGAAAATGAACATCGTTGCAACTGTGGACACTAAAAACAAGTATTGATAGTTAACAATTCGACAACTATTAACACACTTACATTATCCTAGTATTTAACACACTGCCTCCCATTAATTCCGTAGACCGTTTATTGATAGACTGTACAAAGATTTACTCAAGCTCTCCAAATGCTAAAATATACAGGTCTATATTTTAATTAATACTTACCTTTTTCCGTTTATAAGCACATTTTACTATCTTTGCCACACTTAACATGTTAATAAATAAATAACTATCGTCTTAATGAAAC
>CAMTPH010000136.1 GCA_947074345.1 uncultured Bacteroides sp. | reverse complement strand
TTGCCTATACGTTGGCAAGAAATTAAATGCTATAATACTTCTTTCATATGTTTAAAATTAGACTCTACAATAGCTACAACTTCATCTGTACGTCCATTCATTATCATTTTAAGCATCGACTGAGTAAACCCTTTCATTTCATCCCACTTCACAACCGGAGGCATTGCCAATGCATTTGGATCGGTAAAGATGCTTATTAAAGCGGGGCCGTCGGTATTGAACAATGTTTGTAACGTAGATTCTACTTTTTCAGGATCGGTAACAGTAAAGTTCGCAATATCCATTGCTTCGGCTACTTTGGCAAAATCAGGATTAACCATATCTGTTTGGCTATCTGGTAATCCATCTACTTCCATCTCTAGTTTTACCATACCCAATGCTCTATTATTAAATACAACGATTTTGATTGGAAGCTTGTATTGAGCAATGGTTTGCAAATCGCCCAATAACATCGATAAGCCACCATCACCACACAATGCTACAATCTGTTTATCAGGAAATGCAAAAGCTGCACCAATGGATTGAGGCAATGCATTGGCCATCGATCCATGATTGAAAGAGCCTAACATGCTTCTCTCTTTTGTTGCTTCAAGATATCTTGCACCCCATACACAACACATGCCGGTGTCGACTGTGAAAATTGCACTTTTAGAAGCCAATTTATTAACCACAGACATTACATATTCGGGATGAATTAAATTAGGTTGTCCTTTAGACTCAACATAACTAGACAACATATCTTTCACGCTTTTATAGCGTTTCAATTGTTTCTGCAAGAAGTCATCATTATCTTTGGCTTTGAGTAATGGAAACAGAGCTGTTAGTGTTGATTTAATATCGCCACATAGTCCCATCTCTAAATTTGTTCTTCGTCCCAATCTGTCGGGTTTAATATCTATCTGAATCGTTTTAACATTCTCTGGAAGAAAGACTGAATATGGAAAATCTGTGCCAAGCATTAACAAAACATCTGCTTCGTGCATACTGTAATAACCCGATGGCATGCCCAATAAGCCTGTTAAACCAACTTCGTTTGGATTTTCATATTGTAATTCCATTTTGCTTTTAAAAGTATAGGCCACAGGTGCATTTAGTAGTTTTGATAGGTAAACTACCTCATCATGCGCCCCTTTACATCCCATGCCGCAGAACAGAGTTATATTAGAATGATTATTTAATAGTTGAGCCAATTTTTCTAATTCATTCTTTTGAGGGCATATCGATGAATTGGGTTTGTAAACCTCTATCGGTGCTCTAGAACTTACGGCTTCCATCTTGGTTAAATCTCCTGGTACTCCGATAACCGACACACCTTTTTTGCAGATAGATGCCTGTAGTGCAGAATGCAACATACGTGGGAATTGTTGTGGTGTGGTTGCTAACTCATTATAGTAGCTACAGTCATCAAACAATTTCATTGTGTCAGTCTCCTGAAAGTATTTTACCCCTTGTTCGCTCGATGGTATAGCCGATGCGATGGCAATTACTGGGGCATTTGATCGATGTGCATCATATAAACCATTTATTAAATGCACATGGCCTGGTCCGCTACTACCAGCGCAACACGCTATTTCTCCTGTTAGTTGCGCTTCGGCTCCAGCGGCATAAGCACCAACTTCCTCATGCCTTACATGTACCCATTCTATCTCTTTATTAATTCTTACGGCATTGTTTATCTCATTAAGACTATCACCGGTTACTGCATACACTCGTTTGATATTATTTCTAACCAAACATTCTATTAATTGATCTGCTACTTTTTTAGACATGTGATTAAGTATTTTGATTTTTGTGTTATAACAGCTAACGTGCTTTTAATGTTTAATTTACTTAATCCGTGTGAATTGATAGATTGATCTATTATTGATGTTTTACCTGTTAAATTTAAACTTTATAAGGTATTTACAAAACAATTTCATAGAACTAAATGTTATTTATATATGTATAACTCTAAGTGTATCATTTTTTTAAATTACGACATTATGAATAAACATGAGATTGGCATAAATGCTGGCAAAGTATGGCATTTGCTATGTGATAATGCTAAATGGGATTATGGAAAATTAAAAATAGAAAGTGGATTAAATGATAAAGAATTATCTACTGCTATTGGTTGGTTAGCTAGAGAAGACAAAATAGACTTCGAAATCGGAGAAAAAGATGTCGTTCATATATTTATGAACGTGAATGTCTACATTGGCTAATACACTATTTTAGAAAAAGTAAATAAAAAGAGTATCAAATAGTTTGATGCTCTTTTTTATTTGTTCGCTCAAGTAAGAATGATTTTCATAAACTTTATTGAATATTTAAATAAGAATAAAAAACTATTTAATTAGTAGTAATACAGAACTCGCTTGCCTGTAATATGAAAGAATACAAATATCTTTGTTTGCAAATAAAGTACGAACAAACTATTAATAACTCTTTTTAATCTTATTGCATGCACAAATTCTCTCTTTTAAATTTAAAAGCGAAAACGCTTTTGATGGCTGCTCTCTTAATTGTCATTTTATCTTCTTGCGAGAAGGAAGTAGATATAATCAAAAGCCAAAATAACTATAATATCTCTTTAAGCAGAACAAATGATCTATCTGCTGAAGAAATCTCGAGTGTTGATATTCTGCTCTTTAATAAACAGCAAACCGTAACAGAGGTGTTTAATAATGTGATTCCTACCAATAATCTCTATTCATTATCTTTTGATAAAAATGAAATATCAGATTTGCTAGTTGTTGCTAATAATGATTTAATGGATTTGCAAAAGAGTAATACTCTTAATAAATCATTGAATGAGTTGGCTCAATTGCAGACAGCTCCTGTTGATTTTGTTAACGACTTTCCATCGATGTTTTATACTGCAAAGGTAGAAACATCAGGCATAGTCAATTCTACGATTGATGTTGCTTTATTGCGCTCGTTGTCTAGACTCGATTTAAAAATTGTAACAGATATTGAAGTGGTAGTAGATTCGTGTATCGTTTCTAACTTGATTGATAGAAGTGTTTTATTGCCCGGTTCGCCTTTAACTCCTTCGTTAGAACAGCTAAAAACTGCAAGGATTAAAGATGGATTGACTATTAATATGAGCAATAAGAGTCAAGAGGGATTAGTCTATATGTATGAGTCGAAAGGTATTAAGCCATCGGTAGAGTTGTACGTTAAAATACAAGGTGTTAAAACTAAATTAATGACTGAATTGCCTTCAGCTATTGAGCGAAACAAGAAATATACTGTAGAGATTAATGCTAGAGGTGCTACTGTGTTTACTAGTCTTTCGATACTCGATTGGGAAGAGGGAGATACGACTGAGGCTGTTCCATCGCCTTTTGGTCCGTTAGTTGATTTAGTTAACTCTAAACTTCCGCCGTATGTGCGTGTTAGTGAAGGTAGAGATACTATATATCTACCTTCTTGTCATACGTCCTTTCAACTGGCAATTGATGCAGGAACCGAAACTGAAATAATGGTTGAAGATCCTTCTATAAATATTAAACCAATAACATCATATGCTGCCAATACTTATTTGGGCAGCATTTTTAATATTGAAGCCTCACAGCTAGATATAATCAGTCCTAAAATAGTAACACGTGTATATATAAAAGAGAAGTTGGCTAATCAGTTTTACGATCATCACATTACAATTGTTAGAGAACCTAGTCGATTAAAATTTAAAGGATTAAATGCGATTGTTCATGCTGATAGCATTCGCTATAGTGGATATAAAGATGGCAACATCGCTTCTTTTACTACCGCATATGCTTTCAAAGATGTAGTATGTCAGTCTGTAGACAATCAGTTCAACTGGATACGTATCACTGAAAACGAACAATCGGAATATTTGATTGAAGGAGGGTTTAAGCCTAATGATAAAGAAGCCAGAGGGCAATCACAAAAGAGTAAGGTATCTTTCTCTTTTGAAGATGGTGTTACTGAAGTTTATTATTTTATTAGGAAGCGCACTTCGTTGCCAGTGGTATATATGGGTGGCCGATATTGGAGTAAGTACAGTATGCGTGGCAATTCAAAAGAGGTGAATGACCAAGTTGGGTTTGAAGATGATGTGGATGATTTATGGAACTTTTATAATACGTGCTCTGATAGCGAACTATTAAAATATGTAGGTTCAGGCTATAAAGGAATCAGCAACAAAGGTCTTACACTTTTTGAAAATGAATGGGGAATGGTTAGTTATGAAGGCTATAATAGCATAGCCAATGCTCATTTGTATACTGCCCCTACTGATACGCATTGTCCCGATGGTTATTTAATGCCTACATTTGATGAGATGGGGAGTTTTCTTCGTGTACGTGCTGTTATTTATTTACCAGAGAATAACGGTATAGCGACTACAAACTATACGGCGACTGGTGGCAATAACTTTTCAATCAAACGTATCATTAGAGAGCCAATTCAATTTGCAACATCTTCTACCGGCAATATCTATCTGATGGAAATTGTGGAGGAACAAACAGGCAATAAGCTTCATTTAATTGATGTTGGTCATCAATTATCAGCTTCTACTTCATCTGCTTCGAATATATCATGGGAGCATATGGTGTTGGGTTCAACTAATACGCTTGGACAATATTACTCTTTCTTAAATTACACGGGGCGAGCAGGGGATCAAACTCATAATACTGCCAAAACCAAAACAATTCGTTGTATTAAAACTGATGTTCAATATATAATAGAGTAATTGTATGAAATCAATATTGAACTTCCGTTTTTATTTGTACATCACTTTATTGCTGATGTTATCTGCTTGTCAGTCAGATACTCTAATTGATGATTCTCAACAATCTATAATAGTGAGATTGAGTTGCGAAAGCCTTAATCAAACAAGAAATAATACGAATCTATTTTCAGAAAATGTAGATGTACAATACCTATTAAGTGATTTAGAAGGCAACATCATTAGTGGCTACTCATCTAGTTTTAATACATCGCAAAGTTCAATCGTTATTGAACCTCTTCCACGTGGTAGTTATCAATTGTATGTTTTAGCTTATAGCAAATCTTTAAACGATAGAGGGTTTACAATAAACAAAGATATCTATTCGATAAATCAAACATGGTTTACTTTTGAGAATGAAACACCTCTTGTCAGTTATGATGAATATGTATGTTATGGGCAATTGGCTATTGATGTTACTACAAGTGGTACTTTAGACTTTGCTTTAGCATTAAAGCATGCACTTTCTGCTGTCGATATCCATTCGGAGTCATCTAATCAATATTTGAATAATATTATTACTGCTTATGAACTTAATGCTACTAATCCTACTGCCTTTTATAATGGGATGAATGTAAATGGAGGCTATACTGGTGAATCTACATGGAGTGAACAATCAATATCTATTAAAGAGAATGCATTTGTAATGATGATGCCAGCTATAACAAGTGATGCAGTCGGCTTTTCATTATCTCTCTCTTCGGTAAATCATAAGAAGTTTGAATATCAATCAAACTACTATTTTTCTACACACTTACTGCCTGGTACATTGAACACAATCGATGTTTCATTGAATAATCATCCCGATGCAAAGGTTGGAACTTACTATATAAGTAAAGCGCATTTAAATCAATACCCTCAACCATTATTGCTGCAAGATGATGAACCCAAAGAGCTCTATTATGATAGGAGTGAACGTTCTTTTTTTGTAAATCAACCTTTGCAAATCAAGAAACTCGATCAGGCGAAGATTAATATTCGTTTTTATGCTCCACTACCACTTTCTGATGTATCGATATGGGCAACAATTCCATCAATTAATCAAGAGATACTTATTGCTTATTGTGATTCGATCCCTGCATTTAGTAATATGGAATTTGATATTCCTGCCTATTCATACAATCGAGAATACGATACTTCTCTTGCAAGACGCATTAGTTTAACCGATGAACAAACTAGCCTTATAGGCGATGAAGAGACCACCATACGTATAGAGTGCAACGATCTTTTGTGGCAACAAATATCGATATTCAAACCTAAGTGGGAGAT
>CAMTPH010000135.1 GCA_947074345.1 uncultured Bacteroides sp. | reverse complement strand
CATGAAAAGTGTTGAGGAAATTAAAAATAAGATAAACGAAGTTGCTTCATTGGGGCAACCCTTTCTGTTTGGCTTTGATTTTGAACTGCAGAATGGCTTCTTTATTGAGAATCCCATGCAGCAGAATGAAGTGTTGTGGCGAACTGCCAATTATGCTAATTTTGATTCTCAACCCATCGCTTCGCATAAACGTTTCGAACCTCGATATATCGATTATGATACATATGCCGATAAGTTTAAAGTAATATATGATGGACTTTATCGAGGTGATTCATTCTTGACCAACCTCACGATTAAAACGTCTATTGATTGCGATTATGGTTTGCAAGAGATACTCCAAGCCAGTAATTCGACTTATGCTTTACTAATGCCTAATGATTTTGTCTGTTTCTCGCCCGAGACATTTGTCAAGATCAATGCCAATGGTACGATAACCTCTTATCCGATGAAGGGAACCATTGATGCTTCTATCCCCAATGCTGCCGAAATCATTTTGAACGACTACAAAGAGAGTGCTGAACATTTTACCATTGTCGATTTGATACGAAGTGATTTGAGTCGCGTGGCAACCGATGTGCATGTTTCTAATATGCGCTACATAGACCATCTTAAAACCTCCAGTGGCGAGATACTTCAGGTTAGTTCTGAAGTGAAAGGCACATTGCCTGCGGATTATCGTACAAAGTTGGGTGATATTCTTCTCGAACTACTACCTGCAGGCTCTATTTCTGGTGCTCCCAAGCCTATGACAGTCAATCTTATTGAACAAGCCGAAGGCGAACCACGTGGATATTATTGTGGTATTTTCGGTTATTTCGATGGACAAGAGTTAGATAGTGCTGTTCTTATTCGCTACATAGAGAAAGAAGGAGATCAACACTTCTTTAGAAGTGGCTCAGGCATTACGATCAATAGCGATTGTAAATACGAGTACGATGAAATCTGTCATAAAATCTATCTACCGTTCGTATGAAGTATGTTGAAACCATAAAGATTGTAGATGGAGTGGTTCAACAATTTGAATATCACAAACGTCGTGCATACTCTACAACGGGCATTATCATGCCCGATATCAATGTGCCCAAAGATATGTGTAATGGGGTAGTGAAATGCAGAGTGGTATATGATAAAGAAGTCTCTGCCATAGAGTTTATTCCATATGTTACTCCAACCATTCAATCATTGAAAGTGATAGATGTAGTAGGTTATTTTTATGATAAGAAATACACCGATAGAGCCCAATTGCAAGAACTGTTTAATCAACGTCAAGCGTGCCATGATGTATTGATTACCGTCAACGGGTTGATTACCGATACTTCCTTTTGCAATGTTGTTTTAGAAAACGAAGAAGGGTTATTTACTCCCCAATTACCATTGCTTCATGGCACCAAGCGGGCTTTTTTAATAGATCAAGGAATAATAGAACCTCGAGTTATCCGTATTGATGAACTCAAAGATTATCGTCGTATGCATCTAATCAATGCCATGATTGATTTAGACAACCCTACGACGATTGTAGATATCAATAATGTAGCGATTTAAATTATATAAGATTCGTGAGTTGCATAGCTGTTCCCTCCTGCAGAACTTTAAAACCATGTTTCTCGTAAAATGCAACATTCTTCTTGTCATCGGGCATAATGTTGAAGAATAAATAATCTTTGTATTTCTCTTTAAGCAATGATAATAGCTTGCTTGCTATGCCGTGACCTTGATAGTCGGGATGAACTAATAAGTAATGAACAAAGGCTACCATTTCACCATCGTCGAAAGCACGAATTAATCCGATAAGTCTATCATTGTGCCAAGCCGAAATGACTTGAGATGAATTCTGCAATCCTCTTACTACTCGTTCTGGATAACGGCCAGAAATCCAATTTACTGATACGAACAATTCTTCTATTTGTTGTTTGCTAAACTCTTTGTTTTCTTTATATTGTATATCCATAATGTATGTATAAATAATTAATTGCGAAACTCAATAGGTAAGCTTCCTGTGTTTCTTTTAAAGAACTTGACAAAATATGACGGATCTTCAAAACCTAATAAATAAGATATCTCTTTTACCTTTAAACTTGAATAGAGTAAATAACGTTTGGCTTCTAGTATGATGCGTTCATTAATTAACTTTAGTGGGGTAGAGCGACTACTCTCTACTATGGAGTTAGTTAGTGTTTTGGTTGATATATTCATAAATTGTGCATACTCTTTTACTGTATGGCACTCACGATAGTTATGCTCTAACAGCTGTCTGAAACGTACAAATATACGATTGGCCGAATTGTTAATGCATAATGGTGTTCCTGTACCTCGTTGCGCATTTCGTTGTATGTTTATAAGAAATATTTTGATGAGATATTTTAAATAATCATGATAGGCAAATGCATGTTCATTATGCATTTCATCTTTCAACTGATCTGAAATATATTGAAGATTCATCGCTACTTCATCACTAACAGTATAGTAAGGAACTGTATCAAATGCATTGAACATATTGTATTTCAAAAAGATATTTTCGCTACTCTGTTCATCTGCCAAGAAGCATTCGTTGAAATGAATTAATACCCCTTCAAAATTAGTATTACGCTCAAAGAAGTGAATTTGTCCGGGAGAAATAAAGAAAAGTGTATTGTCTACAATAGGATATTCATTGAAGTCGACATAATGTACCCCAGACCCTTTTTTGAACCATATAATTTGATAATAACTATGTGTGTGACCAATAAATGGTTCGATGAGACTATCCTTAAAGAAATCGCACATATTGATATATTCCAATTCTATATTACCATAATCGTTCTCTTCTAGTTGAAAGCGTTTATAGGTTTGTTTTATCTCATCTTGATTATTCATTTTTTAGTCACAATTATTAATACTGCAAAAGTAGTTATAAACCGATTTGCTTCTATGGTACAAATTCTACAAACAATGGTAAATTTGGGAATGTTTGTGTATTCTACTGTTTTCTCTTCTCGAATTTACCATTCATATTCTCTTATGTCTATTGAGCCGACATTATAACACCTATAACTTTGCAACATCAAATAACATGAATGTTTTATTTAAAAAATGAAAAGATTATGAGTACAAAAAGAATTGAAGCTTACTTAGAGATTACAATGAAAATCAATGATGCAAATAGACCAGCAGCGGCAGGTATTTATACAAAATATCGCGAACCTTTCTTGTCTACAATCGAAGGTGCTGTAAGTAAAGAATTGCTTTTAAGAAATGAAGATGTTCAAGTGTTGCATGGCTTTACTTCTAAGGCTCAAGCTGAGGCTTATTTAAGTTCTGAACTTTTTAATTCAGATGTAGTAGTAGAATTAAAACCCTATTTTGAAGAAGCACCTTGTGTTAAGGTTTATTCTGTTGTGGGATAATCTAAAGATGTTTGAAAACAATAAAAACGACATTTCTATAAAGTGTCGTTTTATTGTTTTAGCTTTCTTATTTCCTTTATTGAATAGTCAGTAGCTTCTCTTATTGCATTCAAGAAGTAGGTAATCCATGCCTCGTATTTGCCTGAATGATTAACGCGTTGTAGCATCGAGTAATATCCGATACTTCTCTTATTAAGGGCGTAAGATAAAATTAAGCAAGGGCTCTTCAAACCACCATACTCTAATAGGTAAAGCGTATTGAGTAATCTGCCTACTCGTCCGTTAGCGTCAATAAATGGATGAATCATCTCGAACTGATAATGAATAAGGGCTGCACGGACCAATACATCCGTAGAGATGGTTTCATTGTGAATATACTCCTCAAGATCTGAAAAGGCTTGAGTCATATCATCATCAACGGGTGGAACAAATTGCGCTGTCTTTAATGTCGACTTTCCATTGCCAATCCATATTGGGGATTTACGGAATTCACCTGGATATTTCTTTTCATACCGCGAACTGTTGCACATGATGAAGTGACAGTTTTTAAGTAATCGCCCACTAATAGGAAGTTTTTTCAAGCTATCAATAGCATAGATACTTGCTTCGTACAAGTTGTCTATCTCTTCTTGATCTTCAATCATTTCATCTTTCTTAGAAACATCGCTTAGCGGCAAATGACAAGTAGGCAACGACTTGCCCGAGGCCAATTGCCACGATAGCTCTGATTCTTTTAAGATGATATCTTTGATTTGTTCATTGCTCAATGCTGAAGATTCTTCATTGAGCAATGATAATAGTGTCTTGGTTTCATTCAATATAGCATCAATCTCAGAATTCAATTCGAAGTGAATATCGGCAGTCAGTATCGGTATAAACGATTTGAAAGCCGCATCGCCAGAGAGATGTTGCCTATATTGAGCCATGAAACATTATTCTTTGATATTGAGTGCATCCATAAAGCGTTTTATCACTTCGGGTTTGCCAGTATATTTACCGATATCTTCGCTTATCTTACAAGTCTCATTATAGAAGTTCCACGATTCAGTAATCTTCACTGCTATCAGCTTAATAACAATATTCATAGGCTTTACACCTTCGAAATCATTTGTAAAGTGGGTGCCAATACCAAATGATGGTTGGCAATACTGCGATGCATATTTATGAACTTCAATAGCTTGGTCTGTATTGAGCGCATTACTAAAGACTATTTGCTTTGTTTTTGGGTCGATACCAAGCGATTTATATTTATCTACTATCTTGTGCAATTGTTCGTAGTTATCACCACTATCAACACGCAACCCTTTAAATAAATTGGCAAAGTCTTCTGAAAAGTTGAGGCTGAATATATTCCATCCAAAACTATCGTATAGGTAAGTACCTAATGCGCCACGGAAAGTATTACGCCAAGCATTCATAGCCATGTGGTTAGCCATTTGTGGACCATACATACCGCCAATAGCACAGATAAATTCGTGAGCCATCGTTCCCACCGGTAATAAATCATATTTCATAGCCAAATAAACATTACTTGTGCCTACGAATTTACCACTCCATGATTTTGATTGATAACAATCTACCATTGCTTTAATTACTACCTCTTCAGCTTCAAGAGAAACGCGACGACGTGTTCCAAAATCACAATAGATACATCCAGCATCAAGAAGTTTCTCAGCCTTATGGTACGATTTCTTATAGTATTCATTATAATCAAAGCAATCTACTTGATTAGTCATGATGTAATATAGCTCCGATATAATAGCCAATACTTTTACTTCGAGCAATATCGTATCAGACCAACTACCTTCAAAATAAATCATTAAGTGCCCGTCTTCGTCTTGCCATGCCTTCACCCAATTGCGATTAAAACGGTATCCTTTCAGATATGTATAAAACCAATGTGGTATATAACTGCATTTACGTTTCATGAAATCAATCTCTTCGTCAGTGATGATTACATTCTCTAGCATTATAATCTGATTCATCAACTCGTGAGCAAAGCCATGCGGATAAATCGTTTTGTCTCTATCGGTAAAGGTATACTTAACTTGTGCACGAGGGAAATTGTCAATCACCGCACAGCACATCGTTAGTTTATACAGATCGTCGTCTGTAAAATGGTTTATGATTTGTTTCATTCAGATAGCGTTTTGATATATTCGTTTAAAGCAACGCCACCATCGAGCGAAGGAGAGAAAGGAGTTAAGACATTAAACATCTTTTTGCCATAGATGGCTACTCCATCTTTCAATGTATTTAATACACAAATGTCACCTGCCAATCCGCAGATATCAATTTGCTCTATATTATTTGCTTCTATGATTTCTTTCAAGCGTAGAGCACCTTCTATATTTTTAAAGATAGAATACTCTTCGGTTTCTTTGTTAAGACCTTTATGCAATATTTCTATTTCTCCTTTTGTAGTGCTTATAGAAGCTATAATTTCGGGCCAAACAGATGCACCTATACTATGGTCAACACAATGTACAGGCCATTGACCGCCGTTAACATCGAAAGAGCAGTGAAGATAAGGATGCCAATCTGTAGTTACTACTTTATAGCAATAATCACCATCGTGGTCATTTATATAAACGGCCAAACTGTTCATCGCTTCTTTAGCGCCGGGAACAGGCAATGATCCTTCGATAAAATCGACTTGCGGATCAACAATCATCAATAGTTTATTCATCTTCCTTTATTGTTTTAGTCCACAAAAATAGAAGT
>CAMTPH010000134.1 GCA_947074345.1 uncultured Bacteroides sp. | reverse complement strand
AACTCATATTCAGCCCTCAAAGCAGGATGTTTATTGGTAGGCATTGGTTTAGGACTGCTAATTGGCTTTACAATCGTTGCTTCAGTTTTGCCCGATATGGGCAGTAACTATCGCGAAACAAAAGGCATTATTTATGGAGCAAGCGTACTACTATTTGGTGGGGCCGGACTACTTACCGCCTTCATTCTTGAGCTGAAACTCAGTAAGAAGAAGTAAAGCATCAATAACAAAGCACCCCAATAATTTACATCTACCTTGTTAGATGTAAATTATTGGGGTGCTTGTTGTGTATAGACTACAATTTAATATGCTATAAGCAACTTGATAACTGTTAACAATTATCACTCTGAATGTATATATTTAGCACGATAATAGTTAACAGTTATCGTGCTAAATAATATAATTAATTTATCATTTGTTAGACATCGTGTTGATCACCTCAGAATCCTTAGTCTGCAAGAAGTCTTTTAGTGTGTACATTTGAAAGCAATTAGTAATAATTGCATCCTTTACATTTTCCATCAACACCACAGGTTGTCCTGCAACAGGAGTTTTTGAACGAACATCATTCAAGAATACATCTTTACAGTTCTTGAATGTGAAAGAAGGACCTCTTTCTACAGCAAAGTCAACATTGTTGAAACGAAGATTAAGAGCAGTCTCAGCAATGAAACCTTTTTTGGCAACCATATTCACATTATTGAACGAGATTTCTTGGATAGGCATCTCTTCGATACCACTGATATAACCAACTTGCGCTATTTCTTTTCCGGTAACATTGCTTATATGAATATTTCTGAATGTAGGAGTACGCTCAGTAACAGGTTCTACCACCGACTCTTTATCGTAAAATAAGTCGAATATGAAAGCATTCTTTTGAATGTTGCGCATCACGATATTGTCTACACGAATATCTTCTACCACACCACCGCGTCCGCGAGAAGCCTTTAGGCGAATACCTGCATCGGTTCCATCAAATACACAGTTAGAAATAGCGATACGTTTTACACCACCCGACATTTCACTGCCGATTACAACTCCACCATGTCCCGACAACATCACGCAATTGGTTATTGTAATATTCTCGCATGGTTTTGCATATTTACGACCATCGGCATCTCTACCCGATTTAATTGTTACGCAATCATCGCCCACACTGATAAAACAGTTAGCGATACGAACATTGCTACACGATGTAGGATTAATACCATCAGTATTTGGACCTTTAGGATTTTTGCTTGGATTATTGATGGTAACTCCGCTGATTAAAATATTATCGCAGAAAGCTGGATTGACTGTCCAGAAAGGAGAATTGATGATTTTCACATTTTCAATAACGATATTACTACATTCAAAAAACTGAATCAACGGTGGGCGAAACATACCTCTTTCGAGAGTTGGTTTATAGTAATCAGATACTTCTAATCCTTGATTTGCATCCAACCACATTTGGTGCAGCTTGCTTTTATTAGGTAGTTTACCATTATTCTCTGCCAATTGTTTGCGAGTCTCTCCCAACCAACTCCACCATTTATAACCGTTACCATCGATTGTTCCACGACCGGTAATAGTGATGTTATCAGCATTTTCGGCATGGATAAGTGGCGAAAGCGAGCTCATCACAACACCTTCCCAACGCATCTTTACGAAAGGTAAATAATCTTCGAAAACATCCGAAAAGCTCAATACAGAACCCGACTCTAAATGCAGGGTGATATTGCTTTTCATTTGAATAGCAGCAGTTAAATATTTGCCGGCGGGAAAATAGATTGTTCCACCACCTTCGGCAGCCGCTTGTTCGATGCTTTTATTAATTAACTCGGTACATGCAATTTTACCTGTAGTGTCGGCCCCCAACTGTTGCATATCAAAAACACGAGCCGATAGATGTAGCGAAACGCAAAGCAACGCTAAGCAGTAAACGAATTTCTTCTTCATTAAATTTGTTTTAAATGGTATTAGCTAATTTTAATTGGCACAAAAATAAAAGATATCTATTAAATGCATGAGTAAATTCTGATATAGTTACTTTGATAATTGACTATAATATCTACATATAAAGTGAATTATATCTACCAAAACAAACCAAAAATTCTACTTATCAGGAGAATTCGTAATAAAATGCAGTCAGTTATTTACATAATAGCTACAATTAATTATCAATAAATAATACATAATTTTAAATAAGTTATGTAATATTGCAATCCAGAATAAGAAGAATTGTAATTAACAATACAACAACTATGAGAACACATCACTCCTTTATTTCCATTTCACTATTTAAGGCCTTGATTATTATTGCAGCTACTTTCAATTTTATCAATCTATCGGCTCAACATCCCTATCAGAATTCAAATCTCACAGCCGATGAACGTGCAGAAGATTTATTGCATAGATTGACAATAGAAGAGAAAGCATCATTGATGCAAAACAATTCACCAGCTATTCCTCGATTGGGAATAAAACCTTATGAATGGTGGAATGAAGCATTGCACGGTGTAGCTCGTGCCGGTTTGGCAACTGTGTTCCCTCAAACAATTGGTATGGCAGCTTCGTTCAACGATTCGTTAGTCAATGAAGTCTTTGATATTGTATCTGATGAAGCGCGTGCTAAAAATCTTGATTTTAATAATCGTGGCGAATATAAAAGATATCAGGGGTTAACAATGTGGACTCCCAACATCAATATATTTCGCGATCCACGTTGGGGACGCGGACAAGAAACCTATGGTGAAGATCCTTATTTAACAACTCTTATGGGCATGGCAGTAGTTAAAGGATTGCAAGGTCCCGACTCTGCCAAATACAACAAACTTCATGCTTGTGCCAAACATTTTGCTGTTCATTCGGGCCCTGAATGGAATCGTCATAGCTTTGATGCTAAAGACATTGACCCACGCGATCTTTGGGAAACGTATCTTCCTGCCTTCAAATCGTTAGTAGAAGATGCAAAAGTTAAAGAGATTATGTGCGCTTACAATCGCTACGAGGGTGAACCATGTTGCGGAAGTAATCGGTTGTTAACTCAGATTCTTAGAGATGAATGGGGTTTTAATGGGATTGTGGTTTCTGATTGTTGGGCAATTAATGATTTCTGGCAAGAAAACAAACATATGACACATAAAGATGGTTCGCATGCCGCTGCTGGTGCCGTGATTAGTGGTACCGATCTTGAATGTGGTAGCGAATATCGTAATCTGCCTGATGCTATTAAAGCAGGATATATCACCGAAGAACAAATTAATGTATCTCTTAAAAGACTTCTAAAAGCTCGCTTTGAATTGGGCGAAATGGAAGAGGTGCATCCATGGCAAATACCATACAGTGTTGTTGATTGCGATGAACACAAAGCGAAAGCATTGCAAATAGCTCGACAAACAATGACTCTTCTTCAAAACAAAGATAACATCTTGCCGCTCAACAAAAACTCTAAGATTGCATTAATCGGACCAAATGCAAATGACTCTGTTATGCAATGGGCCAATTACAACGGATTCCCATCAAACACGTCTACCCTATTATCGGCCATGAAAGAGATGTTGCCTCAATCGCAATTGGTATACACTCCTGCTTGTAGCGCTATTGATGGTATTACTTATAATAGCTTGTTTGGTCAATGCAGCATCAATGATAAAAAAGGATTTGAAGCTACCTATTGGAACAATAAAGATTTTGAAGGGAAAGCGGCTGCAAATGTTCAAATAAGTACTCCGTTTCATTTTACTACAATGGGAGCAACCGCCTTTACTGCCGGTGTCAATATAAGCGATTTCTCGGCTATTTACAAAACAATATTGACTCCTCTAAAGAGTGGTGAAGCTAAATTTAGAATTCAAACTAACGAAAAGTTTAAAATCTACATAAACGGGAAAGAGGTTATTGAAAAATCGAACATAAAGATTCCACAAAACATATACACATTGCCTGTAATAGCTGGCGAGAAATATAATATCGAACTTGCTTTTACTACCAAGCGCATTGATCCTTATTTGAACTTTGACTTAGTTGAAGAAGTTCCTTTCAATATCGAGAAATTACTTAGTACAATTGGTGATGCTGAGGTTGTAGTATTTGCAGGTGGTATTTCTGCTTTGCTCGAAGGAGAAGAGATGCCTGTAGATGCTCCTGGGTTTAGAGGTGGTGATAGAACAAACATCGAACTACCGGCTATCCAAAGAGAGATATTGCAAGGATTAAAAGATAATGGCAAAAAGGTAGTGTTCGTTAATTATTCGGGTTCGGCTATGGGACTTGTTCCTGAAACTGAAAGTTGTGATGCTATATTGCAAGCATGGTATCCTGGTCAAGCAGGTGGACAAGCTGTTGCTGAAGTTCTATTTGGTGAATATAATCCGGCAGGTAGACTTCCGGTAACCTTCTATTGCAACGTAGACCAACTTCCCGATTTTGAAGAATACTCAATGAAAGAGCGCACTTATCGTTATATGACACAAACTCCGTTATTCCCATTTGGTTATGGATTGAGTTATACTACATTCGATTACGGCAAAGCAAAACTTAGCCAACCAACGATTAATGAAAACGAAGTTGTTGAGTTGAACATTCCTATCAGCAATACAGGAACAATGGATGGTGATGAAGTGATACAGGTATACTTGAAACGCATTGATGATACAGATGGACCAATCAAAGCTCTACGCGCATTTAAACGTATATCAATGAAAGCAGGCGAAAATATGGTCGCAACTATTCCTCTTGATTATAAATCGTTTGAATGGTTTAATCCGCAAACAAACACAATCTGTACTACTCCGGGTGAGTTTGAAGTATTGTATGGAAGCAGTTCTAGAAACGAAGATTTACAAAGCATCAGTATAAATGTACAATAAGATAATGAAACGAATAATCACTCTTCTCTTTATTGTATCATCCTTATTGGTTCAGGCACAAGATACAAACTTAAAGTTATGGTACAATGAACCTGCTGAGACATGGGTAGAAGCTCTTCCGCTTGGCAATGGTCGGATTGGCGCTATGGTATATGGCAATACTATTAATGAAGAATTTCAACTCAATGAAGAAACCATTTGGGGAGGTTCACCGCATAACAATACAAATCCGAAGGCTAAAGATGCACTAAAACAAATAAGACAATTAATCTTTGAAGGTAAAAACAAAGAGGCTCAACAATTATGCGGCGAAGCTATCAGCTCTGTATCGGCCAATGGTATGCCTTATCAAACCATTGGTTCGCTTCATCTTGACTTTGACAATATCAAAGAATATTCTAACTATTATCGTGACTTGGATATTGAAAAAGCGTTGGCTACTACCCTTTTTACAGCCAATGGGGTTAATTATAAACGCGAGGCTTTTACCTCTTTCACCGATGATTTATTGATTATCAAACTGACTGCCGATAAAGAGGGACAGATTTCGTTTAGTACTCACTACTCTACTCCTTATAAAAGTGATATCGTAAAAAGCATTACTTCAAACAATGAACTTCAGCTCAATGGTAAAGCGAGCGATCATGAAGGAATAGAAGGTAAAGTACAATTTACTACACTCACCAAGATTGAGCATGATGGTGGTGTTTTGACCATTGATGGTGATTCGGCATTGTATCTGAAAGAAGCTAATAGCGTAACCATTTATGTATCTACCGGCACTAACTTTGTAAACTATCAAGATGTTTCGGGCAATTCGACAGAGAGCGCCAAAGAGTATTTAAAACGTGCGAACAAGAATTATCAAACTGCTAAAAAAGAACATATAGACTATTATAGCAATCTGTTCAATCGTGTTTCGCTTAATTTAGGAAGCAACGAACAAGCCATAAAACCAACTAATCAGCGTATTGTTGAGTTCAAAGACACCTTTGACCCACAATTATCTGCTCTTTATTTTCAGTTTG
Organism: uncultured Bacteroides sp.; assembly: GCA_947074345.1. GTDB lineage: Bacteria > Bacteroidota > Bacteroidia > Bacteroidales > Bacteroidaceae > Bacteroides. The sequence continues at coordinate 247 of CAMTPH010000134.1, read as the reverse complement.
GTAGATACTTGTTAATATGCTCATCGCAACCCGGTGGACAAGCAGCCAACCTACAAGGCATTTGGAATTATAAGCTATTTGCTCCATGGGATGGGAAATATACAACCGATATTAATGTGGAGATGAACTACTGGCCGGCAGAGATTACTAACTTACCCGAAATGCACGAACCATTTCTACAGCTTATCAAAGAGACTGCTATACAAGGTAAACAAACTGCCGAAATGTACGGATGTAGAGGATGGGC
>CAMTPH010000133.1 GCA_947074345.1 uncultured Bacteroides sp. | reverse complement strand
TTTTAGGTTCACCGTTAGCTTTAGAGTAAGCTACTAGATCTTCTAATGACAATTTACCATCTTCAAATTCTTTTCCTTTGCCTGCATCAAATGAAGCATAACGCTCAGTCAACATTTTCTTGTATGGAGATTCTTCAAGGATAGCAGCTGCACTTTCTAATGCGCGAGCCATAGCATCCATACCTGAGATGTGAGCAATGAAGATATCTTCTAAGTCAGTTGAGTTACGACGAGTTTTAGCATCGAAGTTACAACCACCATTTCCTAAACCACCGTTACGAATAACTTGCATCATAGCTTGAGTCAATTCATAATTGTCAATTGGGAATTGGTCTGTATCCCAGCCGTTTTGATAATCACCGCGGTTAGCATCGATAGAACCCAACATACCATTATCAACAGCTACTGCTAATTCGTGTTCGAATGTATGACCTGCAAGTGTAGCATGATTTACTTCAATGTTTACTTTAAAATCATTTTCTAATCCATGAGCTTTCAAGAAACCGATTACAGTTTCTGTATCTACATCATATTGGTGTTTTGATGGTTCCATTGGTTTTGGTTCGATAAGGAAAGTACCTGTGAAACCTTTAGAACGAGCATAGTCACGAGCTAAAGTTAGCATACGAGCCAAATGTTCTTTTTCGCGTTTTTGGTCAGTATTAAGCAATGACATATAACCTTCGCGACCGCCCCAGAATACATAATTAGAACCACCTAGTTCGATTGTTGCATCAATTGCATTTTTGATTTGTACAGCAGCACGAGCTACAACATCAAAATCAGGATTTGTAGCAGCACCATTCATATAACGTGCATCGCTAAATACATTTGCAGTACCCCACAAAAGTTTAATGCCTGTTTCAGCTTGTTTTTGTTTAGCATAAGCTACAATAGCCTTCAAGTTTGCTTCGTATTCTTCGATGCTAGATCCTTCATTTACCAAGTCGATATCGTGGAAGCAGTAGTACTCAATACCAATTTTTTGCATAAACTCAAAACCGGCATCCAATTTATCTTTTGCAACTTGTACAGCATCAGTACTGCAGATCCAAGGATATTGTTTTGTTCCACCACCAAATTGATCGCCACCTTCTGCACACAAAGTATGCCACCAAGCCATCGCAAACTTTAACCAATCTTTCATTGGTTTGCCCAATACTACTTTGTTAGCATCATAATAGCGGAATGCCATTGGATTTCTACTTTCTTTTCCTTCAAACTTGATTTGACCAACACTTGGGAAATACTCTTTTGTTGCCATAATTTCTTTATTTATTAAAATGTTAATGTTATTATTTATATTCAGTTTCAATTGATTTCTTTTTCAAGACATTGTTTCCAACGCTCGTATGCTTCAGCATATGCTTGCTCATCACTAGCTTTTGGCTCAATAACCTCTAGTTTATCGAGTGTTGCAAATGCCTCTTTATTATCTTTGTAAACACCTGCACCCATACCTGCGCCCTTGGCAGCTCCTACAGAACCATCAGTGTCGTACAATTCGATTGTTGCACCAGTTACACCAGCCAATGTGTTTCTAAATATTGGACTCAAAAACATATTAGCATGTCCAGCATGAATCTTTTGTACCGGTATGCCCATTTCTTCCATTATGTCAATACCATATTTAAATGAGAATACGATTCCTTCTTGTGCAGCACGAATAATATCTGCTTTGCTATGCGAATTAAAATCGATGCCATGCATGCTACATCCAATCTCTTTATTGCAAAGCATACGTTCTGCCCCATTTCCAAATGGAAGAATACTAAGTCCATTACTGCCAATTGCTATTTTAGATGCCAACTCATTCATGCCACTGTATGAAATTTCTTCGGGAGCTACAGTTCGTTTAATCCATGAATTAAGAATACCTGTTCCATTGATGCAAAGCAAAACTCCTAAACGTGTTTGCTCAGGTGTGTAATTAACGTGTGCAAATGTGTTTACTCTTGATTGAGGATCATAGTTAATCTCACCGTTTACACCATATACCACACCAGATGTACCTGCAGTTGAAGCAATTTCACCCGGATTAAATACATTAAGCGACAATGCATTATTTGGTTGATCTCCCGCTCTATATGTAATTAGTGTACCTTCTGCCAATCCTAATTCAGCTGCAGCAGTAGCATTAACACGCCCTTGTTCAGAGAATGTAGGTTTTACTTCGGGCAAGATTGACATATCAAATCCATAATACGCCATCAATTCTTTAGAAATACATCCATTTTTGAAATCCCAAAACATACCTTCAGATAATCCTTCGGCTGTAGTACAGATTTCTCCACTTAAACGCATCGCTATATAGTCACCTGGAAGCATGATTTTATGAATCTTTGAAAACAATTCAGGCTCATTCTCTTTAATCCAAGCTAGTTTTGATGCAGTAAAGTTACCGGGAGAGTTTAATAAATGAGATAAACAATACTCCTCTCCTAATGTCTCAAAAGCCTTTTGACCATAAGGTACCGCACGCGAATCACACCATATTATAGAAGGACGAAGAACTTTTTGATTTTTATCCACACACACTAAACCATGCATCTGATAAGAAATGCCAATAGCTTTTATATCATTTGGATTTACTTTTGATTCGAACATTATAGCTTGGGTAGCTAATTTTAAATGATTCCACCAATTCTCAGGCTCTTGTTCGGCCCATCCTGGATGAACAGCTATAATTTTAGCTTCAGTTTTTGGGAAGAAAGATGTAGCAACACATTTACCAGTTTCAGCATTTACTAAACTAGCTTTTACAGATGAGCTACCTATATCATAACCTAATAAGTACATAATATTATATTGATTTTAAAGGTTTTGTAAATCAGTTGGTTTAAATTTTATCAGTAAGTTTATTGTATATCTTTCGATCAAACTTATAATATCGAGCAGCTCTATGCGCAACTCCGGTTTGTTTTTCCTCAAGCGGAATAATAAAACTCCACATAGACATCTTCTTATGGAAATTGCGTACATCTATTGGTTTATTATAGATTAGCTCAAATAACACACGTAGTTGAGATGCTGTAAATTTCCTTGGTAATAAATTAAATAATATGGCCGGACTTGTTTCTATAAGTCGTTGAATATATTTAATTGCTTCTTGTATAATGAGATTATGGTCGAAAGCCAATGTCTTAACATTCTTCAATGAAACCCATGATGCTTGATGTGCATCAAGGTTTTTATCCATGCTACGATCTATCTTCACCATAGAAAGATATGCAATGGTTACAATTCTTTCAACTTTAGAGTGCATGGCACGTTCTAACCATTTAATATCTTTAGGGTCGCTAGTTCTATTTTTGGAACCAAATGTTTTAAATTGGATAAGATTAACGTTTTTCACTCCGGTCAATTCATTTAATACACGTTGAGCTGCTTCATCAAGATCTTCATCCATATATATAAGACTGCCCGGAAGTTTCATGTCATGATAGATTTCTCCATCTTCTTCGCCTGTGCGATTTATTAATAAAACTTTTAATTCTTCTCCATCAAAACCAATGACTACACAGTCCACAGATATATGATTATTGGCTAATGGTTGTTGATTTTGCATAGTTGATTAATTTGTTTTGCACAAATATATAGATGTTTTAGAACTGCTAACAAGAATAAAAACATGCTATAAAACATTGTTTTTCATAGAAATAGTTATTGTAGATGTTACATTATGCTCAAATGTTCTTATTGTAGATTTTACAATATGTAGTTTATACATTTATATTATATACTAATTGTAATGTTTACAATAAGGCAATATCTATTTATTATCAATAGTTTAAACACTTTTAAATATCTATTATATTTAGTGTACTTATTGTATTTTGTAGAGTAACTCATCATTGCGGTTTCTTAATGTATCTGTTGCTGAATATTAATATGTTAATTATTGCAAACAAAATATGAGGGGAATCTATTTTGCAAACTATACATATCAAAATAGACAATTACCAAGTGGTTAATTGCACAAAACATTGCTTGAAATTCTGATATATTCTAGGAATGTATATCTTTGCAGCCGCATTTAACAATAAATTAAACAAATTAAGAATGAAAGCATTTGTATTTCCCGGTCAAGGAGCTCAATTCGTAGGAATGGGCAAAGACTTGTATGAAAATTCTGCTTTAGCAAAAGAATTGTTTGAAAAAGCAAACGATATCCTAGGATATCGCATCACAGATATTATGTTCGAAGGAACAGATGAAGATCTTCGTCAAACCAAAGTTACTCAGCCTGCAGTATTTTTGCACTCTGTGATCTCTGCATTATGCATGGGCGATGATTTCAAACCAGAAATGACCGCTGGTCATTCATTGGGTGAATTTTCGGCACTTGTAGCTGCTGGAGCATTGAGCTTTGAAGATGGATTGAAATTAGTTTATGCACGTGCAATGGCTATGCAAAAAGCATGTGAAGCTACTCCTTCAACAATGGCTGCAATTTTGGCTTTACCAGACGAAAAAGTAGTAGAAATCTGTAACCTAGTATCTGAAGAAGGTGAAGTATGTGTTCCTGCAAACTTCAATTGTCCAGGACAAATCGTTATTTCTGGCTCTGTACCAGGTATCGAAAAAAGTTGTGAATTAATGAAAGCAGCAGGTGCTAAACGTGCTCTTCCATTGAAAGTTGGTGGTGCATTTCATTCTCCATTAATGGATCCTGCAAAAGTTGAATTGGAAGCAGCAATCAATGCTACTGAATTTAAAACTCCAACATGTCCGGTTTATCAGAATGTTGATGCACGTCCATACACAAACCCAGAAGAGATTAAGAAAAACTTAATTGCTCAGCTAACAGCATCTGTTCGTTGGACACAAACAGTTGAAAACATGGTTGCAGATGGAGCTATTGAATTCACAGAATGTGGACCGGGAGCTGTATTGCAAGGTTTAATCAAGAAGATAAGCCCTACTGCTAATGCTCATGGTATTGCATAAATAGCAATAATAAGATAATAAAAAATGCTCGAAGACTTCTACTTAGTCTTCGAGCATTTTTTATTTTACTGTATTTATGATCGAGCGTTTTGTTTTTTAGCTCGCATTAGATTACCAAAATAATAGATTATAAGAACACATGTAATCCCTATTAGAGCACCCGCTAGCACATCACTTAACCAATGTCTATTATTAAGCATACGTGTTATACCTACCGCAACAGCTGTTGAATAAATGAAAATTGAGGTCCATTTTAAGCGATATCCATATTCTTTATATAATAATGTAGAAGCAGTAAAAGCAGCAGCTGTATGTCCTGAAGGGAAAGAATAGTAATCGGACATATCTGGACGAAGAATTCCTGTTATTGACTTTAATATGTTTACAACTATCAACATTAGGGCAAACGAAAAAAGTGATAATACCAACATTCGTTTCCAACCATCATAACTCTTAACTCCACCAATTGCCATACCAAACATTACTACAATGGGCACATATATAATGTAATCATCATAACGATATGAAAAATTTGGGAAAAAGGTATTACGCCAATTATATGCTTCCACGCTTATCGGATTTATCACTCCCATCCAAAGCACAAAAACTACAGCAACACAAACTAATACCCAAATTATTAAAGCCCCTTGTTTCATATTATGTTATTTAAAAATATTACATACCTTTCTTGATTCCTAATTTAATAAGCAAAGCATTCATTGGATATGCACAGAAGAATCCAAACAGCATAGCTATTTGCATCATAAACCAAAAAATCCAACGACTTTCGTGTAATGGATATGAATCGAAAATCACGAAATATACAATTGCCATCCATCCATACATGCCGATCTGCCAAGAAGTAAGAGACAAAACATCGGCTTTGAAAGCCATAAACAATCCTTTACCGACTGAGATTTTCTGCATTTCGCGTATAGCATAAAATTGAAAATAGACTCCTATTATTAATGCAAGAATAAAATCAATAATCCAATTACTTAGCAAAGTGCTACCAGCTATTTCGAAATGTATATAATGAGATATCCATTCTCCTATGATGTCTGCCAATGTACAACCCGCTCCGCAATGTAATGCAGACAATGCTATTGATTGCCATCGTGGTTTCTTAGGTCCCATATCCATGTCGCCCATTGGCATATCCATTTTCATACCTTTGTCCATCGACATATCCATCTTCATGCCTTTATCCATTGGCATGTCCAT
>CAMTPH010000132.1 GCA_947074345.1 uncultured Bacteroides sp. | reverse complement strand
CTTGAGAGATACCTACCGATTGAGCAGCAATACCCAAACGAGCACCATTCATCAATGCCATTACATATTTAATCAAACCTAACTTGCGATCGCCACAAAGTTCAGCTTTAGCATTTTTGTAAGTCAGCTCGCAAGTTGGAGATCCTTTGATACCCATCTTGTTTTCGATACGACGTACATTTACACCACCATTGCGCTTGTCGTAGATGAACATCGAAAGTCCACGTCCATCTTTAGTTCCTTCTTCAGAACGAGCCAATACCAAGTGAATGTCTGCATCGCCATTCGTGATGAAACGTTTCACGCCATTCAAGTACCAACATTTATCTTCTTCGCTATAAGTAGCTTTTAGCGTTACAGCTTGAAGGTCAGAACCTGCATCAGGTTCAGTCAAGTCCATTGACATTGTTTCGCCTTGGCATACACGAGTGATATAGCGTTGTTTTTGATCTTCGTCAGCAAACTCATAGATAGTTTCTGCACAGTCTTGCAATCCCCAAAGGTTTTCAAAACCTGCATCACTGCGGCTTACAATATCAGCAGCCATAATATATGGAGTGATAGGGAAGTTCAAACCACCGAAACGGCGAGGCATAGCCATACCCATTAAACCCGCTTTGCGGCAAGCTTCTAAGTTTTCGGCTGTTCCTTTGGCGTAAGTTACACGGCCATTAGCGCAAACGGGTCCATCATGGTCTACGCCTTCAGCATTAGGAGCGATGATGTCACCACAGATTTCACCAACAATTTCGAGTACTTTGTCATAACTATCCATCGCGTCTTCAAAGTCAACGGGTGCATAGTCAAATTTATCTTTGTCCGCAAAATTGCGTTCTTTCAGTTCAACAATTCTTTTCATTAACGGATGACTCAAATGATGTTTGAGCTCCGGTGTATCGTTATAGAAATTCATTATGTTTAAGTATTAAAGTAGATAGAGAATAATGATTGTTGCATCGCCTTCTTTAAAATAGTTGGCATGCTATCGGTGTTTCTCTATGCTAATTATTAATTCATTGTATGCTAACTCCTTATTCTTATAAAGTTACTTACTGTTCGCTTTATAATACTTAATCATCTTAGGTACAACTTCTTCGATTGTGCCATTGATTACATAGTCTGCAATTTGGTTGATAGGAGCATCAGGGTCATTGTTTACCGAGATGATGATACCACTCTCTTGCATACCGGCAATGTGTTGAATCTGTCCTGATATACCACAAGCGATATATAATTTAGGACGAACAGTAACACCTGTTTGGCCAATCTGACGATCGTGGTCTGCATATCCGGCATCAACAGCTGCACGGCTAGCACCAACTTCTGCATTCAATACTTTAGCTAGGTCAAACAATAGGTTGAAGTTCTCTTTTGAACCCACACCGTAGCCACCTGCTACAATGATAGGCGAGCCTTTCAAGTTGTTTTTTGCTTTCTCTACGTGGCGTTCAATTACTTTTACCACAAAGTCGGTATCGGCAACATATTTTGTTACGTCAGGATAAACCACTTCGCCTTTATAGTTAGCATCAAGAATTTCTTTCTTCATTACACCCTCACGAACAGTAGCCATTTGTGGACGATGTTCGGGATTGATAATAGTAGCAACGATGTTACCACCAAATGCAGGGCGAATTTGATAAAGTAAGTCTTTGTATGTTTTACCTTCTTTCTTGTCTTCGTGATCACCGATTTCGAGTGATGTACAGTCTGCTGTCAAACCGCTTGTTAGGGCAGATGATACGCGTGGACCTAAGTCACGACCGATAACGGTAGCACCCATCAAGCATACCTGTGGTTTCTCTTCTTTGAAAAGATTTACCAAGATTGATGTGTGAGGAAGTGAAGTGTATGGATAAAGTCCTTCGGCATCAAAAACGTAAAGTTTATCTACGCCATAAGGAATGATTTGTTTTTCAATATCTTTTAGTCCGGTGCCGGCTACAATAGCTTCCAGTTTACAGTTTAACTGATTGGCTAGTGAACGACCTTTGGTGAGTAGTTCAAGACTTACGTCTAATACGTTTCCGTCTTCAATCTCGCAATATACAAATAAGTTATTCATAGTTCTTATCGAGTATTTTTAGCCAATAGTATGGTTAGCTAATAGTTCAACAATCAAATCTTCTACATCGCGATCGCTTCCCGAAAGTGTTTTGCTCTCTTTGGCTTGGAATACGATATTTTGAATAGCCTTCACCTTTGTTGGCGAACCGCTTAGACCGCATTGAGCTAAGTCGCCATTAACATCGGCTACGCTCCATTCGGTTAGATTCAAATAATCGCGATTGTCATATAGATCTGTATAATCTAAATCGCCCGCTTGTTTTTCGGTGATTGTTTTGGCATGCTTATATTTCTGAATCAATTTAGCATTGCGAGGGCGACAAGGGTCTGCCGAACCTGTTACTGTTATCACGATAGGAAGTGGACCTTCGACTGTTTCAACTCCACCGTCGATGTGGCGTTTTACAGTGATCAGGTTATTTTCTATTTTAAGAATTTCTTCAGCGTAAGTAATCTGTGTCAATCCAAGCTTCTCTGCTACTTGAGGACCTACTTGTGCTGTGTCGCCATCAATAGCTTGACGTCCGCCAATAATGATGTCTACACCACCAATCTTCTTGATAGCAGTAGCCAATGCATACGAAGTTGCAAGTGTGTCGGCTCCTGCAAATGCACGGTCGGTCAATAAATAACCATTATCCGCACCGCGGAATAAACCTTCACGGATGATATCAGCTGCACGACCTGGACCCATAGTCAAGATAGTTACAGTAGAACCGGGATGTTCGTCTTTTAATCGTAAAGCTTGTTCGAGTGCGTTTAAATCTTCTGGATTGAAGATAGCAGGCAGTGCCGCACGGTTTACTGTGCCGTCGGCTTTCATGGCATCTTTTCCCACGTTACGAGTATCGGGTACTTGTTTTGCCAATACAACAATTTTCAAACTCATGTTATAAATTTAAGTATTAGTATTTCTTTTGTGTTAGCATCCGGCAATGTGCAGTTACAATTGCTTCCGTAATCCCCGGTTAACTATCAGCGTGCAAAATTAAGCAAACAACTGACTTAGCCAAGAATTATTAAAAGAAAATAGCTCACTCTTGAGTTTTATGTGCAGTGTTTTGTTTGTTAAAAGCCAAATCCGGCTACAAAATAGGTTTTATTCTCTACCGGATTAAATCCTAATTGAGTAAATAGGTTTAAAGCAAACTTGCTCGAAATTTGTATCTCTTTGCTTGCATTTACAGCGATGTTGTTCACGTTGAACTTATCTGCATAATATCCTTCCCAAGGAGTTATGCCTAGTTCGAAGTTCAACTCTACACCTCTTATATATATAGGATACGATAATTGGATATAACTTGACCATGCTCTCTTTCCATTCTCTCGAAAGTCGTCGCCGGCAACTATTGTATACCACGAAAGCGAAAGAGGAAATTTGTCTGAGAAAGTATACATTGCACCTGCATCAAACGAGTGGCCTGTAGTGCGTGCTTTATAATTAAAATAGTCAAAACTGCCATCTTCGTCTTGTCCGAAGTAGTCGGTAAACGAAAATAACCAATTGCCTACTTCGTACTCAACCGAAAGGTCTAACTCATTGTTGCTATTCGAAAACTCTGACGATCCCCAAGCCGAAATAGTAAAACCACCTATATTGAAGCCTATGCATGGTTGAATAGCTGCATTACCGTTTTTTATACCGCGCCACATGTAACTGCTTACAAAGTCGGCATTGATTAGTACTTCTTGAGATTTAGTAAATGGAATGTTGGCTGCTATAAGAATGATTATTAAATAAATTCGTTTCATTGATCGCTTTGATGTTGTTTTTTTTATCTATAAATAGTGCGTTTGTTGCAAGCTGATTTTCATTTCATTAGAAAATAGCATGCAAAGTTAATCAATTAATCTATTCAACTCTTTGTAGCTTATCTATATTTTGTTTATTAAATCGTTGTTGTGGGTTGTACAATAGGCATAGATGCCATTGATGCTGAATGTTTTTAATGTAGTAGAGCAGCGTGGTTTGTATCGTTCAGCATATTGATTGTTAAGAGATAGCTATCACAACATCCCCATGTTGTGTATCAAAACACCCGGATGTTGTGTATTAAAACATCCGGGTGTTGTTGTGCAAAACATCCCCATGTTTTCATGGTGTATAAGTGTACTCATCGTGCTGAAGCTTCTAAACTAATACATTACTTATATATATGCTTATGCATTTTGTTGCATATGTTGTACTATAGATTCTTGTTTGGTGGGTATAAAGGTGGGGCGTTTAGACTTTGATCTATCCATGTACAAAAATCTTCCTGAGATTCATTTTAGATACATATTTATTCTTCTATTAGCAGCTTTATGTTTTGTAACTCTTTTGTTGTTAACATATTTGCAAGTTTTAATACTGTATTTTATTTTTTATTGTTAAATACTTACTTGATTTTGTTGCCTAATCGACTTTCTTGGTTTATTGTGATTTGATTAAAAGTTGAATAATCTGTTCTGTTTGATGCTTTAATAGTAGGGTTGTTGCTATTTGTTAATTGAATTATGTGAAAAGATGTAAAATATATGCTATTTAGTTAAATAGATGTTAAAATAAAGTTGTAAATACTGAATGATTGCTATTAAATACTTTAATTTGCAACAAAGATAGTCAAAAAGTACAAGTAGATTGATTACTGGAGATTGCAAAATCTGATTTAAATTTGATGGTTTAAAAAGATATTTAGCCAACTAATCTTCAAAACTTGTATAAAATGAATGGTATCGATTTTAGTTTAAGACTATCTTTTTTAAGTTCTCTATTTAATAAATAGATATTAAAAATAACTATATATCAACACAACTAAAAATAATAATATGTTATCTGAAACTACAAAAGCAGCTTTGTATTTAGCTCAATATTATGGAGGAAAAACTTCATTGATGAGTACTATAATTAAAATATTTTCGAAAGAAGAAATAGAGGAAACGCTTGGATTGTTAGAGTCGTATAATATTATTAAGCCGGTTGGCGAAAGTAATGAAAGATGTATAGATAACTATGAGCTTGTTTGCTCATTAGAGACTTTTAGTTTGTTGGATATCCTGAATGCTACTGGAGGTGCCATCTCTTTTAACTCGGCTACTCTTGAAGAATTTGATGGAAATTCATATAGAATGACTGGTAATTTGAATAGATTTAATCAAGTAGTGAGACGATACTTAGCTACATTTCCAGTTTCAGATCTATAGACAATAATATATTGTTAGATTTTTAGTTACACGACACGATATACTGAAATGGTGAGTTTTGGAATTATGAAAAAAACGTATGCTCTTGTGGTTTTATTAGCTTCGGTTCTTCTTTGTCAAGGATGTATTTATGATGAGTTGAAGGATTGTGAAGCAAATGGCGAATTGATTATAAACTTAACACATTTATATAATTCGGAATACAAAGATAAACTGGAAAAGGAAATTGATAAAATTGATATTTTTATTTATGATGAAGACGGCAAAATTGTACGACGAATTACTGAAGAGAGTAAATCTTTTACAAATGGGCACAATGTCCTTATAGAAGGTTTAGAAAAAGGGAGCTATGAAGTGGTGGCGTTGGGAAATCTCTATGAAGATACGCCTATAAGTTATATTGAAGAACGTTCGACTGCGCACTTAGAGTTATTAGCAGATGCAGAGTCGACAAGAGATGAAACAAACACAGATTATTATGTTTATTCCACACCAACAACATTATTTCATGGCTCTTCCTCTTTTGTCAATATTCAAAACGAAAAAGCGTCTGCATGCAATGTAGATTTCTTGAAAGTTACCAACGATATTAGTGTTAAAATCAACTGGAAAGATTGGGAAGGTAAGTATTGTGTCGATGATTGGCATAAGAACACTACACGTGTCTATCTGGAAGGTAATAACGGAGAGATGGACTTTAGCAACAAACTTTTATATAAACGACTTTTGACTTACTGCACGGCCATGATGCCCAAAACAATGAGTAACATAACCGAAGTAGATGTGTGGGTTAGAACGATGAGGTTGATTGCCGAAGGAAGTACGATGAGGCTTGTTGTAAAACAAGTACAAGAAGATGGAACAGAAAAGACTGTTTACACACAAAGCTTAATTGAATTGATAAAACTGACCGGACATTATGGTACACAAGAGTTAATAGATCGCGAAAGCGAATACCAAATTGATTTGACTTTTAGATGTACCGAACACAATACCGATCAAACATGGGTAGCAACTACCATCTATGTAAACGGTTGGCTGGTCAAAATGATAGATACTGAGATTTAAAACAAGAAAATATAACAAAAAAATAAAGATTAATTTAAAACATTTAATTTGAAACTTATGAAATTATTTAGCAAGATTTCGATGATGGCGTTAGCAGCTCTTGCATTTGCTGCTTGTTCGCAAGAAGATTTTACAAATGATGTAAACCCTACACCAGAACAAGGTGAAAAAACATGGGCATATTTCTCATTCTCTTTCAAAGAGTCTATGACACGTGCGGGTG
>CAMTPH010000131.1 GCA_947074345.1 uncultured Bacteroides sp. | reverse complement strand
TTGGTAGCAAAACGTCGTCGTTTGTTAAACTACCTAAAAGCTACTGATATCACTAGATATCGTGCTATCGTTAAAACTCTTGGATTACGTCGCTAATCCGAAGCTAAACCATTTAAAAAGAGCCGCACTTCGCAAGAAGTCTCGGCTCTTTTTTTGTTTATACCCCACATTTATATACTTTTGCTATAACAAGGCTAGTTACTTGGCCCCATTTGGTAGATAAGGTAACCTACCACGGTAGACTAGGTAACCCACCGCGCTGGATAAGGTAGCCTAGGTCGGTAGACAAGGTAGTCTACCAAACGCCGATTTACAGTCGACCACACCTTATCTCCTTATTATATATGTAATGATAGCAAAACCCGGATGCTACTTTCAACGTGTGCACCATTTATATATGAAAAACTAATAGAATGAAAACTACTCTCCACAAACAAATCACAGGCTTATGCCTGCTTTGCATGACTGCTCTAGTAGCCTGCAACAACAATGAAGATATCAACGACATCATCGAACCCGATCCATGGAAAGCTCAACTCACCATCAGCGAGGTGAAACAATCTGATGGTGGCACATTAACTTATAAAGAGGTTTACAATTACTCTGACTTCGTGTTTATGACGTCGTGCTACACCGAGCAAAAAGTACTGGACTTTGAGTTAAAAAACAACTACTCCATAGACTACGACTTCAATAACAGAAAATATACCTATACAGACGAACTGGGCAACTCATGGGAGTACATACACGACCAATGGGGCTTAACACACCAAGGGCGTTTCTACTCTACCGGTGGCGAAGAGCGCACGTATCTATTTAAATATTACGGCGAACACTTGGCGCAACTCGACGAGTACATTGATGATAAACTGAATGCATCGGCTAAGTTTGAATACATAGACGACTATAACACCAAGCTGACTACCGTAGTCAACGGACAAACCGAGGTGCTACATATAAAGTACAGCGATGAGATAATATGGAACGCCTTTCCCAACTACTTCTTAACGGAGATTTATCCGCTTAACACGCAACGGTTGGCTTACTACAACGGCTTATTTGGAGTAAACTTCCGAGTGATAAAGGAGATGCAATACGAGGGATCGGATGAGGTTACTACCTTTACCTACAACAATATGCCCGGTTCTATCATCATGCCCGACTTTTGCACACAAACCATAAGTTATGGCAATGAAGCTCCATTTAAGCGCACAGTTAACTATACACTAACACCAATTGAGTAGCACCGATAATTTTTAAGCAGAAAAGTGTGTTTATGTCCTATTTTATAGTTAAACTTGTACATATAATAAAGATTTTGTTATTTTTGCAGCAACATAAATTATAAATCGTAACATCTAGTTATACTTAAAATCTATCATATATGGACACTACTAAAATTGTAGGAGAAAAGATTAAAGCACTCCGCCAAGAAAAGAATATATCAATAGAAGATCTAGCCGAACGCTCTGGCTTGGCTATCGAACAGATTGAAAGAATAGAAAATAACATAGATATCCCATCGCTTGCACCACTTATTAAAATAGCTCGCGTGTTGGGCGTTCGTTTAGGTACATTCTTAGACGATCAAGATGAAACCGGACCGGTAGTTTGTCGCAAGAAAGAGGCCAAAGATACCATCAGCTTCTCAAACAATGCCATCCACTCGCGCCGACACATGGAGTATCACTCATTGTCTAAATCGAAGGCCGACCGCCACATGGAACCATTCATCATCGATGTGCAACCTACCGAAGAGTCGAGCGACTTTGTATTGTCATCGCACGAAGGCGAAGAGTTTATCATGGTTATCGAAGGAACGATGGAAATAAGCTATGGCAAATTCACTTACCTACTCGAAGAGGGCGACAGCATCTATTACGACTCAATCGTGCCTCATCATGTACATGCCTTCGAAGGCAAACAAGCTAAGATATTGGCCGTAATCTATACACCGGTATAATTTACATTTCGACATATATAGCAAGAGGTAGATGTGCATCATCTGCCTCGCTATCTTTATAACCCACAAATAATCTAATTATAAATGCAACTTTACGATAAGACACTCGGACAGTGGCTTGAGCATTGGGCCGAGCTCACTCCCGATAAAGAATACATTGTCTACTCTGACAGAAACCTACGCTTCACCTGGAAACAGTTTAACGAACGTGTTGACGATATGGCCAAAGGACTTATCGCCATCGGTGTAAAGCGCGATACTCATGTGGGTATCTGGGCGGCCAACGTACCCGATTGGTTGACACTACTCTATGCTTGTGCCAAAATTGGTGCGGTATACGTAACGGTAAACACCAACTACAAACAAACTGAATTGGAGTATCTGGTAGAAAACTCGGATATGCATACGCTATGCATCGTGAACGGTGAGAAGGATAGCGACTTTGTGCAGATGACCTACAACATGCTACCCGAACTCAAGACTTGCCAACGTGGTCACTTAAAGAGTGAACGTTTCCCACACATGAAGAATGTTATATTCGTGGGACAAGAGAAGTATCGCGGCATGTACAATACGGCTGAGGTTCTGACATTGGGTAAATCTTCTGAAGATGATGAACTAAACGAAATGAAGAGCCAAGTGGGCTGCCACGATGTGGTGAATATGCAATATACTTCGGGCACAACTGGTTTCCCAAAAGGGGTTATGTTGAGCCATCACAATATAGCCAACAATGGTTACTTGACAGGCGAACACATGAAGTTCACTGCCGATGATAAGCTTTGTTGTTGCGTGCCACTATTCCACTGTTTTGGCGTGGTGCTTGCCACGATGAACTGCCTTACACATGGCTGTACGCAGGTAATGGTAGAGCGCTTCGACCCATTGGTGGTATTGGCCTCTATTCATAAAGAGCGATGCACGGCCGTTTATGGTGTACCAACCATGTTTATTGCCGAACTGCATCACCCCATGTTTGACATGTTTGATATGTCGAGCTTGCGCACAGGCATCATGGCCGGTTCGCTATGCCCCATCGAACTGATGAAACAGGTAGAAGAGAAGATGTTTATGAAGGTAACCAGCGTGTATGGACTAACAGAAACATCGCCCGGCATGACCGCCACTCGCATAGACGACTCGTTTGAAGTACGCTGCACTACTGTGGGCCGCGACTTCGAATTCACCGAAGTAAAAGTGCTCGACCCCGAAACAGGCGAAGAGTGCCCTATCGGTGTGCAAGGCGAAATGTGCAACCGAGGCTACAACAACATGAAGGGGTACTACAAAAACCCAACTGCCACAGCCGAAGTTATCGACAAGAACGGTTTCCTTCACTCGGGCGACTTGGGTATCAAAGATGAGAATGGTAACTACCGCATCACCGGTCGTATCAAAGATATGATTATTCGTGGTGGCGAAAACATCTATCCTCGCGAGATTGAAGAATTCCTCTACAAACTCGATGGCGTGAAAGATGTACAAGTGGCCGGCATCCCATCAGAGAGATACGGCGAAGAGGTGGGCGCTTTCATTATCTTGAAAGAGGGTGTCGAGATGCACGAATCGGATGTACGCGACTTCTGCAAGAATAAGATATCGCGCTACAAGATACCTAAATATGTATTCTTCATCAAAGAGTTTCCGATGACTGGAAGCGGCAAAATACAGAAGTTTAAACTGAAAGAGTTAGGGGTAGAGCTTTGCAAAGAACAAGGCATTACCATTATATAATGAATAAAGACAGGCTACCGGAAATTAAAACCGATAGCCTGTTCTTTTTAAATACCTATATTAATTTGGACGACGTTCGTTCTTTTCGACTATATAGATGATAATTGTTGCGACTACATAAAAACAAAGTGCAGAGATGGCGACAAGGCTAGCACTCGATGGCGACATGGCATCGCCCCGAACAGAAGAGGCTATCACAGCCACAACTACAAACAACCAGAACAATACTGCTGCCCATCGTTTAAATCCACCAACTGCAACGGCATACCAGATGGCTCCTACCACAAAGATACCCACTTCGACTATTACCGCCAGTGTGGGATAATTCCATAAACCCAAACCTATCTTCATCGTATCGCCATAAACCGGTAAGTCGGGACGATGAGAGAGAAAGTCGAGCAACCAATGCGAGAATACAGCCAAACCCATCCACCAAGCTATCTGCTTCTTTGTTTTAAAGAGCAACAAGATAGCCACAATGAGCAAACTGTAAACAATACATGATAGCAGCCCATGCGAATAGGGCATATACGACAAATCGAGTGGATTGGAAGTTAGTGAAGGATTAATGTTTGCTTTTTCGACACCCAATAAAATAAGGATTCCCCAAATGATATCGGGTACTTGCACAGCAATAAATAACCCCCAAAGAGGTACACGCTTATCTATTGCCTTAATGATAAAGGCTGGTCCATAATGTCCGATCAACATAATTCTTTTTGTTGCAAAATTATGGTTTTAAACAAGATTGTAGCTGACACAAATGTGTCAAACATTACTCACCGGCCAACTTCTTGCGAATACGGGTAAGGGTTTGTCGTTCAATTCCTAAATAAGAACTAAGGTGAGAGATAGAAAGACGCTTAAAGAGTTCAGGGTTATTGTTCACGAAGTCTTTGTAACGCTCTTCGGCATTATTGATTAAGAAACTATCAATGCGCTTTTGTTTTTTGCTCAACTCTTGTTCGAGCATCATGCGCAAATAGTTGTTCATATCAGGATACTTATCGCATGTATCATGAATATGCTCTAGTGTCGCGTTAATAATAAGGCAAGGCTCAATGCATTGAAAATAATACTTGCTGCGCACATTATCGACAGTCGCACCATAATGAACAACATAATCACCTTCACTCAAGAAGTCAACTGTGATTTCGTTTCCTTTTTCATCGACATAGAAAACTCTTACTAAACCATTTACTAAATAGCCTATTTGTCTTTGCATTATATCCGTATTGATATATAAATACTTATTGGGATATAGCGCAGCATAGATTGCCTGTTGATAATATTGAATTGCTTCGTTGGTTATATTAGGACAGGTATCTTTAAGGTTTTCTAAGTATGATTTAATTTCTTCTGTAAACATTACAACAATAAGTTAAGGTATTAATAGAGGTGCTTTAATAGGCAACGAGAAGAAAAAGGTAGCTCCCTTTCCCAACTTCGAATTAACCCATATTTCGCCTCCCATTTTCTCTATCAGCATACGGCATATAGGCAAACCTAGTCCGCTGCCTTGTACAAACTTATCTACTTTATCAAATCGTTGAAAAATGCTATTAGAACGACGGGGGTTAATACCGATACCGGTGTCTTTTACATAAAACTGTACCATATCGCGCTTTTTAACAAAGCCGACATGTATCTCACCCTCATTAGTAAACTTAATAGCATTAGCTACTAGATGATCTCCTATCTGCATGATGCGTTTCCAATCACCTTCTATACAAAGGTTACTGTCAACACGGTCTACAACCAATTTAACCGAAGGCGAAGTATTGTCTTTGTGTTTAACATAAAGCTGATCACAAACATCCTTCAGTCTAATCATGCGGATGGCTAATTCTAAAGAGCCAGTTTCTAAAGCTGATAAGTCGAGAATATCATTAAACAAGTTAAGAAGCATATTTGAGTTCTTCTCAATAATGTCGGCATACAGCGCTTTTTCGGTTTGCACTTGCGAATCGACGATCAATCTTGAAAAACCCACGATAGCATTGAGTGGAGTTCTGATTTCGTGTGTCATATTTGATAAAAAAGCAGTCTTCAGCCGGTCGGACTCTTCAGCCTTGACACGTGCCTCTACTAACTCTTTTTTTATCTTCATTATATCTGATAAATCCCATGAGATACCAACAATAAAAGGGTGATCATTACCCGAAGGAACAAGTATCTTGATGGTCTTTGTCATGCGTTCTTCACCATTGGCAGCAGTATACTCCTCGATGTACTCTAATCGTCCTTGTTCAAGAGTTTTCAAGTCATCATCGTAGAAGCGTTCTACATCGTTGCTATTTGGGAAGATTTCAAAGTCATTGTGTCCGATAGCCTCTTCGGCAGATATACCAGAGTAATCGGCAAACATCTTATTCCAATAGATATATCTGAAGTCATTTCCTGCGTCTTTAATAAATAAGAAGATAGGTGCATTGTCAAGTAATACATTTAAAAAAGTATTCAAGCGCTTAACTTCGTATAGTTCGGGTGATTTATCATCAGACGCTATCTCTTCGGATAACTTTTTATTGGCAAGAGTAAGAATGTCATTCAATGAACTATCATCGTTAACCTTACCATTCTCTAAAGCAGGTTTGGTGCTATCAGTTAAGACTGAACGCAACGATAAAACATCAATCTGCTTTTCAAGCTGAGCGATAATTTCTAATAGTTCTTTTTTTGACTTCGATTTGTATTGTTCCATATTAAGAACGTGCAATTATGGATATGTTAGCACAACAACTTATGTAAGATTGCAAAAATAGAAAATATTTCTTAAAAAAGTAAATCGTATCGCTGTTATTATTGATTAAAAAGGAGTGACTCTTTGTTGTGGTGTTTAGAATATTCTATCTTTGCATTACTTTTATAATTAAACATTTACAATATGTCTACAGAATTATTCTCTACATTGCCATACAAAGTGGCTGACATTACACTTGCCGATTTCGGTCGCAAGGAA
>CAMTPH010000130.1 GCA_947074345.1 uncultured Bacteroides sp. | reverse complement strand
ATTTAGCTTGAAGCAGATCAGACTCGGCAGCTGCCAGGTTTTGTTTAGCTGTATCGTACTCGAGCAAAGTCGATTTACCATTATCAAACTTCTCGCCTATCAACTGGAAAGCTGTTTGGTTGGCATATACAGCTTCGGTACTACTGTTGTATTTGCTTTCGGAAGCTACGGCGTTATACCAGGCTTGTTGTATCTCTTTGTATAAAGTCTTTTTGGTATTGTCGAGTTGCAAGGCCAAGTTTTGTTGCTGCAAACGGGCAGTTCGTACACGGTTGCGAGTTGTAAAACGATTGAATAGAGGTACGCTTAGATTAAATCCTACATACTTATTTAAGTTATTCTTAAGCTGACGTCCAAAGCCATCGGCCGATTGTCCGCCTACTGTATAGTAGTTGGTTGACAAATCGCCATTAAGCGACAATTGCGGATAGTATGCACTTTGTGCAATACGAATACTCTTTTCGCTACCTTCTAAACGTAATAATGCAGCTTTGATTTGCGGCTTATTGATTAAAGCATCTGTATAGATCTCATCGGGTGGTGTCAATGGTTCGAATGTAGGCAACGACTCGTTTGTATCTATTACGAAACCCTCTGGAGTAGGTAGTTCTAACAGTTGACTTAAGTCGAGCAAAGCCAACTGATAATTGTTTTCGGCTTGTACAGCATTCATCTGATCTTGTGCCAAACGAGCTTTCGCTTCGGCTACTTCGGCAGGAGCAGACTTACCCAATTCGAGCATTTTATCCAATCGGTTGTATTGCGCACGGCTTAAATCTACTTGCGATAAAGCAACTTTATGGATTTCCCAATTAAATAGCACTTGCAAATAAGAAGAGGCTACATTGATAGAGATATCTTCTTTGGCTCTATTCAAATCTTCGATAGCCGCCAAGAATGTTAGTTTGGCATACGAGTATTGATTGGGTATTTGTAAACCTGTAAACAATGGAACACTTGTGCCTACACGCAAAGAGGTGCTTGATGTATTTACATCGCTATAGGCATTATCTACGGGCGAAGCTGCACGTCCCCAGCTCCATCCTTGTCCGGCAGAACCATTCAAGTTTGGCAAACGACTCCATTTAGCGGTATTTACATCTACCGAACTCTGCTCGGCTGCGTTTTCGGCTTGCTGTACTACAATGCTATGCTCTATGGCATAATCAATACATTGGCGCAAAGTCCATCCTTGTTGCGCTTGTACCGGCAATGCAAACAAACACAGATATAGTAATTTAATTCTTTTCATAACTTATCGTATTAATAGATCTCAGATTATCCTTTCTTCTCGGTACCACGAAGTTTCTCTGTACCGTTTAATCCTTCTTTGATTTCAATCTTGATACCATCGCTCAATCCGGTTTGCACCTGACGACGTTCAAATGTTTGTGCAGGAATAGAGTCGGTCATCACTTGTACAAAAATAGAATCACCGCTAAATTCGATAACACCTTCGGGAACTGTCAATACATTCTTGGCACGTTGCAACACGATCTCGGCATTTGCCGAATAACCTGAGCGTATCATTACGGTATCGGGAGCAGCTACGGCAGCTTTAATTTCAAATTGGTTGGCTCCATTCTCTTCGACTCCTTTTGGTGAGATATATTCTAGGTTTGCGTCGAAACTAAGATTTTGCAAAGCACCGATAGTTAGCTTAATAGGCATACCACTGTGCAAACGTCCCACTTCTGTTTCGTCTATCTTACCTACAAAGATTAAATCGTTCATATTGGCAACTGTTGCAATGGTAGTACCATCGTTGAAGGTATTACTCATAATTACAGAGTTACCTGCTTTAACGGGTACATCAAGTATTAATCCATCGATAGTAGAACGAATCAATGTGCTCGAAAGAGATGCACTATTTTTGGTAATACCTTCTTTGATAATCTCGAGCGCATCTTTGGATGTCTGCAACTCTTCGCGTGCTTGTCTTACAGTAACCAAGGTTTTCTCGTATTCTTCTTTACTGATAAGTTTATCATCGTATAATTTCTCTGAACGTTTATAATCGGTCTCAGCTTGATCGGCATTGAGTTGCGCAATACGAACACGGCTTTCGGCTGAGTTTACTTGACCCAACTCAGGGATTACTTTTACCTTAGCTATCACCTCGCCTTTACGAATGGTTTGACCGGCTTCTTTATAAACTTCATCGATAATACCTGATATCTGTGGTTTAATTAAGATCTCATCACGTGGTTCTACCTTACCGGTAGCAACTGTACTCTTTTCTAAGTCACTTACTTCAGGAGTTATCAATTCGTAAACTACTACTTGTGGTTTTGACTTTTGATATAAGAAAACAAAGGTTCCCAACAATATAAAGGCTACAAAAACCAACAGGGCTACTTTAAAAAACTTTTTCATATGAGTTTGTATTATTTATTTTTACTTTTAATTTGATTTACGGATAAAAGAGAATGAGTTTATTCATCGCGGATGGCTTCGATAGGACGAATAGCCATGGCTCTATAGGCAGGTGCAAGACCAGCCAACAATCCCAATGCGATTAACAACATACAAGTGCTTATTGCCATCCAGAAAGAGACTTGGAACGGATAGATTGTTCCATCTTCTTTCATTGTACCTATCTCCATCAGTTGCAATATCATTACACCGAATGAGATTCCGGCCATACCGGCTATGGTGGTTAGCACAATACTTTCAGATAGTATCTGTTGCAAGATATCTTGCTTGCGTGCTCCGATGGCACGGCGAATACCAATCTCGGTGGTTCGCTCTTTGACAGTAACCATCATAATATTCGATACTCCAATGGCTCCGGCAAGCAATGTTCCTAAACCAACCATCCATATCAAGATTCGTATACCATTAAACAGATTATCCATCATGCCAAACATAGCCTCTGTATTGAGCAACATAACGGCCTGTTTATCATTAGGGGCAATGAGATGTGCCTCTTTTAAAATGCCCTCAATCTTGGGTTGTATATTAGTAACTTGTACACCGGGGTTTACTGTAAAACAAAGCAGCTCTATGTTGCGCCCCATGTTATAGGTACGTTGCATGGTAGTAAACGGTATAATGATACTCTCTGAGTTGTCTCCCTGAATATTAATATTATCATTCGACTTGGTGAGTCCAATCACTTGATAGTATACGCCATCTGCTTTTATATATTTGCCAATAGGGTCTTCTCCATTATCGAATAGGTTCTCGTATATGCGATCACCAATCACACATACTTTACGACCTTCTTTAATATCGACATCATTGATAAAGCGACCACTTTGAATTTTCATCTGTTCTATTTGATTGTATTCAGGATAAAGACCTTTGATGATGGTTGTTGACTTTTTATCTTGATAAACAACATTTCTATTCCATCGACTCAGTGTAGGAGTGATGACATCAATCTCTTCTACACCTTTCTTTACTCGTTCTACATCATCCAAATTCATAGTCCACCAACGACCTTTACGAAACCCTTTGTATGCTTCGCCGGTAGCTTGCGGCCAAATAAAACCTGAATTGGTTGCAAATCCCTCAAATTGAGATTGCATCATACCTTGCATTCCTTGTCCACCACCCATTAGCGCGATGAGCATAAAGATACCCCAGAACACACCAAAGGCGGTTAAGAAACTACGTGTTTTATTACGCGTGATGGTAATAAGTATCTCTTCGAATATATCTCTGTCGAATCTCATAATTAATCGGCTCTAAGTGCTTCAATAGGACGAATAAGGACTGCCTTGCGTGCGGGGAAGAATCCGGCAAGCGTTCCTGCTATAATTAATGTAAGAGTTGCTTGAATGGCTATACTCAAATCTACGGTGGGATCGTGAAATACAGTAGAACTCCAGATTCCGTTATCCATGGTTTGATTACCAAAGGCTGAATTCATCCATTCAGTTGCTCCAATACCAGCCACCATACCAATGTATCCGAAGAAGGTAGTGATTACAACACTTTCTACTATAATAAGGAAAAGGATAGAACTAGGCTTAGCGCCCAATGCTTTGCGAATGCCAAACTCGCGAGTACGCTCTTTGACGGTAATCAACATAATGTTTGATACACCCACTATCCCACTCAATAAGGTAAAGATACCAATCACCCAGATTGCTGTACGAAGTATACCCATGGCACCTTGACTTTGCAGGTACTGCGTAAAGCGGTTCCAAATATGAATGGCACTCTTATCTGAAGGGTCAAAACGATGACTACTTCCCATCATGTTTCTGAACTTCTCTTCGAAGTTATCATTGAGTGCTTCACTCTCTAGACCTTTTGTTGAGAAGACAAAGTTGTGCAGTTTATCGCCTTTGCCATATATGGTTTGTAGTGTACTAAAAGGTATCAAACCATCATTGTCGGCGCTTGTTCCATTGTCTGTATACAAACCTACGACACGAAAGATTGTACCATTAATATTTACATTCTGTCCAATCGGTTCTGTACGTGACTTTTCGAACAGAACATCTGCTGTGCGCTTATGCAAAACGATTACTTTGCGGCGCTCATTTAAGTCAATCTCATTGATAAAACGACCTGAATGGTGAGTGGATGACTCCATCTCAAGAAAATTGGGGTATACTCCGGCTAAACCTATATTGACATACTCTTTACCGAAGCTTACATTTTGAGTTGATTGATAAACCGTAGCTCCCATAGTAATGATATTATCATCAAAGTTCTCGAGAGTATTATCCAAATCACGATTATCAAGTTGTATTCTTCTGCCCTCTTTCAATCCATCAAATGGTTTGGTAGTGCGCCCGGCAAATATCTTGATGGAGTTATATGCGAGGTCTTTCGATTCTAGTTGGAATGCATGGATGATGCCATTGCCTGCACCAAGCAAAACAATGAGCATAAAGATACCCCATGCAATAGCAAACCCGGTAAGACAGGTACGAAGTTTGTTTCGTTTGATGGTGCTATATATTTCTTGCCAAATGTCATACATAATATTAGGTGCTAGTTTATTTCATAAATCCATTGATGCCAAAAGGCGATGCATCGTGATTGTGATTCTCTTCAATGCGTTCGATAACACCATCTTTGATATGTACAATCTTATCTGTTTGGTTGGCTACGCCGCTTTCGTGGGTAACAACAACAATCGTCATGCCTTGACTATGTAGATCTTTTAGAATCTGCATTACTTCAACAGAGGTTTTACTATCGAGTGCTCCGGTTGGTTCATCAGCTAGTATTATATCGGGATGAGTTATTAATGCACGTGCAATAGCCACACGTTGTTTTTGTCCTCCACTCAACTCATTGGGCATGTGGTGGGCCCAATCTTTTAGTCCAAGCTTATCGAGATATTCAAGGGCAAGTGCATTTCTCTTTTTACGTGATACACCTTGATAAAATAAAGGAAGTGCTACATTCTCCATCGCATTCTTGAAAGAGATCAAATTGAACGATTGAAAGATAAATCCAATCATGCGATTACGATATTCAGCAGATTTTGTTTCGCTTAAGTTCTTTATTAAAGTTCCATTTAAGTAGTATTCTCCCGAGTCATAGTTATCAAGTATCCCTAGTATATTTAGTAAGGTAGACTTACCCGAACCAGACGACCCCATGATTGAAACGAACTCTCCACGTGCTATATCAAGGTTTATTCCTTTTAATACATGTAGCGGTGCAGCACTGTAATAAGTCTTGTTAATGTCTTTTAAGTGTATCACAATTCATTTGTTTTATGATTATTTTCGTTATTATTTGTTTTATTAGACGCCGATATAGTATCAAAAGTTGCAACAGCACAAAACTTTTTTTAAAAAGATTTTGTAGAATCATTCTTGTTTACGTAATTTGTGACTAATTAAAAACTATAATAAACTAATCCTTTTAAACAATTATTATGAGCACTAACGTGGAAAAAACCTACGTTGTAGGTATTGACATAGGTGGTACAAATACCGTATTCGGTATTGTAGATGCTAGAGGAACTATCATTTCAAGTGGTTCTGTAAAAACTCAAGCATACGAAAGTATCGAAGAGTATGTAGATGAAGTTTGCAAAAATCTTTTGCCATTGATTATCGAACAGGGCGGTGTTGAAAGAATTAAAGGTATCGGTATTGGTGCTCCAAACGGAAACTACTATAGCGGAACTATTGAATTTGCTCCTAACTTACCATGGAAAGGTATTATTCCTTTGGCTGCTTTATTCGAAGAGCGCCTTGGTATACCAACAGCTTTAACTAACGATGCTAATGCAGCTGCGGTAGGTGAAATGACTTATGGTGCTGCTCGTGGTATGAAAGACTTTATCATGATTACACTTGGTACAGGTGTTGGTAGTGGTATCGTTGTAAATGGTCAAGTTGTATATGGACATGACGGATTCGCTGGCGAATTAGGTCACGTAATTGTACGTCGTGGTACTGGCCGCTTGTGTGGTTGTGGTCGTAAAGGCTGTTTAGAAACTTACTGTTCGGCAACTGGTGTAGCACGCACAGCACGCGAATTACTTGCTGCTCGTACAGATAAAAGCTTACTAAGAGCAGTTTCTGCTGAGAACATTACTTCTAAAGATGTTTATGATGCAGCTGTAAAAGGTGATGTATTGGCACAAGAAATCTTCGATTTCACTGGTACAATCCTAGGAGAAGCATTAGCTGATTTCATCGCATTCTCTAGCCCTGAAGCTATTGTATTGTTTGGTGGTTTGGCTAAATCAGGCGATTACATCATGGATCCTATCCAAAAAGCAATCGACGAAAACGTATTAACCATCTACAAAGACAAAACTAAGTTGTTGGTTTCTGAATTGAAAGACTCAGATGCAGCAGTTCTTGGTGCAAGTGCTTTGGCTTGGGA
>CAMTPH010000129.1 GCA_947074345.1 uncultured Bacteroides sp. | reverse complement strand
CTATGCTACTTACAAAGGTATGCCAGTTTCTCAATTCCTTTCTGCTGAGAAATTGCAAGAAGTTGCAGCTGCTACAATGGTAGGTGGTGCTACTTTGACTAAACTATTGGGTACTTCTGCATGGTATGCTCCAGGTGCTGCTTCAGCTTTTGTTGTTGAATCAATCCTTCACAACCAAATGAAAATGGTTCCATGTTCTGTAGCTCTTGAAGGCGAATATGGTCAAGAAGATATCTGCATTGGTGTTCCAGTAATTCTAGGAAGAAACGGTATCGAGAAAATCGTTGATATCGAATTGAACGAAGAAGAAAAAGCATTGTTCGAAGCAAGCGCTAAAGCTGTTCGTGCTACTAACGAAGCGTTGAAAGAAGTAGGCGCTCTTTAATATATAAGTTCATCTTAACCTCTTATATATGGCCATCTCTTGCATTGCAGGAGATGGCTTTTTTATGCCTTTCGTTTATCATAAATAGTTAATTGTCTGATACTATTTTATTGCCTTTATAAATAAGTTAAATATGAGCTTATGTTTGTCACAGTTGTATATTTGTATGGTAATTAAAATATGTGATGTTCCTTTTTTATCTACTTTTTACGTCATAAAACTTTACAATAGTTATATTTATCTCCTATTGCTACTCTTTTGCGTAACTTATTTGCTTAATGAATTTATAAGTTGATTAATCAGTTAATATACTTGTATATAATACTTATAGAGCAAAATATGTACTTTGTTTTATGTATAGTTAATAATAGCTTTGCTATATTTGCCGCAAATATACGATGGAATAAAATACTACAAAAAACATGAGAACTAGTATGTCTGTTATTCGACTAGCTTTATTGATTTCACTTTTCTTGGTAATTGGAACAAAGCCTATGATGGCTCAGCGATTTGCTGTTAAAACAAACTCTTTAACTTGGGCGACTCTTTCACCTAACTTGGGCGCCGAATTTATTGTCTCTAATAAAGTATCGATTGATTTATTGACAACATTCAATCCTTTTAACTTCAAAGACTATAGTTTACGTTTTGTCTTGGTTCAAGCCGAAGCTAAATATTGGTTTGGCCGTCCATTTTCTAAACATTATGTAGGGGCTTTAGGATTATTTGATAACAACAACTTCAAATTTAAAGATGATTATTTGAAAGGGGATGTCTATGGTGGTGGTTTTACTTATGGCTATGCATGGATTTTGTCAGACCATTGGACTATGGATGCCTCTATTGGTTTGGGCGTTGTTCATTATCGCCAGTTCAAACGAAAGGAGGATGAATCTTATACAGCTTCTCCAAACAAAGTTGGAACTAGTATAGCGCCAATTAAATTGGGGTTAACATTTAGCTATATTCTAAAATAGCCTTGAAATACAATTCTTTTATTTATCAACAGACAATACAACATAACAATACATTCTATTTTGCATCTTAATTCATGTAATATGAAATTTATAACAACACTCTCTCTCTTTCTTTGTATTTCGGTATCTATGTTGGCTCAAAGTATTCGAGTGCAAGGAGTTGTAAAGTCCAGCAATAATCAACCAATAGCTGGTGTTTTGATTTACAATAATGATACAAATGAAACTTATGGTTCGACAAACGACGATGGGCGCTTTTCTATTTTAGTGGAGCGTAATGTTACTTTGCTTTTCACAAGCGTTGGTTGCAAAGATCATCGCGAAAAATTAAAAGGACGTGTTCAGCTTGATATTACGATGGCAGTAGAAGCCGTTGCACTAGAAGAGGTTGAAATTGTGTCAACCGTTAAGAATAAGGTAATACCTGAGCCAACAGAAATAGAGGTGGTAGGCAATTATTTTCATCTTCGTACTCGTTTTAGAATACCCAAAGAGATGTTCCGCTCAAATACGCGACTCATTTTCCAACCAACAATCATGAATGTAACTGAGAAGACTACAAGAAGGTTAAAGCCTGTGGTTGTAGATGGTCGCGAGTACATGATTACCCAAAATAGACTATATGGTTTTGATAGTTCGGGCGACCCTTTAAAGCAATTTGTAATCACGAAAGATTCTCTTCTTCAGGATGAGATTGCTATGTATCATGACTCTATGTTTGTTAAAAATCCGCGTCAGGATTTTAAAGCTGATGTTGATATCTCATTAGAGAATTATAATAAGATAACCTACATCGATAGCACTACTATTGCTCGCGGAACAGTTAATCCATTGCGTTTTTTTGAATATGATTTAGAATGCATGAATCTTACTGACGAACAATATTTGCCAAAACCAGAGATGCAGCTTTGCGATGATCGAGGAGAAGTGAGATTGACATTTCAACCTTCTAAAGCAGCTATTGACATGAATGATACCAATAGTGCTGCTCAGTTACGAGAACTTCAACAGCGTTTACGTGAAATCGAATTAGATCCCAATTCGACACTGTTGTCTTTTGCTGTCAATGGTATCGCTTCTCCTGATGGACCATATAAGCAAAATGTAAAGTTGGCTTCTGCACGTACAGAAAATGCCATGAAGCAGATTCTCTCTTTGCTTTCAACACAGACAAGAGAGTACATGGAGTTAAGCAGTTCTTCTAATGTTGAATCTTGGCAGTCTGTTGTCAATTTGATGAATGCTGATTCATTGCCCGAAGCGCAAAAGCTTCAAGATGCTATTGCTAAAAGAAGTAATAATATAGAAGAGCAATGGCGAGCCGCATTGAGATTGCCTTTCTACAAAAGTTTAATTTCGACTAACTACTTACCTCGTCTTCGTCGTGTAGAGTATTCCTTCAAATACTCTGTTTTTAGGAAACTATCTGTTGATGAAATACGCGAACTATACAAACGTGATTATAAGAAGTTGACCCGTTTCGAATTTTATACTTTAATATGCGGCACAGAGGGCAAAAAGTTCGAAACTTTATGTCGTCAAGCTATCGAGGTATATCCTAAATTTATGTGGGCCGCCAACGAGTTAGCTGTTTATTTGTTGCAAGAGAAACGCCAAGAAATCGCACTCTTAGAGCCATTTATTAATGATAAGGCGCCTGCAAGTGTTGTGGTCAATCATATTATAGCCAATCTTATGGATAATAATATTTCAACAGCCAATGAATTGATGAGTAAACTCCCTGCTGATGCTTCATTGGATGAGTTAAAATCGATTATTTCTATATTGAATGGTAACTATGCTTTAGGTTACGAATTATACTCCAAACGTGGTGGATTAAATGAAGTTCTAATCTTATTGGCGATGAAACGCAATGATGAAGCATGCGATAAGGTACAAAAACTTCCAATGGATAATGCTCGCAATCTGTATGTGAAAGCTGTTGCAACCAACCGACTTGATAAAGTGATGGATGCGATTATGTCACTCGACAAAGCGTTTGATATGGATCCTTCTCTTCGCGAATTGGCCAAGTTGGATGGCGATTTACTCGATCTACTCGATTAGCATTTTGCAATAATAATATGATATAAACAGGCGATAAACTCTATCTAAACATGAACAAATTTCTTAAATATATACCTCTTCTATTACTGATATTTAATTCTACAAGTACATTCTCTCAAGAGCCTATTAACGCAATGGATCATCGTTTGCAACAACGACCACAGCGCGCTAAACGATATTCAGAATCTTTTTTTGATAATACGTTTATTTCTGCAGCATTTAATGCTTCGAGTATTATTACGCCTGGATATGATACAAAGTATCAAATGGGTCCTGGTGGTATGCTCTCAATCGGCAAGTGGTTTAATGCATCTTCTGGTTTGCGCTTAAGTGTTGAAGGAAACTCTTATGGTTTGTTTAAGTCTAAAGATTCAAACAGAGCTGCAATGCTAGGGTTATCGGCAGATTATCTGTTAAACTTTAACGGTTTTGTTTATGATGATCGTGCATACCGTAAGTTTCAATTAATCGGTGTATTCGGTGCTTCATATATTAAATCGTATGCTTTGCATCAAGGTTCTTCTGATGGATATGGAGCTCGATTTGGCTTGCAAGGTTTGTGGAATATTTCGCCCTTGTTTAGTATCTTTATTGAACCTCGCTTTGGATTGTTTTCAGATGGGCTAGATCATGCTGATAGTTGGCAATCATATGATTTTAAAGGAGATATTTCTGTTGGTATGAATTATAATTATATCATGAAATCAAATGGTCGTCATCAAGATGTTTTTCAACGTAGGCCATTTCTTGATAATACCTTCTTGTCGGTAGGTATGGGTATTGAATATTTGATGTCTACAAGACTTAGATCTATTGATAATCGACGAAATCCCGGACCTAGCGCATATCTGTCTGTTGGTAAATGGTTTACTTCTTCTTCGGCTTTGCGACTTACTGCAACTGCTGGTTATTCTCAGTATAATCCTTCTCGTTATTTATCTCATTTAGGCGGAAGGCTTGATTATTTGCTTAATCTTAATGCACTGTTTGCTGGTCGTTCAGAGGATAGATGGTTCGACTTGATTGCAATTGCAGGTATTAATGGTGATGTGTCTGAAACAGTAGGTAGTAGTAACTTTACTGTTGGTGGTGGATTTGGTTTACAAGGCAATTTCTCTGTTTCGCGCTTTACTAGTTTGTATATAGAACCACGCTTCAATATTTATCCAAATGAATTTGCGGGCGGACTTACTCATAAACGATTTGATATGTTGGGACAACTTGCTTTTGGTGTAATTTATAATCGTACTCCCAAATCGATGCGTTCTGCAGATCTATTTACCAATAACTCATTCTTTAATAATCTGTTTGTATCGGCAGCTGGTGGAGGTCAATTCCTTGTATCTACTCAGCTCATATCTGCCGAACATTTTGCGACTCATATGAACCCACGCTTTGCGCTTTCTGTTGGCAAATATTTTACATCTTTGCATGGTTTGCGATTGAGTGGCTCTGGTTCTTTTCTTACTTACAAGAACGAAAAGTTAAGGCAGCGTGATAAATTGGTTGGCCTCGATCTTGATTATATGCTTAACATTACTAATATGATGGCCGGCTATGATGAAGAGCGAATTTTTGACTTGTCTGTGCTTGCTGGGGCAGGGCTGGTTTATTGCAAAGGAAAAGATAAGGATGTTCGTCCAAGTTTCAATGCAGGTTTGCATGCCAATTTTCAAGTAACACCCAATTGGTCTCTTTTTGTAGAGCCTAAAGTACAAGCTTATCATTCTAATTTGTCTGCTCATAAAGTCGGATTGCTTAAGGCCGACCCTATCGTATCGGTTGTGGGAGGTATGACTTATCGTTTGCGACAATATGATGTGCGTGCCAATAGAAGAGTTCATGCCGAAAACGAATATGGTAACTACTTTTTTGATATTGCTGCTGGACCTTCGATGGTTGCTACGCCTTTTGTCTTTAAACAAAATTGGGGAATAGGGGTTAGAGCTTCTTTGGGTAAATGGTTTACACCTATTTCGGCATGGCGTACTCACCTTCGTTTCGAGTCTATCTCTGAAACGCATCAGTCTATGTTGGAGTATGCCGGATTTGAGGCCGATTATCAATTGGATATTACGAACCTTATCGCAGGTTACAAGCCCAATCGTTTTTTCAATTTAAGAGCTGCTGCAGGTTTCTCTCTTGGTGCATCTTATTCAAATAAAGATTTAAAGTTTGTTCCTGGATTGTATGCCTCTGCACAGACTTCATTCCGTCTTAATAATGCACTGTCATTGTATTTAGAACCGCAAGTTCGCTTCTATAACAAAGATTTTGCTCGATTGAGTCGCTCTCGCCGCAATGATATAACTCTTACTGGTTTAATGGGGATGAATTATAGATTTAAGCAAGAGATGGGTGCTCAACGAAGTCGTCGTCTCAATCCTTCCGAAGAGAATATAACATTTGTCAGTGTTGGTATTGGTACAGGTGTTTATGGTGCGTCTGCGTTTAGCAAGGATGCCAAAGTTCGACCAACTTTAGTGAGTTCTGTTGCTGTGGGACGTTGGTTGACGCCTGTTTCGGCTGTGCAATTGGCTGTCAACAATAGCAACGTTTCTATGGGTGTTAAGCCCGTCCCTCATTTCAATTTCAAAACATTAGGTGTCGAAATCGGGTATATCACCAATTGGACTGCGCTGTTAACCGGTACTCGCGATCATGTTTTCAATCTAAACTCTATATTGGGTTTGAGTATGGTTAATGGTTGGAATAAGTCGAAACATGCCATTGTACCGGGAGGTTCATTGGGCGCACAGGCTGATTTTAAATTGAATAAAAGATTTAATCTGTTTGTAGAACCTAAAGTGAATATTTATTCAGGTAAGATTGATGGAGTTAAAGCTCCTGTTAATGTCGATATGGATTTACAACTAGTTTTTGGTACTAAATATAAATTCTGATAATAGTTTTATCGATATATTTTTTGGAGCTGCTTACTGTTTGGTTGGCAGCTCTAATATTTTTGTGTGTTTCCTTTAGTTCTATTCTTGTTTTGTTTGACTTAAATTGTATTCTGATATATCCATCTTATTGATTAATGCAGGTTAGTGAGATGTTTGTGTATAACTTGATTTGTTTTTCTCTACATTCTATCTGTTAACTGTTAACTATTATCAGATGGAATGTAGAGGTTTAGCATCATAGTTGTTAACAGTTATCGAATGGTCTATTTTAATACATTTTATCGGATGTGATAAGTGGGCTGTTACTGTATATAGATTAAGTTGTTTAATCAATGCTACATTCTGTCTTGTGATATAAACCACTAATTCGTATAACTATTAATCTGTAAAATCTAGAAAAGTATTCTTTTTCAGAAAACTATTATTGTTGGAGAATAAATGAACTTTTCCTAAAGTTATCCCCAATCTTTAGCTTTTTCGATCTTGAATTATGGAAACTCCGGCTATAAATTCATTTACAACGGTCAAATTCCACTT
>CAMTPH010000128.1 GCA_947074345.1 uncultured Bacteroides sp. | reverse complement strand
CACCGAAGCACTGCATGCTTACATACCATTTCATCCCGCTGTCAAATCCAGTCAACCCCGAGATATTGATATATGTGAATGCAAAGATAGAAAATCTTTGCATATTGTTTCTCATCTTAATATATTTTATTTGTTGCCTATATACAGGCAAGCTTTTGCCATCCTATTGGCAAGCTATTGCCTATTAGTTGGCAACACTCCAAAACAATACATTATATAACTTCAATTCACACCATTTATTACTAAACTTTTCTATATCACTTATTGTTTAACAGTTATCAACTTAATGAAACCTAAACCTTTATGGAAGATCAAGTAAACGCACAGAACCAACCTGCGCCAAAAAAGAAAAGCAAAACAAAAGTTATTATCTTAGTCATTATTATGATTATTGCTGTAATTCTTGGAGTATTATGGTATATCAATTATAATAAATACATTACTACAGACGATGCTAATCTAGATTCTTATCGCATAGATGTTGCATCGCAAGTTAGTGGTCGCATCTCTAAACTGTTGGTTCATGAAGGTGATACCGTAAAAGAAGGTGATGTGCTTTTTGAAATAGAAAGTGCATCGATGATTTCGCGCAGATTGCAAGCCGAAGCACAATACGAGCAACTCATGGCTCAACTTGCCGTTGCAAAGATTAGTGTTACAGAATCTCAAAAGGATTATCAAGTTGCTGTGCTTGCCCAAGGATTGAGTAAGGAGAATTATGAACGTGCTAAAAAGCAATATGCCGGCGATGCTATTCCGCTAGAAACATTACAAACGATGGAGGAAAACTGGAAGTCGTCTAGCTTGCAAGTAGAGATTGCACAAAACAGAATTCAATCGGCTATTGCCAATATCGAAGCCACCAAACGATCGGCAGATGCTGCTATGGCCAACGTAGAAACGATGGATACCGACCTTTCGTATTATAAAATAAAGGCTCCTGCTAGTGGAGTGATTGGCAAACGTTGGAGCTTAGCCGGCGATATGATCAATGCGGGCCAAACCGTGTTTACACTCAATATGGGCACAGATATATGGGTGGCGGTATATCTAGAAGAGACCAAGTTCAGCAACGTATATATGGGGCAAGAGGCTAAATTTACACTCGACGCATATAGTAAACTTACTTTTTACGGGCGCATATATTATATAGGTGATAATGCAGCATCCGAGTTTGCACTTGTTCCGCCCAACAATGCTTCGGGCAATTACACCAAGGTTACTCAACGAATTCCTATCAAGATATCGATAGACAAGATAGAAGGCGATGAGAAGCAGAAAGCTAATGTAAAGCTCATTTCAGGAATGTCGGCCGAAGTACATATCATCAAAAAATAGGGTGAGATGACTACTCCTAGCCATTTTACAGCCCAAGATTCTGCCAGTTATAAATGGTTTATTCTAGGGAATATCATGATATCGACTTTCATGGTAGTACTCGATTCGACCGTTGTAAATACTGCTTTGCCTACCATTATGGGTACACTCGGCGCATCCATGAATACAGCCGAATGGATTCTGACTGGCTATATGCTTTCTATGGCTACTGTTCTAGCAACTACAGGATGGCTGTCAAATCGTTTCGGTTATAAGAATGTATTTATCGCTTCACTCGCCATATTTACATTTGGTTCATTCATGTCGGGCAACTCCACATCAATCGGTGAACTTATATTTTGGAGAATCATTGAAGGTGTAGGTGGAGGTTTGCTAATGCCCGTTGGTATGTCTATCGTAACAACAGTTTTCCCTCCCGAAGAGCGCAGTACCGCATTGGGATTTTGGGCAATTGCAACTGCCGCATCTGTATCATTTGGACCTATGATTGGGGGGTATTTAGTAGATAATTTCAATTGGAATTATATCTTCTACATTAATATACCTATTGGTATTATTTGTATTCTTATAACTATAGTATTACAAAAAAGATATGCCCATCCACGCAACTTAAAATTAGACATTCCCGGTCTTATTACATCTGCAACATTCTTACCGGTATTTCTATATGGATTATCTCAGGTTAACTCATCGACCAACGCCGAAGGATGGAGTAGTCCTATTGTAATGGCATGTATGTGGATATCAGCTGTATCGTTTATCTTGTTCGTCTATTTTGAATTGAACGCTGAAATGCCGTTGATTGATTTAAGAATATTCAAAGATTGGAAGTTCAGCATTGCCAACTTTGTGATATTGATATTTGCAATAGGTATGTTTGGAAGTACTTTCTTGATACCTCTATACATGCAAGATAATCTAGGTTATTCTGCTTTCGAAGCCGGCTTGGTATTCTTGCCCGTAGGCTTAGTTCAAGCTGTTTGTTCGCCTATCGCTGGTAAACTGACCAGGTATATCGATCCTCGAATAATAATTATTACCGGTTTGGTGATGTTGGCTGTTAGCTTTTTTATAAATAGTACATTCACATTACAAACAGACCGAGCAACAATCGTATCTAGTTTGATACTAAGAGGTACAGGCATGGGTATTCTTTATACACCCTTGCTTAGTGTTTCTTTAGAACGAATTACTCCTCAACAAATGGCTCAAGCCTCTAGTCTTACTAATATAATCAGGCAAGTTGGTGGTAGTGTAGGAGTAGCTATTTTCACTTTCATGCTTGCCGTTCGCAGAGAGTTTCATACACAGATTTACTCTGAAGATATTAACCTCTCAGGTGAAACTTATAGAAGTATAACTCATCGATTGGCCGAATTCTTTTCATCAGTCGGATCTGAGACTAGTGAAGGGGCATTGTCTCAGGCCAAAAGCTACATCATACAATGGATAAATACTGAATCATATATTAGATCATTGAATGATGATTTCTTCATAGGAGGAGTCTTAACCGTATTGGCCATTATCCCAGTATTTTTTTTAAAAAGAACGAAAAAGAAATTATAATAGCATCAACCCATGAGAAGGAATATCAACATATTAATCGGATTGCTTATCATGATAAGTTCATCCCACATTGCAAATGGACAGTCTACCACAGATTCACTAACTATGCAGACTGTTATACATAGAGCACTAAACAGCTACCCTACTGTTCAACAAGCCGAAGAGGCAGTAAAAACAGCGCAAATCAATAAAAAGATGACTGAATCATCTTATCTGCCTACGATATCGGGAGTGGCATCGTATACGTTTATTGATCCAATCTCAAAGTTAGATATGAATAATCAAACGATTCATATTGATTCTAAGAATAACAGCAACTTCGGTCTTTCGCTCAATCAATTGATTTATGATTTTGGCAAAACACGTTCTAAAGTGGAGGCAGCACGTATTAGCGAACAATTGGCGATGCTACAAAAGGAACAAGTGATGCAAAAGTTGACTTTGCAAGCTATAGAGAGTTACTATACTACTGCCTATGCGCGACAATCGATTATGGTAAAAGAAAAACAACTCGAAGACTATGCACGCTTGGTAAAACAAACGGAGATAAACAAAGATGCAGGTGCAGCTACTAACTTTGATTATCTAAATACCAGTTCGGAGTTTAATGCTGTAAAGACTGCTCTTATAGCCCTCAATACAGCCAAAGAGAAACAATATGTAACGCTCAGCTTATTGACCGATACTATCATTAATGACAAAACTTTGATTCCTCTTTCTTTTGATCGAATTAAAGAGAACCGCACCCTTGATCAGCTTATCGATTTTGCCATAGAAAATCGTATCGAGATGCAGATAATGTTGAAAGAACATACACTTGCCATCGAACAACGAAAGGCGTCTGATCGTGCATACAATCCTTCGTTGAGTGCAGGTGCTTCGGCAGGATTTAAGAATGGTTACGAACCAAACATAAATTCCATCCGATTTAATTATTCGGTAGGTGCGACCTTACATATTCCTATTTACGAAGGTGGAAGAAGAGGCAAACAACGTGCATTGGGTGATATTGAAATACAAAAGGCTATAACATCGATAGATTTGGCAAAGAAAGAAATAACTACTCAAGTTGCCGACAGCTACCTATCGCTAGTATCGGCATGGGCTAGAATTAATCAATTAAAGGTTCAGCAAGATGTAGCCATGAAAGCATACGAGCAAGCTAAAGTAAACTACTCATCGGGCGCAATCACCAACCTAGAATTGATTACTAGCTCCACAAATGCAACCAATAGTTCTTTGCTTCTACTACAAGAGCAGATTACATATCAAATTGCTTACTATCAGCTATTAATTAATATTGGTGAGAATGTTTATTAAACATCTTTTTGTTTTATAAGCTGAATAATCTATTTTTGTTGAAATATTTATTAACAATTAGCAGTATGCATAAGTTATTCATCATCTTATTATTGAGTAGTATGATTTCATCGGCTTGTACACATAGAGGCGGCAGTGATAAAAACAATCAAAGTGAATTGACGATGGTTGTAGGTACTTACACGAGTCCCGAAGGCAGCAAAGGCATTTACACGTATCGTTTCAACGAAGATAATGGTGATTTTTATCTACTCGATAGTGTCGAAGTAAGCAATCCATCTTACTTAACGATATCAGATGATAACCGCTTTGTATATGCTGTAAGCGAATTGAAGGGTGATGAATCGGCTGTTCATGCTTATGCGTTCAACAAAGTAGATGGTTCTTTAAAGCATTTGAATAGCAAACCAACTGTGGGTGGTGGTCCTTGCTTTGTTACCACAGATGGTAAAAAAGTAGTTACTGCCAACTATTATGGAGGTAGTGTATCTACTTTTCCTGTTCGTTATGATGGTTCGCTCGACTCAATAAGCGGATTGTATCTTGGCGAAGCAACAGGTACACATCCTAAACGTCAGCAAAAGCCTCACGTGCATTGCGTACAGTTTACTCCCGATAGCAATTACATACTTGCTACAGATTTTAGTTCAGATCGCATTCTTAAATATGCAGTCAATGCAAAAGATGATAAATTGTTTCCGTCAACCGACACAATTCAAATTACACCTGGCTCAGGACCAAGACACTTAACATTCAGTCCTGACGGCAATTATATATATGTGATTAACGAATTGTCTGGTAAAGTAACCGCATTCAGTTATACAGATGGTAGATTGAAAGAGATTCAATCGATTACAGCAGATACACTTCATGCCGGTGGTAGTGCCGACATTCATTTAAGTCCTGATGGTAAATATCTATATGCAAGCAATCGCTTAGAAGGTGATGGTATAGCTATATTTGAAGTTAATCCCGAAAGTGGCACGTTGGCAAAGGTTGGTTATCAGCTAACAGGTATTCATCCTCGCAATTTCAATATTACGCCAAATGGCAAATATTTATTGGTGGCTTGCAGAGACAGTCATGCTATCCAAATATTCGAACGCGATATGCAAAGTGGATTATTGATACCAACGGGCAAAGAGATAGAACTCAATAAGCCCGTTTGTATTCAGTTTGCTCAATAATATAAAATGGTAGCTTCGCCTCCTGCGGCATACTTCTTTAATAAATCTTGAATCATATTTGCGGTGTCGGTCAATCCATCTACACCGCCATATCCATTGACCAAAGCAAGAATATGAGTGGTACCGATAGTCATTTTAGTTCGTTCGTGATCGCTTGTTGGAGTACCAATACCGCCAATGGCATCACGATAAATAGGAAGACCTTCGATGTTTAATTCTCCACGGCCAATGCCTTCGAATGCTTCGCCTGGTTTACCTATTCCTAACTCGATTGAATTGCCCGAAATCTGATCTGCATCAAATCCGCCAATAGAAAAACCGGTACGGAGCGAAACTAGATTGATTAAATCGACCAACGTATCTATCTGATAAAGAGGAATGCCTCTTAATAATCTTCTGCGCAAAGCTTCGGCTGATGGGCGGTAGCGACTTGGATCTTTACCACACTTCTTATAAGCTTCGCGAGTAGCTACAATCACTGGTTGACTTTTGATATCAGCAATTTGTGATGTAGTCTGTAATTCAGCATCAAATGCATTAATCTCTTGCCACAACCCTTCGCTAAATAATGAATTCTGTACTTGTGCATAAACAGCAGCCCCTCTGAAGTCAGGACAACATTGTTTAATTTCGTCTGAAACAGTTATCTGAAACATAATCGTTTTTGTTTAAATTGTACTATTGTGTTAGCATGATGCCCGATAAGATTCTGCCTGAAGCAATACCTAATCTGCGAGCAGAGAAAAAATCAGTATGTTGTTTATAAGTGCAGATACCTGCTACTTCTATTTGTGATGTTGGAATACCGAATGAAGCTAGTTGAACTTTATTGGCTTCCCACAAATCTATATGATGTTTGCCGGTGCTTTCATTTAGCATTGAAACCAGAGTCATATCATATCCTTGTTCAGCAAAAGTTGAATAAACCTCCTCTCCTACTTCAAAAGAATCTTTAGAGATACTAGGGCCAATACAAGCAACAACATCTTCACCTCTTGTGCCGTATAGCTCTTGCATCTTTTGCAAAGTTAGCAATGCTATATTTTGAATTGTTCCTCTCCATCCGGCATGAATAGCAGCTATCACTTTGTTAGATTTATCATACAACAAAATTGGAACACAGTCGGCAGTAGAGATGGATAAACAGAAGTTGGGTAAAGTAGTAATCAGTGCATCAACTCCTTCAAGAATATTGGTTCTTTCTTCTTGGTTCATCATAGAATAAGCCTCATCAATAACTGCCATTTCGCAACCATGAGTTTGATGAGGGATAACCAAGCAAGAACAATCAAAGGGAGAATTATCAAAAATAAGTTTTTGATTATCAGCTACATTATCTATACTATCACCCGAGAATGGCGAACAATTGAAAGAGGAGTAAGCACCTGTGCTGCAACCACCATGACGCGTGGTTACAAAATGAAAAATGTTGGAATATGAGCCAAGCGACTCATATCCCAACATTC
>CAMTPH010000127.1 GCA_947074345.1 uncultured Bacteroides sp. | reverse complement strand
GAATTAGAGAACAAAAACCAAGAACAAACTCCTAAAAAGCGCCCTTACAACCTGCGTGATAAAAAGGAGAAACAAGCGGCTTATCGGTCCTTAATAAGACCTGAGCTGGCTGATGAATTATACGATAAGATTTTGAATATCGTTGTAGTTCAGAAAAAATATAGAGACCCAGACTATTCTGCAAAAGATTTAGCGAAAGAGTTGAAAACTAATACACGCTATTTATCTGCCGTAGTAAATTCAAGATTTGGTCAAAACTATTCATGTTTACTTAATGAGTATAGGGTGAAAGATGCTTTGCATTTATTGACAGATAAGCGATATGCAGACAAAAATGTAGAAGAGATAAGCGCAATGGTTGGTTTCGCTAATCGCCAATCATTCTATGCGGCATTCTATAAAAATATTGGTAAAACACCAAACGGTTATCGCAAAGATCACGAAGATAAAAAAGGAAAGAAATAATATAATAATATTCTTAAACTCATATAAAGGGAGTGTCTAAGACTAATTCTTAGATATTTCCTTTTCATGTTTATAAAAAGTATGAACATTTTCTTAACTCAAACATTTAAATGAAAAGAAAAATAATTTATTCTATGGTATTAGCTACCTCACTTTTGACTACTGCTTGTGGTTCAAAAGAAAATAACTCAGATGATAAATTTGATTACTCAGTAGAGAAATTTGCAGATTTGCAGATTTTGCGATATAAAGTGCCTAGCTTTGAAGAATTAAGCTTGAAAGAGAAAGAATTGATTTACTATCTTTCTGAAGCAGCTTTAGAAGGTCGTGATATTCTATTTGATCAGAATGGTAAGTATAACTTAAGAATTCGTAGAATGCTTGAGGCAATATATTGCAACTATGCTGGTGATAAAAATAAAGAAGAATACAAGCAACTCGAAACTTATTTAAAGCGTGTTTGGTTTGCTAATGGTATTCACCATCATTATGGTTGCGAGAAGTTTATTCCAGGATTTACTCCTGAATATTTAAAAGAGGTTTTACTAACAATTGATCCATCTTTGTTGCCTGTGGCTGATGGACAAAGTGTAGAAGAATTCTATGCAGAAATTTCTCCTGCTATTTTCGATTCTTCTTACATGGCTAAGCGTGTAAATCAAGCAGATGGTGAAGATGTTGTTGTTACATCTGCATGCAACTATTATGATAATGTAACTCAAGCAGAAGTAGAAGAATTCTACGGTAAACTTAAGAATCCAAACGATAAAACTCCTGTTTCTTATGGTCTAAACAGCCGATTGGTTAAAGAAGATGGTGTTATCGCCGAAAAGGTTTGGAAAGTAGGAGGGTTGTATTCTCCAGCTCTCGAAAAAGTTGTTTATTGGTTAAGAAAGGCTGAAGGTGTAGCCGAAAACGATAATCAAAAGGCGGTTATCAATAAATTGATTGAATATTACGAAACAGGTGATTTAAAAACCTTTGATGAATATGCTATTTATTGGTTGAAAGATACTGATTCTCGTATTGACTTCGTGAATGGATTTACTGAAAGTTATGGCGATCCACTTGGCATGAAGGCTAGTTGGGAGTCATTGGTTAATTTCAAAGATATGGAAGCTACTCGTCGCACTGAGATGATTAGTGATAATGCGCAATGGTTCGAAGATAACTCTCCGGTAGATAACCAGTTTAAGAAAGATGAGGTAAAAGGTGTAACTGCTAAAGTAATTACTGCAGCAATCTTAGCAGGCGATTTATACCCAGCAACAGCTATCGGTATTAATTTACCAAATGCTAACTGGATTCGTGCAGATCACGGTTCTAAGTCGGTAACTATTGGTAACATTACAGATGCATACAATAAGGCCTCGCATGGTAATGGATTTGGTGCAGAGTTTATGTTTAGTGATGTAGAAAGACAATTGGCTGATAACTATGGTGATATCACAGGTGATTTGCATACCGATCTTCACGAGTGTTTAGGTCATGGTTCTGGTAAATTATTGCCAGGTGTAGACCCAGATGCCTTGAAAGCTTATGGCTCTACTATCGAAGAGGCTCGTGCCGATTTGTTTGGTCTTTATTATATGGCCGATCCTAAATTGGTAGAACTTGGATTATTGCCAAACATGGATGCTTACAAAGCTGAATATTATAACTTCTTAATGAATGGATTAATGACTCAGTTAGTGCGTATCGAACCAGGCAATAACATTGAGGAGTCGCATATGCGTAACCGTCAACTAATTGCTCGCTGGGTATTAGAAAAAGGTGCTTCTGATGCGGTTGTTGAATTGGTA
The DNA here is from genome assembly GCA_947074345.1 of uncultured Bacteroides sp. Lineage (GTDB taxonomy): Bacteria > Bacteroidota > Bacteroidia > Bacteroidales > Bacteroidaceae > Bacteroides. The sequence goes on along the minus strand of CAMTPH010000127.1, from coordinate 4,649 downwards.
AACAAGGATGGTAAAACATATGTTTTGGTAAATGATTACCAAAAGGTACGCAATCTATTTGGTGAGTTGTTGTCGGAGATTCAACGTATTAAATCTACAGGCGATTTTGAGGCAGCTCGTACACTTGTTGAAAGCTATGCAGTAAAAGTTGATCCAACTCTTCACGCAGAAGTTCTAGAACGATATAAAAAATTAAATCTAGCACCTTACAAAGGATTTGTTAATCCTGTATATGAAGCTGTGTTAGATGATAATGGTAACATTACAGATGTATTGGTAACATACAATGAAGGTTATGCAGAGCAAATGTTGCGTTATAGCAAAGATTACTCAACGCTTCCTTCAATTAATAATTAAGTAAATGACTCTCCAAGAACAACTGAAAGAGATAAAGACACAATTCCGTTTATCAATGAACGGAGCTGTGTCTCAAAGCATGCGCGAGAAAGGGTTGAACTATAAATTAAATTTTGGTATTGAGCTGCCACGCATCAAGCAAATAGCCGAAGGTATTGAGAAAAATCATGATTTAGCTCAAGCCTTATGGAAAGAGGAGATAAGAGAATCAAAGATAATGGCTGGCATGCTTCAGCCGGTTGATACTTTTTATCCTGAGATTGCAGATATCTGGATTGAAAATATGCCCAATATGGAGATTGCGGAACTGACTTGCATGAATCTGTTTCAGCATCTTGCTTATGCGCCTGCAAAAACATTTGAATGGATTGCTAGCGAAGATGAGTACTCACAGATATGTGGTTACTTAACTATTGCTCGTTTGTTGATGAAAAAGGGTGACATGTCAGAGCGTGCATCATCCGAATTTTTAGATCAAGCTATTACAGCAGTTCTTTCAGGTTCTTATCATGTGCGCAATTCTGCTTTGCTGGCTATTCGTCGCTTTATAAATCATAGCGAAGCAAATGCATTTCAAGTATGTCGTTTGGTAGAAGGTATGAGCGATTCAAAAGTTGAGGCCGAACAGATATTATATAATATGGTACGAAACGAAACAGAAGAGTAGTTTATAACTTTCTTATATATAATAAGGAGTGGTGGTATAAATATTAAATTTTATGCCACCACTTTTTTGTTTATAGGCATATTCTATAATAGCGGGCTTTAAAAAACTTTATTTAATTAGTATGCTTTCTACAAAAAAGGTTTAACTTTGTTCACGTAAAGTTTTAAACCATTTTATGGATACACAAAATGTGAAAGATACAGTGCGGCAGATATTCACTGAATATCTGAATACGAACGGGCATCGAAAGACACCTGAACGTTACGCCATACTTGACACCATTTACTCCATCGATGGACACTTCGATATAGATACGCTCTACTCGCTGATGCTCAATCAGGAAAAATTTAGAGTAAGTAGAGCTACCCTTTACAACACAATTATTTTACTTATCGATGCACGATTGGTTATCAAACATCAGTTTGGTAACTCCTCTCAATACGAAAAATCATACAATTGCAATACTCACCACCATCAAATCTGCACGCAGTGTGGTAAGGTCACTGAGTTTCAAAATGACGAATTACAATCGGCTATCGAAAGTACTAAGCTGTCGCGTTTTCAATTATCACACTACTCCTTATATATATATGGTATGTGCAGTAAATGCGTACGGGCAAAAAATCGCAAAAAAATAAACAATAATAATAAAAAAGAAAAATGAAAGTAGATGTTCTATTAGGATTACAATGGGGTGATGAAGGAAAAGGAAAGGTGGTTGATGTATTGACACCACGCTACGATGTAGTTGCTCGTTTCCAAGGCGGACCAAATGCCGGTCACACGTTAGAGTTTGAAGGACAAAAGTATGTGCTTCGTTCTATTCCTTCAGGTATATTCCAAGGCGACAAGATTAATATCATTGGCAACGGAGTAGTACTTGATCCAGCTTTATTTAAAGCAGAAGCAGAGGCACTTGAAGCTTCGGGACATTCACTTAAAGAGAGATTGCATATTTCTAAAAAGGCTCACTTGATTTTACCAACACACCGCATTCTTGATGCTGCTTACGAAGCGGCCAAAGGTGATGCAAAAGTAGGTACAACTGGCAAAGGTATCGGTCCTACTTACACAGACAAAATCAGCCGTAATGGTTTGCGTGTAGGTGATGTTTTATCTCGCTTTGAAGAAAAATATGCAGCAGCCAAAGGTCGTCACGAGCGCATTCTTAACAATATGGGTTTTGAATACGATTTAACTCAAATCGAAAAAGAATGGTTAGCTGGTATCGAATATCTTAAACAATTCCATTTGGTAGATAGCGAAGTAGAGGTAAACAATCTGCTTTATCAAGATAGAACTATTCTTTGCGAAGGTGCTCAAGGTACTATGCTTGATATCGACTTTGGTTCTTATCCATTTGTAACTTCTTCAAATACTGTTTGTGCAGGTGCTTGTACAGGTTTAGGTATTGCTCCTAATCGTATTGGCGATGTATACGGTATTTTCAAAGCATACTGTACTCGTGTAGGTTCTGGCCCATTCCCAACAGAATTGTTCGACGAAACAGGCGATCAAATTTGTACTATCGGCCATGAGTTTGGTTCAGTAACAGGACGTAAACGTCGTTGTGGTTGGATTGACTTGGTTGCATTGAAATACTCTATTATGATTAATGGTGTAACAAAATTAATCATGATGAAGAGCGATGTACTCGATACATTCGAAACCATCAAAGCATGTGTTGCTTACAAGTTAGATGGCGAAGAAATTGATTATTTCCCATACGAAATCAACGATTCGGTAGAGCCTGTATATGTAGAATTGCCAGGTTGGAAAACTGATATGACTAAGATGCAAAGCGAAGATGAATTCCCAGAAGAGTTCAATGCTTATTTGACATTCTTAGAAGAACAATTGGGCGTACAAATCAATATCGTTTCTGTTGGTCCAGATAGAGGACAAACTATCGAACGTTATACAGAAGAATAATTAATCTTATATCATATAAAGTGTATTTTAGCAGGAGTTCTTTCTGCTTAAAATACACTTTTTTTATTAACTTCAATTCAATACTTTAATTATGAGAAACTACTTTCTTGTTAGTTTATTTATTTCAGTTTTAGCATTCACAAACCTATCTGCACAAACCAATGAGAGTTATTCTCCAACGCCCGAAAACCTTGCTGCGCGTAAAGAGTTTCAAGACAATAAATTTGGTGTATTTATTCATTGGGGCATTTACAGTATGTTGGCCGATGGCGAGTGGAACATGACAAACAAAAATCTCGACCATAACGAGTATGCCAAAATAGCAGGCGGTTTCTATCCATCTAAATTTAATGCGCGCTCGTGGGTGAAAGATATCAAAGCATCGGGAGCAAAATATATTTGCTTTACAACTCGTCATCACGATGGTTTCTCGATGTATGATACAAAATTCTCGGATTATAACATCGTAAAAGCTACGCCTTATCAACGTGATGTGTTGAAAGAACTTGCCGACGCTTGTCAAGCCGAAGGCATTAAGCTTCATTTATACTATTCGCATATTGACTGGACTCGCGAAGATTATCCTTGGGGACGTACCGGTCGAGGCACTGGTCGCACCAATCCAGAAGGTAACTGGCCCACTTATTATGAGTTCATGAACAATCAGCTAACTGAGTTATTGACTAACTACGGTCCGGTAGGAGCTGTATGGTTTGACGGTTGGTGGGATCAAGATGAGAATCCAGGATTCGATTGGCAATTGCCTTACCAATATAAATTAATTCACGAATTGCAACCAGCGTGTTTGATTGGAAACAATCATCATCAAGTGCCATTCGATGGAGAAGATATTCAGATGTTTGAACGTGATCTACCGGGCGAAAACCATTCGGGATTGTCTGGTCAAGCAATTAGTAAGTTGCCACTTGAGACATGCGAAACCATGAATCGTACATGGGGATACCGTATAACCGATCAAAAATACAAATCGACTAAAGAGCTTATTCATTTATTGGTAAAAGCAGCCGGAAACAATGCGAATCTATTGATGAACGTAGGCCCACAACCTGATGGTGAACTACCTGAAGCTGCTGTAACTCGTTTTAAAGCAATTGGCGATTGGATGTCTGTATATGGCGAAACAGTTTATGGTACACGTGGCGGAGTGATTGAACCACATACTTGGGGTGTAACAACTCAAAAAGACAATAAGCTATACGTACATGTTTTAGATTACAATGACAAGGCTTTGTTCTTATCACTTCCTTCTAAAGAGGTAAAGAAAGCGGTGCTGTATAAAGATAAAACACCATTGCGCATCAACAAAGATAAAGCAGGTGTGTTGATTGAATTGCCACAACAACTCGATGATATAGATACAGTTATTGAGATAACTTTGGGGTGATTTTTATATAAAACTTCATAAATCAGAGGGAAACTATTGTTACATACAAAGTTTCCCTTTATTTTTGGCAAAGTATTTGTATGTATAATAATAAACTAAAAATAAAACGAATATGATGGTACATGGTATGATGATAGGACCTCAATGGATCTTATTTATTGGTATTGCCTTAATCAGTTACTTAGTGCAGATGAATCTGCAAAGCAAATTCAAGAAGTACTCACAGATTCCTACAGGCAATGGAATGACAGGACGCGACGTTGCTATAAAAATGCTTCATGATAATGG
>CAMTPH010000126.1 GCA_947074345.1 uncultured Bacteroides sp. | reverse complement strand
AATTCTTAAACGAATCTCTGGTTTCTTTTGCAGTCAACATAACTTATATATCTATCGTTGAGGTTAATATTCTTGAAAAATCGACGCAAAGATAGCTTGTTTTTATTATTTTTGCCGTATTAACATTCGAAATAATTGCTAAGATGCGTAAAGTTTATTATATATATAACCCTCGTACTCAGGCTTACGAGAAAGTTTATCCCACTCTGAAGAAGCGCATATTAGGTATATTGCGTCAGATTTTTATAGGGATGGGACTTGGAGCAGGTAGCTTCATCATTCTATTATTAATATTTGGTTCGCCTTCTGAAAAGCAATTACGCTCAGAAAATAGCCGCCTATTAGCTCAATATAATGTACTTTCTCGCAGATTGGATGATGCCCTTGGCGTATTAGAAGATTTGCAAGTACGTGATGATAATTTATATCGTGTAGTCTTTCAAGCCGATCCTATTTCACAAGATATACGCAAAGCTGGATATGGAGGGACCAATCGATATGAGCAGCTTCTTGACATGGCAAATGCCAATCTAGTAGTTAATACAACCCAAAAGATGGACTTGCTGAATAAGCAACTTTATATACAATCAAAATCATTTGATGATGTGATTGATATGGTAAAGAATCAAGATGAAATGTTGAAATCTGTTCCTGCTATACAGCCTATCTCAAATAAGGACTTAAAGAAAACTGCGTCGGGATACGGTACTCGTATTGACCCTATTTATGGTACTACTAAGTTTCATGCAGGAATGGACTTCTCTGCTAGTCCAGGAACCGATGTATATTCTACCGGAGATGGTACAGTTTTAAAAACCGGATGGATGGGAGAGTTTGGTAATACTGTAATTGTAGACCACGGATTTGGTTATAAAACAGTGTATGCCCATTTGAAAGATATTAAAACCAAGGCAGGCAAAAAGGTAGTAAGAGGAGAAGTGATTGGTGGTGTAGGCAGTACAGGAAAAAGTACTGGTCCGCATTTGCACTATGAAGTTCATTTAAAAGATAAACCAGTAAATCCAGTTAACTACTACTTCATGGACTTGAGTTCAGAAGATTATGATAAGATGATTCAGCTTGCTGCCAACCATGGTAAAGTATACGATTAATAAATAAAACAGATGGACAAACCAAATAAGTTATACTACTCGATTGCCGAAGTAGCTGAGCGATTTAATGTTAATCAATCTACTCTCCGTTTCTGGGAAAAAGAATTTCCACAGATAGCCCCCAAAACGAATAAACGGGGAGTTCGCCAATATCGAGAAGAAGATATTGAGCTAGTTCGTATGATTTATTATTTGGTCAAAGAAAAGGGCATGAAGATTTCGAGCGCACGTCAACGCTTGATTAATGAACGACAAGCAGTAAGAAAGAATTGCGACATAGCTACCCGCCTTAAGCATGTACGCGATGAACTAAAAGCTATCCGCAAAGAGTTAGATAAAGTAAACATAGAAGAAAAAAGTCAGGAAGCAAACAACGTTACTCCTGACTCAAATATACTTTTATGATTCTACTCTATTTACTATTTTGATATTCTTAATTAGACGTAGATTATTGCAGATTGATTTCACATCTTCTACGTCATGTACCCATAGTTGAATTTTCCCTTCAAAGATACCATCATCGGTCTCTATGTTTAGCTTACGAATATTTACGTTCAGTTGTCGAGAGATAACTTGAGTAACCTCATTAAGCAGTCCCATACTATCAATACCTTTTATATAGATGTAAACTAAGAAAGATAATGACTTATGCGTATCCCATTCGGTAGCGATAATGCGGTTGCCATAACTACTCTTTATTTTAGCAGCTATAGGGCATTGACGTTTGTGAATAATGACCCTTTCGTTTTCGTCGATATATCCTAATACATCATCACCAGGAATTGGGTGACAACAGTCAGCCATGACATATTTCTTTTGAAGTTCATCTTCAGTTAACTTCAAAATCTTTTTAGTATTTATTTTCTCTTTGTCAACTTCAACAGGTTTTGCTTCACTTTCATTCTCTGGTTTCTTGTCTTTTGCAGTAGATCCAAACGAGAATGTAAGCAATTTCTTCCAACCAGCACTTTGTTTTTCTCGAAGCATATTCTTTTCAGCATCGCCCAAAAGAATAGTTTTATTGCCGATAGCAATTAAAAGTTCCTCTTCATTTTTAAAGTTATGCATTTTACACAACTTCATAGCTACAGTACCATCATCTTGGATATCCTCATTTTTCAAGAATTCCTCGAGCATGGTTTCACCTTTCTTCTGATTATTCTTGCGCTCTTTCTTCAATATGAAAGCTATTTTAGTACGAGCACGTGCAGTTGTAGCAAACAATTCCCATTGTGGCTGAACGCGTTGAGATTTAGAAGTTAATATCTCAACCTGATCACCACTTTGCAGTTTATGACTTAGTGGCACTAACTTATGATTAACTTTTGCTCCGATACAGTGACTACCGATATCCGTATGCAAAGAGAAAGCAAAATCGAGTGCAGTAGAGTTTTGCGGTAAAGTCTTAATTTCGCCTTTAGGAGTAAATACAAATATCTCCGAAGCAAAAAGATTTAGCTTGATAGTATCAAGAAAGTCCATTGCATCAGGTTGAGGATCTTCAAGGATTTCTTTAATGGTTTTCAACCATTTTTCTAGTTCACCTTCATCTTCACTTCCACCCCCTTCTTTATATTTCCAATGTGCAGCAAATCCTTGTTCTGCAACATCGTTCATACGTTCACTTCTTATCTGAACTTCAATCCAGTGACCATTGTTGGCCATCAATGTAACATGCAAAGCTTGATATCCATTAGCCTTTGGATGACTTACCCAATCTCTCAACCTATCAGGATGAGGTTTATAAATCTTAGAGATAGTAACATAGATATCAAAACAATCATTCAGTTCCTCTTCAATATCAGCCGGATCGAATATGATACGAACTGCCAATATATCGAATATCTCTTCGAAAGGAACATGCTTTGATTGCATCTTATTCCAAATAGAATAAATAGACTTAACACGCGCAAGAATACGATATTTCAGTCCCAGTTTATCTAGCTGAATCCTGATAGGAGCTGTAAACTCATTGAAAGCTTTCTCGCGATCGTCAGCAGTTGCTATCAGTTTTTCTTCAATCTCAATATACTCTTCAGGATGTTCGTATTTAAAACTCAAGTTTTCGAGTTCCGTTTTAATCTTATAAAGACCAAGTCTATTGGCAAGCGGAGCATAAATATAAAGCGTTTCGCCGGCAATTTTATACTGCTTATTGGGCAACATAGAGCCAAGCGTACGCATATTATGCAATCTATCCGCAATCTTAATCAAGATAACACGGATATCCGACGACATGGTAAGAAGTAATTTCTTGAAGTTTTCGGCTTGTGCAGATGCTCTATCACCGAAGATACCACCAGAGATTTTAGTTAGACCATCAACGATTTGAGCTATTTTATGTCCAAAGATATTCTCGATATCCTCTACCGTATAGTCAGTATCCTCAACAACATCATGAAGAAGTGCTGCACATATAGAAGTAGAGCCAAGACCTATTTCGCTACAAACGATTTGCGCAACGGCCAATGGATGCATAATATATGGTTCGCCCGACCGACGCTTAATACCTTTGTGCGCCTGATTAGCAAAATTGAATGCTTTCGTAATGATGTCAACTTTCTTACGATGTTTCGAATTAAGATAATCATTCAATAATTGTTGAAAAGCATTGTCTATGATTTCCTCCTCAACGGTATGACTTGGAACTATATTATTATCCATAAATATTCTCTTTTTTGGGGGCTGTGTTGCAAAAGTAATTAATTTCTTAAGGTATGCAAGTCAGTTGTAATTAAATATAAATCTTCAATTTCTTACCTGCAGAGATCTTTGTATTAGAAAGTCCATTCCAATTTTGGATGTTCTTCACGCTTACTTTATATCGTTCAGCTATTTTACCTAAAGTTTCACCACTTCTGATTGTATGAGTTACTAATTTACCTTTGCCCGCTACTGCTTTCTTAGCACCTGCTGTAGTAGTAGTTTGTACCGCTACAGTTTTACGGTTAGTAAATAATTCATTATATCTATGATTGTAAATAGAGTCTTGGTTATCGATAAACAAACTAATTTGTTCTATCGGCAAACGCAATATTGCTTCTTTACTATCTCCAGGTATAACATCTCTTTTGTATTGAGGGTTCAAACTTTTTAGCTGTTCCATATCAATATCACAAATTTCAGATACCTGTTTAAGGTGAAGTTTACGATTAACTAGCAACGTATCTGTACTAGCCGGGATGTTTGTTTCCATCGGACAAATGTTGTGTTCGCAGTAGTAATTCATCATATAGTTTATTGCGATGAACCCTGGAACATAGCCACGAGTTTCTTTAGGCAAATAGTTATAGATTTTCCAATAATCAGCTTCACCATTTGCACGACGAATTGCTTTATTGATATTGCCCGGTCCACAGTTATATGCAGCAATCACAAGATTCCAATCTCCATAAATATCATACAAGTCTCTTAAATAGCGAGCTGCTGCCCAAGTAGATTTAATAGGGTCGCGACGTTCGTCTATCAAACTATTCGAGTCGAGGCCATAGATCTTTCCTGTATTAATCATGAACTGCCATAAACCAGAAGCACCAGCTCTCGATACAGCCGAAGGATTAAGAGCAGACTCAATGATAGGAAGATATTTCAATTCGATAGGCAAGTTGTAAGCATCGAGTGCCTCTTCAAATATAGGAATATACAAATTGCATGCACTCAACATAAACGACACATGACCACGTAGTCTGCCTGCATACATATCAATAAATTTACGAACAACCTCATTGTAAGGCATCTCCATAACGGCAGGAATACGAGATAAGCGATCGATATAAACCGAATCACTAAAAACAGGATTTACAGTTGAAGTTTCACAATCCTTACCTATTTCAATATATGTTTTAGCTTTCCAGTCGCTCAATAGGCTATCGAGCGGATAAGTCATGCTAGGAGGAAGTTCAATATTTTCGTGACGTTCTATACCATTTTCATGTATAGTTACATCAACGCTTTGTGCATTAATTTGAGTTGTTATAGTTAGAGTAAATAAAAATAACGATAAGGAATGGATTAATCTTTTCATATAAAATACTTCAATAAACTGTGATTTAAAAACGGAAACTCCACTGCACACCAACAGACTTATTGCGGGTGTTTTGTTGGCTGTCAAACAGTACTGGCTCTACCCTCATACTAAGGTCGGGGGTGATATCAAAGTTAGATAACTCTGCATCGACATAAGCATCGATTATAGAGATTAGATAAACCCCTATAATAGCAAATATACTCAAGTCGCGATACCTTCTGAATGTATCTTTTCGTCTTTTGATAATATCGGCCAATTGACTTTCAGAATAATTGCTTACCCTATTAGGAAGTAAGTCGAGATGACTATTTGTGTTAGGGTCATCGTCCATAATATCTAAGTAAGCCTGCGAGTAGTCTTTGTACATTTTGCCGTTCCAACTAAGTGCGTAGGCGCAACCGGCAAATCCACCATATATAATGGGAAGTTTCCAGTACTTGCGATTATAAATCTGTCCACCACCTGGAAACACCACTGCATACCAAGTTGCTTTAGATGGACTTGGCAACCATACCTGTTGTGGCACTTGAGGTATTACAGTATCTTTGGGAATAGGAGGAATATAAGTAGATTGCAACTCCTCAAAACCTCTTTGATTTTCTAAGTCTATACTATCTGCCACTATAGAGAGTTCTTCTGCAATAGAGGCTAATGAATCGGGTATAAGCGTAATTATAGTATCTATTCGTGTGGGAATAGCTTTTAATTGCGCAGAGTCAGGAAGTATAATATCTCTATTTCTTCGTGCTCTAGCTTGTGGCCCTTGTCGGTTGATTAACGAATCGCGCAAGGCAACCCTATCAACTTTCTGTCCAAAAGCATTAATCCCTGCTAATTGAAAAATACAAAATAGCAGGGGAATTAGATAGTAATTATATCGTAAATATTCTTTTGTCATTTATTCTTAAGCGTATCAAACATTTCAACAATACGTTCAAGTTCTTCTTCGTTGCTAAACGGAATACTGATCTTACCTTTTCCCTTTTCAGAGCAGGTTAATTGTACTTTAGCATGAAAGAAGTCTGAAAGATGTTTCTTGAGTAAATTAAACTCTTCGGGCAATTTTGTTTGCTTTGGAGCCAACTTACGATTTCCACTTTTGATGGTTTCGCCTTCGTTGAGTAATTTAACGATTTCCTCTACTTTGCGCACAGAGTAGCCTTGTTCTACCACTTCTTCAAACACCTTAACTTGTAGTTTAGGGTCCGGCAGAGTTATTAACGCTCTAGCATGTCCCATATCAATTGTTTTGTTTTGCAAAGCCATTTGAATAGGTGCAGGCAGTTTTAATAGTCTAAGGTAGTTGGCAATCGTTGTTCTCTTCTTACCTACTCGCTCGCTCAAACGCTCTTGAGTCAAATCGTATTGTTCGATAAGATGCTGATAAGCAAGGGCTATTTCGACAGCGTTTAAGTCTTCGCGTTGAATATTTTCGACCAAAGCCATCTCCATTACATTCTCATCATCGGCTGTACGAATGTATGCAGGTACCGTTTTTAAACCGGCTTTGAGCGAAGCTCTATATCTACGTTCACCGGCAATGATTTGATATTCATCATCGTTGAGTTTGCGCAGCGTAATAGGTTGTATAATACCTATTTCAGAAATCGATTCAGACAATTCTTGGAGAGCTGTTTCATCGAACTCTCTACGTGGCTGATTAGGATTAACTGAAATCTTTGATAATTCTATTTCATTGATTGACGAAGAACCTTCAGTTTTCACTTCATCCATGGAAAGGAGAGCATCCAATCCGCGACCCAATGCGTTTCTTCTCTGTTTTACCATATTATAGTCTTCGTTATTCTTTATTTATTG
>CAMTPH010000125.1 GCA_947074345.1 uncultured Bacteroides sp. | reverse complement strand
ACCATATCATTAGTTACATTTCCTGCTATATCTGATAAGAAGAAAATACATTCTCTAATATCTTGTGATAGGAAGTCACCTGATATGTGCATTTCTAAACCTTGTTGTACGCGATGGATTGCTTCGAGTGCATGAGTTAGTGCTTCGTGATGGCGCACGTTTGTAACTATCACATCATTTTGTGTTACAGTAGGTAGGTGAGCAGCATCAATCAGTAACTTTTCTAAATCGTTGGTATGTTGATGTTCTTTGGCTGATATAAAGATGATTTCTTCTTTATTATCAGGCAAAATAGTTTTGATTTGTGCAGATAGTTCATCTTGTTGATCTTTGCTAATTAAATCTGCCTTATTGAATACTACGATGAGTTGTTTGTCTTCGCAGTGGGGAAGTACTTTGCTTGCTAATGCCTCAATTTGATTTGTAGCATTGGATGAATCGATTATCCATAATACAATCTCTGCTTGAGCTATTTTTTGGAATGTTCGTTCTATACCAATAGTTTCAATGGTATCGTTTGTTTCGCGGATACCGGCTGTATCAATAAAACGGAAGGTGATGCCACCAATGTTTACTACATCTTCTATCACGTCGCGAGTAGTTCCGTGAATATCGCTAACAATGGCTTTCTCTTCATTGAGAAGTAGATTGAGCAGTGTTGATTTACCTGCATTAGTCTCGCCAATAATGGCTACCGGTACTCCATTTTTAATAGCATTACCAACTTGAAATGAGTGAATTAATTTAGATAATGTTCCCTCAATTCCATCTGCTAGTTGACGCAAAGCTGTACGGTCGGCAAACTCAACATCTTCTTCGCTGAAGTCGAGTTCTAGTTCAATCATAGAAGTGAAAGTAAGCAGTTGTTCTTGAAGTGAAATCAATTCTTTGCTAAAACCTCCGCGCATTTGGCTCATAGCTAAACGATGGGTAGCTGCTGAAGATGATGCAATTAAATCGGCAACAGCTTCTGCTTGGCTCAAATCCATCTTGCCATTTAAAAAGGCACGTTGAGTAAACTCTCCAGGTGTTGCCATACGAGCACCTTGAGCAATTAGCAATTGCATAACTTGTTGTAGGATGTAAGCTGAACCATGACAAGCTATTTCTGTTGAATTTTCTCCAGTGTATGAATGAGGCGCCTTGAATACGCTTACCAATACCTCATCAATGATTTCGTCATTATTGACAATGCGGCCAAAAGTTAATGTGTAGGGAGCTTGATCAACTAGCTTCTTTCCTTTCTTGGCAGCAGTAAATATACGATCGGTTATGGTAATAGCATCAGCACCGGATACGCGAATAGTTCCGATAGCGCCACCTTGTGCGGTTGCAATAGCGCAAATTGTATCTTGATTCATACGACTTTCAATGTTTTGAACTGCAAAGATACTACTTTCTTGAATTGAATAATCTTAGAAAGTAGATTAAATAGAGTTTAAATAACGTAGATAGAGTAGGGCGCAGCCTCGTGCATCAGATAATGCATCATGATGTTGTAGAGCAATACCTTCGGCTTGACAACAACTATTAAGATTGTAGGGTTTATACCCCAATGATCGATAAATTTTGAGTGTACATTCCCATTTGTCTGTGAGTAGCAATTCGTCATAGTCTAATTGAAACATGCGCATCACTTTCATTAGTACACTACGGTCGAAACTTTCATTATGAGCAACAATTGTTCTGCCCAACATTCGCTTTTTGATCTCGGGATAGATTGTATAAAACTCCGGAGCAGATTCTGTCATTTCCGGAGTAATACTATGTATAAGTGAGAATTTTGGCCAATAGATGTTTTCAGGAGGTTGGATGAGTGTATAATACTCATCTATTATTACTCCATTTTCAACTGTTACAATACCTATAGCGCATGCACTATCTCGATATCCCGTTGCAGTTTCGAAATCAATGGCAACAAATGAATGACTCATTAGATTCTGTCTAATACAGTTTTGATTAATGTATCGATTGAATTTTTATATCCAGTATTTGCTTCTTTAATTAATCGGTTGGCAATAACCATACATACAGTCATAGCTCTATGTCCCATTAATTTTGCAAGACCGGCCAACGCAGAGCTTTCCATCTCGAAGTTTGTGATTTTATAACCATTATATTCAAATGATTCAATCTTCTCGTTTTGGTGTGGGTCTGCCAATGGAATACGCAATTCGCGTCCTTGAGGACCAAAGAAACCACCTGCAGCAATTGTTACACCGCGAACCATGTCTTTTCCAGCAATACGATCCAATAAGTCTTTGTTTCCATCAATTACATATGGATAAGGAATACACATATTGCCGGTCCATCCCATATGATTGATAAATGCACGTTCGAATGGTAAATCGCAAACAGCATTGCGTCCAGCATAGAAGTTTAATAAGCCGTCAAATCCGATTGACTTTTCTGAGCATACGAATGTTCCAACAGGAGTATTTGGTTGAAGACCGCCACAAGTACCTATACGTACCAATTCCAAAGAGCGAAGTTCCTCTTTTTGTTCGCGAGTATTAAAGTCAATATTTACCAAAGCATCAAGTTCATTTACCACGATGTCCACATTATCACAACCTATACCGGTTGAAACAACTGTAATACGTTTACCTTTATATGTACCTGTGATTGTTTTGAACTCACGACTTTCTATATCACACTCTTTCGTGTCAAAATGAGATGCTACTAAAGCAACTCTTGCAGGATCGCCCACTAGAATCACCTTATCAGCAACCCATTCTGGTTTTACGTGAAGATGAAATACAGAGCCATCTTCGTTTATAATCAATTCTGAGGATGCAAAATATTTTTTCATAATTAAATGAGGGTTTGATTTATAATTAAACAAAAACACCGATAGCAAAGCGAATGTTCAACAAACACTCGCAGTTGCCATCGGTGTTATAAAAGTTCTTATTTAGATAAAGATTGCGAAGTACCGCCTGTTGGTTTAGCGATGTTTTCGCGCATAGATGTATCAGCTTCCAAATTTTTCATTCGGTAGTAATCCATAATCCCTAAGTTACCATTTTTGAATGCTTCTGCCATTGCCTTTGGTACTTCAGCTTCAGCTTCAATCACTTTAGCGCGCGCTTCTTGTGCTTTAGCTTTCATCTCTTGGTCAAGAGCAACTGCCATAGCACGACGCTCTTCGGCTTTAGCCTGAGCGATATTTTTATCAGCATTGGCTTGATCGATTTGTAATGCTGCACCAATGTTTTTACCTATATCGATATCGGCGATGTCGATTGATAATATTTCGAATGCTGTACCTGCATCTAAACCTTTACGTAGTACAAGTTTAGAAATTGAATCAGGGTTTTCTAAAACTGTTTTATGATTTTCTGATGAACCGATAGACGAAACAATACCTTCGCCTACACGAGCCAAAATTGTATCTTCTCCGGCACCACCCACCAATTGACGAATGTTAGCACGAACAGTAACACGAGCTTTCGCGATCAATTGAATACCATCTTTTGCAACTGCTGTTACAGGAGGCGTATCAATCACTTTTGGGTTTACAGACATTTGTACAGCTTCGAATACATCGCGACCAGCAAGGTCGATAGCTGTTGCATCTTGAAACGATAACTCAATGTTTGCTTTCGATGCAGATACAAGAGCATGAATCACCTTTTCTACATGACCACCAGCCAAGTAGTGAGCCTCAAGTTCATCACGTGTGATATTACTTAGACCCGCTTTGTGTGCTTCAATCATAGCTGGAACAATGATATAAGGAGGCACATTACGAATACGCATCAAAAAGAGTTGTATAAGCGAAATGTTAACTCCCGATACTTTGGCCGATAGCCATAAAAAGAACGGCACGTAATGGAAAAAGATAACCAGAAGGAATATACCGCCGGCTACCATGAGAAGCGTAAGAAAAATAGGATCCATTGCTTAGTTTGTTAATAGTGAATATTATTGTTTTTGTTTTTCTACAAATATAATGTTGTCGCTTATTCGTGTAACCACGATAGGGGTTTTCTCATCAAGTAGACCTTCCAAAGTTTTAACCTCTATTATTTTGCCGTTGATTTCAGCATTGCCTATTTGCGCAAGGCGAGTAATGCAAATTCCTGTATCGCCTACTTTAACACCACGGTCTATACCTTCGTTTACTTTCGAAGTAATATTCTTTTTTAGAGCAAGTTTGTCGAGTGTTTTTGATTTCATAAACCAAATAAGCGCTATTGTGCAAAGTATAGCAGAAATAATCATCGTTATAATTCCACCCGCAACACCTATATTTACAAATGCATAATAGATAGCATAAAATATACAGCCAAAAGCTGCAAATCCAGCAAAACTAATACCCGGTATAACAAATAGTTCGATTAACATAAAGATAATCGCTACAATGATAAGAATAGCAATGATGAATATTTCCATTTTATGTACAGGTTTATTTGTATGCTTTAATTTCGGTGTTTCTAACTTCGATAGCCATTGCATCAAGTTCGGTTCTCATAATATCGATTCTTAACTCTAAATCAAGAATTGAAGGTGTTAATTTCTCTTTGCCGCTGATGCTTGCTGTTTGATATTGTTTTCTGTAATCATTCAATTTCTCAATTTGTTTAGCCATATCTTTCTCTTTCAGTTGATATGTCTTGAATTGGTTTAATGCATTTTGAGATTTAAATTGAGAATAATAATTATAGGTGTTTTTATCATTAATGATAAAAGTGAAATCTACTTTACGTTTCGCTTCAGGTTTCTGTTCAATAGCACTTTCTAATCGTTTAAGTGCATTAGTAACAACTTCTTCGTCTGTCCATGTATCTCTGATAGAATGAATTTTTGCTAATTGAGTGATTTGTTCTAATTCCATTCCTTCATAGTTGTATGTACGTTTAGATTCATTTGGTATGAAAACATAGATGCAAACACTATCTTCGGGTTGATAACGATCTGAAGCAAACCAACCCAGATTGTTGAATTCGTCAATAACATACATGTAATCGTTGAATGGCGAATTAAAAGGCATACCTATGTTCTCGGGTGCAAGATAAGAGTCGGTATTTGTATTGTATCTTGTTACAAAGATGTCATATCCACCCATTGATTGTTCGCCTGTAGAGCCAAAATAGATAGTAATACCATCAGTCATTACAAAAGGGTAATTTGTATCACCCGAGCCATTGATGCGTTCGGGCAATTCATAAGGCTCACTCCAATCATTAGCTAATTTATTTGTTGAATAGATATTTAAAATACCCTCTGCATTTTCTTTACCATAATAAAGTTTGTTGCCCAGTTCAGTCTCATAAACTGTTCCTGGATGATCGCCTTCCGTTTTGAAGTATTGGTTATAAGTATATAGCTTACCAGTTTCGGGGCTGATTCTATAGTTCGATAAGAAGTCTTCTTTGCTAACTACGATACTATCGATAAAACAGATTTCATCAACAGCTCTAATCATACGCAACCCACTCTTGCTCTTTTCTAAAAGAAGTTCTGCATCTTCAGTTGGTCGTTTTCTTTTTGTCAAATCGTTGATATATGATTCAAATATATCTACTGCATCCTCAAACATATATAGTTCATTGTATGTTTCGCCCAAATAAAGTTGTCCGGTTGGAACTTTTCTTTGAACGGCTGTTTTTAAATACTTCAAAGCCTCTTGCGGACTACCCGTTTTCAAACAGCATACACCATACCAAAGATTATAATTAGCATTGCTTGGGGCAGATTTTATAAGACGCTCAAACACAGGTTTGGCTTGTTCGTAATCTCCTGCCTGATACCATGCTTTAGCTTGATCAAGAGATTGCGCTGTTAGAGAAAGTACAAACAGATTAAAAACAGTAAATAGAATATATATTTTTTTCATGTTAAATCTAAAAAACTTAATAAGTACGCTAATTCAAAAATACAAATTAATCACGAATAAACGATTTTTATGTTAATGTAATTTGTTAATTCTTCTTTAAATGATTCTTTTAGAGTAATTTTGCGCACAATTTATAGATTATGGCAAAGTTTACCGAAGAAGAAATCACGCTCCGTCGCATTGAAAAGCGATTTAATAAGGGAGTTGTGCAATATGGTTTGATAGAAGAGGGAGATAAGATTCTTATCGGTTTGTCCGGTGGGAAAGATTCTTTAGCATTGATAGAATTATTGGGCAAGAGAGCTCAGATATATAAGCCTCGTTTCTCTGTAGTAGCAGTTCATGTGGTAATGAAAAATATACCTTACAAGAGTGATTTAGAATATCTACGTGCTCATGCCGAAGCCTATAAAGTACCTTTTGTGGTCTATGAAACCGAATTTGATCCTACAACAGATACTCGTAAATCACCTTGTTTTCTTTGTTCGTGGAACAGAAGAAAAGCATTGTTTAC
Source organism: uncultured Bacteroides sp. (assembly GCA_947074345.1). GTDB lineage: Bacteria > Bacteroidota > Bacteroidia > Bacteroidales > Bacteroidaceae > Bacteroides. The sequence goes on along the minus strand of CAMTPH010000125.1, from coordinate 710 downwards.
TGTAGCCAAAGAGCATGGTTGTAATAAAATCGCATTGGGTCATCATATGGATGATATATTAGAAACTCTTCTGATGAATATGACCTACCAAGGAGCATTTAGTACCATGCCTCCACGTTTGGTGATGCGTAAGTTTGATATGACAATCATTCGCCCTATGTGCTTGGTTCACGAAGCCGATTTAATAGAGCTTGCACAATTTCATAATTACCGCAAACAAGTAAAGAATTGTCCTTACGAAGCTCAATCGAGTCGTAGTGATGTGAAAGGAATATTAAAACAGCTTGAAGCATTAAATCCTGAAGCCCGTTATAGTATGTGGAATAGTATGACGAATATACAAGAAGAACTCTTACCCGATAAATTAGATTAAAAACATGAACGCATTTTATACAATTGTATTATTGATTTTCTCAAACATCTTCATGACATTTGCTTGGTATGGTCACTTAAAACTCGAAGAGATGAAAGTGATTAGTAGTTGGCCTTTGATCGCAATCATTGCTATGTCTTGGGGAATCGCTTTTTTTGAATATGCTTTACAGATTCCTGCCAATAAGATGGGATATCTTGGCAATGGTGGTACATTTACATTAATGCAGCTTAAGGTGATACAAGAGGTAATCTCTATCTCGGTGTTTACTGTGTTTACAATGGTTCTGTTTAAAAACGAAACGCTGCAATGGAATCATTTTGCAGCGTTTGGTTGT
>CAMTPH010000124.1 GCA_947074345.1 uncultured Bacteroides sp. | reverse complement strand
TATCGATAATTTGCATACTTATGAATCATGAAATGCCTAAACTTCCTTATGCAAACAATGCTTTGGAACCTGTAATCAGTCAGCAAACCATAGAATTTCATTATGGTAAACATTTGCAAGCATATGTAAACAACCTGAATAATCTGATAAAAGGAACAGAATATGAAGGAAAGAATTTAGTCGAAATCATTGAGACTGCACCCGAAGGAGCAATCTTTAATAATGCCGGACAAGTATTAAACCATACGCTTTATTTTCTTCAGTTTAAACCTAATCCTGAAAGAAAAGAGCCATCTGGCAAATTACTAGAAGCTATAAATCGCGATTTTGGCAGTTTCGATGAAATGAAAAAACAATTGAACGCCGCATCTGTAGGATTATTTGGATCTGGTTGGGGATGGCTAGCTATGGATAAAGAGGGTAAACTATCAATAAGACAAGAACCAAATGGCTGTAATCCTGCGAAACATGGATTAAAACCAATACTTTGTATCGATGTATGGGAGCATGCATACTACCTAGATTACCAAAACAGAAGACCCGATCATGTGAATGCCATATGGGATATAATCGATTGGGATGCTGTTGAAAAACGAATGTAATATCATTTTTTATTTAAATAAACTTAATGCCGATGTCATTTAAATGATTTCGGCATTATTTATTATCAAACTTTTTGCGTAGATAGATTTTACTATTGTAAATTTGCAGTACAAACACATTTATACATAAATACTAATGAAGACGGCATTAAGAATTTGTTTATTCTTTATATATATATTATTTGCCAATTGTACTTTTTCGAATAACTCAATCGATTCTACAATTGAGAAACCTGAAATTATTATTATTACTTCGTGTAATTCTGATTCGAAATACAACTACGATAGCATTAAAGAGTTCATACAAGTATACACAAGTATTGGAGGTAATGGTAAAATAGCTGTCGAGAACATGAACAACACCAAACTCATTCATACTAATCAATGGGTTGATACTGTTGAACAACTTATCAACAAACATAAAGATGTAAAACTACTTGTATTATTGGGCGGAGAAGCATGGAACGGATATCTATTCTCTAAAAATGAGAACATAAAGAAAATACCTGCAATATGTGCTATGGCATCTAGATATGGATTTAGCTTACCAAAAGAGGGAGAAGATATAAGCACATATATGCCAGAGTCTATCGATTTGATAGAGGTTATGAAAAACAGTAATGTGAAAGCCTGCTATGCCTATGATTACAAGGTTACAGAAAACATTCGTATTGCTCAATACTTTTATCCTAACCTAGATAAACTTGTATTTCTTTCAGACAACACATATAGTGGATTGACTCAGCAAACACAGTTTGTTAAATCTATTAGCAAAGACTTTCCTAACATTGAAACAATGCTTATAGATGGAAGAAACACCTCTATGCCTGAAGCTGTAGAAAAGATAAAATCTATTTCAACCACAAATACTGCTATGATGATTGGTATATGGAGATTTGATAGTGATAACATATACTATATAGACAACGCATCATATGCATTTAGAGCGGCCAATCCTCAATTACCATTATTTAGTATTACTTCTACAACACTGGGATATTGGGCTGTTGGTGGTTATTCGCCAGTTTATGATGGAGTTCCTGAGAAGATAGCTAATAAAGCTCATCAAATACTCTTAGTAAACAAAGATACTCCGCAAGAACTAATCATTTTGCCAAACAAATGTCGATTCGATTACAATAAGCTAGAGCAATTTGATTTATTGGATAAAGTGCTACCTGAAGATTCTGATATCAGAAATAAACCTCTTAAGTTTCGCGAGTTATACAGAAGGCAAGTACAAATCATCTGCGTTATTTTTATCTGTCTATTTGTAGCTCTTGTTATTTCATTGCTATACTTCAACAAAACTAGAATTCTTAAAAACAAGCTTCAACTCTTAGCAAATCAATTGCAACATGAGAAAGTTATGCTTGAAGCTTCCGAACACGAATTACTTATATCGAAAGAGAAAATCGAAAAGGCTAGTCAACTGCAAAGTACGTTTGTGTCAAACATTAGCCATGAGATTCGCACTCCTCTTAATGCTATAGTAGGGTTTTCAAGTCTGTTTGTTAATAGCCTCAACGGCAATGACGAACAGAAAGAGTATGCTCAAATTATTCAATCGAACTCCGATTTATTATTACAATTAATTACTGATGTACTCGATATCTCTAGACTAGAGTCCGACAAACTTCATTTTAATTATGAAGAATGTACGATTGTGCCTTATTGTCAAAACATTATTTCTTTTACAAATCTGAATAAAAAAAACAATGCAGAGATAGTCTACACTCACAATATACACGAGGATTTTAAACTCTATACTGATCCTTTAAGATTGCAACAGGTAGTTACAAACTTACTAAATAACGCACTTAAGTTTACTCCCGAAGATGGAATCATCACTTTAAACCTGTTTATAAATGATGATAAAACCAATTTCTATATTTCAGTAAAAGATACTGGATTGGGTATTCCTAAAGAGAAACACAAATCGGTATTTGATAGATTCGAGAAATTAGATGAGTTTGTACAAGGCACAGGATTAGGATTATCTATTTGCAAGCAAATAATCAACCAGATGGGTGGTGAAATATGGATAGATGAAAACTATAATGAAGGAGCTTGCTTTATTTTCTCACATCCTTTGTACCAATAAAAAAGATAATCATAACACTCAACACTAACAATATTTCACACTATTCTTTCGTTTATATATTTGTTAATTATTAACTTTGTTTCAGCCTATTAATCTAAATACATGAGATGAAGCTTATTGTTGTAACTTCGCCAACATACTTTGTTGAGGAAGATGAGATTTTGACTACACTTTTTGAAGAAGGATTAGATCTACTTCATATTCGTAAGCCTAATACACAAACCGTGTATTTAGAAAGATTACTAAGACTTATCCCCAAAAAATATTATAACAGAATAGTACTTCATGACCATTTTCATCTTCAAAAGGATTTTGGTTTAAAAGGCATACATATAAACGATCGCAACAAGCAAGAACCTAAAAACTATATAGGAAACAAAAGTTGCTCGTGCCATACCCTAAAAGAAGTCGAAGATAATAAGTCGAATTACGATTATGTATTCATGTGTCCTATTTTCAATAATATAAGCGACAACCCCACCTACCCTGTTTATACCACTAAAGATATTGAAGTAGCCAAAGAGAGTAATTTAATAGATTCTAAAGTGATGGCTTTGGGAGGTGTTGATACGAACAATATCTCTATCTTAAAAAAATATGGCTTTGGTGGAGCAGTTATATTAAATGATATTTGGAATCGTTTCAACCAATATACCGATAAAGACTTCATGAATGTTATCAAAAGATTCAAAGAATTTAAGAAACTCACCGAATAACATTTCTTTCTTATCTTACCCTTTCTTCTATAAATTAATCGTGTCTGAATAAGTAATGGCATGCATTTATTTACATATTAATTTAGATAAACACATATGGTTTAATAAATTATTTATAAATTGCAATGCTTTAAGTTAATTAATTATGTTCATTAACCATTTATTCTAACATGAAATCATTATTCCCATTTATCCTTTTCATCTTATTATCGTATTCTACACAAGCACAGAGCTTAATGAAAAGTGAATTATTTAATTCGGAAGATCGCATTACCTATTCTGTTTCTACGATTTGCGATGATGCAGAACTTAAACAATCGTTCGAATCGATGTTTCTTGATAACCTAAAAGGTAAGACTACCGATTTTATATTCACAACCGATCATGAGCCAGAACCTGATATCATCGTAAACCTCGTACAGCAACCTAATAAAGCAGCTACTATTAACGCCATGATTTCTACATTGGCCAACCATTCTATTACGCTTACGGGCAACATCAACGAAATCACTAAGAGATTATCTGATTCAATCTATAAGTATTATTATTCGGGAATGGCTCCGGTATTTTCTACTATATTCGTGCATGGCGAAGCCGATTATTTAATCTTTAGAATACCTTCGGTTATAACTACTCCTCAAGGCACAACAGTGGCGTTTGCTGAAGCAAGATCCAATCATAAAGACTGTGCCGAGAATGATATTGTTGCAAAAATAAGCACAGATGGAGGAAGAACTTGGGGTGAACTGATGGTTATAGCTCAAGCTGGCGAAAACAGTTTGAACAATCCAACAGCGCTTTATGTAGAAGAATTGAATCGTATTCTTTTAGTTTTTCAAGAATACAAAGCAAAACTTGACGAAGGAAGTGCACGTACCGGTCTAGATGGCGACGGCATTACGCGCAGTTATATTATTCACAGTGATGATCAAGGAAAAACATGGTCGCCAATGCGTGATATAACCAAACAAATTAAGCATGAAGAATCAACAGGATATTGTACAGGTCCTGGCGTTGGTATTCGTGTTCAAACAGGCGATCATAAAGGAAGATTGCTGATTCCGGCAAACGTATCAGGAGGAGTGAATGGATGGTATAACTACATCTGTTACTCTGATGATTTGGGCGAAACATGGAATATTCTTGATGGTCAATCGAGCTATGGTACAAATGAAAGCCAAATGGTCGAATTAGGAAATAATGATTTCTTAATCAATGCTCGTTGTCATAAGCATAGAAAAGATTTAAAGAATACACCTAAAGGATGGTCTCCATGGAACTTTCCGGAAGTAACAAAAGCAAGAGCTTTTATTCCGGTGAATATGTCTAAAGACAATGTTACATGGGGCGAAACTATCGTTAGAGAAGATCTTATCGATCCGCTTTGCCAAGGAAGCATCATCAGAACTACAGGTTTAAATGACAACAAGAAATCAAGAGTGCTTGTTTCTAATCCTGCATCTACTAAAGTTATCGTTGGTCCAAACAGAATTTATAATACAACTCCTCCAATGCGCATCAATGGTGTAGTACGTATCAGTTATGATGAAGCTAAAAACTTTGACTATTCTAAAAGAATCCACGGCAACAGATATAGTGATTTCTTTTATTCGGTGCTTACTGATTTAGGAAATGGGCAATTGGGCTGTATCTTTGAAACAATGGATGGTTTAAAATTTGCAACCTTCGATACCGAATGGTTAACATCGGGCACCGACAACGGCAAACAATAGATATAGATTAAGGAGTGATTATTCACTCCTTTTTTTGTTTGATGGCAATACTTTTCGCCCAACAACAAAGGTTATCAGTGCACCTAAAAACATAGCAATAATACTTATGATAAGAGCTAACTTCGCCCCACCCCATAATAGTAGCAAAGGCATCATAAACACACTGAGTATAGCCCCTACCTTACCACAAGCAGCAGCCAATCCGGCACCTGTTCCTCTATCTTCTACCGAGTATATCTGCGGTGGAATGATATAAGTAACTAGATTAGGACCGGCATTTAGAAAAAATTCAAAAATCATGAATCCCATAATCGACAGCCACAATGGCCAATGCAAGCAATAAGAAACAAGAAGCAAAATCAATCCTATACCACTTAATATAAATCCCCATCCTTGCATTTTGACATGATTAATTCTGTCAACCCAATATAGGCCTACAAGAAAACCTATTAATATAAAAATGCTGATAAACGTTGTATTCTTTACCGAATCAATCACTCGCTCTATCGGCATCATATCGTTCGTTTCTAATCCTATAGCCATAATTAGAATAGGAATGAATATACCGATACCATAGCTTCCTACTCCCGAACAAGACCAAGGTAAACCGCTAAACACAATCTTGGGGATATTCTCTTTGGTAAATAAGCTACCCCACGATTGTTTCGATTTGCCATGAGTTTGTGGTTTATTAGCAATATCTCCCAAGTCAACATCATCGCCCAAAAAGAAACGAACCGAACGTTCGGCATCTTGTAGTCGATTATTGGCAATGAGCCATCCGGGACTTTGAGCAAAATAGGTTCGCAGACAAATCATCAAGAAAGCGATGCCAGTAATAATAAGTACCAACTTATTCCATATATAAGAAGAAAAATCCATTTTGATGAAAACAAAACAGAGTAGCGCCATCATGATATTTCCCAATGAACATATAGCTTTGGCCATACCTACCATAAACAGTTTCCATTTGTTGGGCATGATTTCTGAGATATAATCACCATCTAAGCTATATTCGCCACCGGCACCAAGCCCCATAAAGAATAAACCGATAACCAATCCGGCAATATCATCGGTAAAGAAAACGAGCAGTGAAGCAATAAATATAATGGTTGGGCAGATACGAAAGAACATCAAGTATCCATATAGATCGCTCAGCTTGCCAAACAAGATAGAACCTATCATGATACCTATTAAACTGGTACAACAAACCAACCCTTGTTCGAAAGAGGTTAGTTCGGGATGCAAATGTATTTGTATTAAAGGAAGTATGATACCCACCAAAGTAGAAAGCGCAGCCCCTACCATTTGTCCTAAAGCAGCAACAAACAATACCCAGAAATGCCCTTTGCGCAAAGGCATAACATCCATATTAACCCGTGTAGTTGGCATAAATTAATAAACGCATCTATAGATGGTAATGTTTATAGAAGATATATATACACGTATATTATAATATGACTACTTTCTTTACAAGTATTATCTCATCCAATAACTGTTAACTATTATCAGATTGAACATTAACAAACAACATGATAATAGTTAACAGTTATCATGTAAAATACGGTAAAACAAAAATGGGATATATGATATCACATCATATATCCCACACAATTTATAATCAATAGGAAATTAGTCTATTCTTCGATTGCTGCCTGTGCCGCCGCTAATCTAGCTATTGGCACTCTAAATGGTGAGCAGCTGACATAATTCAAACCAACTTTGTGACAGAATTTTACAGATGACGGTTCGCCACCATGTTCTCCACAAATACCACATTTCAAGTCAGGACGAGCTTTGCGGCCTTTTTCGGTAGCCATGCGCACTAACTGTCCTACACCGTTTTGGTCTAACACTTGGAATGGATCTACTTTCAAGATTTTCTTTTCGAGATAGATTGGTAAGAATGAAGCAATATCATC
>CAMTPH010000123.1 GCA_947074345.1 uncultured Bacteroides sp. | reverse complement strand
GAAAAAGGATATGAAGCCAAATCGAAAGAGGGCGAAAGCATGGAGGTATGTTTCATCAAAGGCGATTATCGTGATTTCTTGCGCGAGCAATGCCCTCAACTAGACCAAGAGATTGGTCAAGGCTGGTTTGTATCATCGACTGGGGTAAAGCTAGGACAACATAAAGGTTGTGCGTATTATACCATCGGGCAACGCAAAGGATTAGAAATAGCTCTGGGTAAACCGGCTTATGTGTTAAAGATCAATCCAGAAAAGAATACGGTAATGATTGGCGATGCTGATTTGCTGAAGAGTGAATACATGATTGTTGATCAAGATTTATTGGTCGATGAGGCCGAAGTAATGAACTGCCCAAACCTGTCTGTTCGTATTCGCTATCGTAGCAAACCGATACCTTGTCGCGTAAAACGATTGGAAGATGGTAGATTGTTCGTAAAATTCCTAGAAGAGGCTTCGGCTATCACTCCGGGACAATCGGCTGTGTTTTATGATGGTCGTAGAGTACTTGGTGGTGCTTACATCGCATCGCAAAAAGGTATTGGACTGTTCATAGCAGAGCAGGGTGAGTTTTAAAAATAGATAAATAGATTAGTGATTTCGCTTGCCGAACGGTTGTATATCTATAATACATGAGTGTTATTTTGATTGCAATCGGTTTTTTGCCAATATAGTGGCAAGAGTTTGCCAACCCATTGGCAAAACATTGCCTATACGATGGCAAAACTTTGCCAGCACTATGGCATGAAGAGCGAAATAGAATAAATAAAATTAGATATGAAGAAATTGATAACCGCTGCTCTACTATTTGCAGCGATAACTACTACGGCTCAAGAAGCAGATTCTTTAAAATACCGCATTTCGCTGCGCGATAAAGCCAATACACCTTATAGCCTTGAACAACCCGAAGCTTACTTGTCACAAAAGGCCATTGAACGACGCCAAAGACAAGGACTGGCTATCGACTCAACCGACTTGCCTGTAAGCGAAGTTTACATCGAGCAAGTTCGCAATCAAGGGGTTAATATCGTAACTAAAGGGAAGTGGGATAACTTCGTGACTGTATCTACCAACGATGCATCGTTGATCGACTCGATAGCCAAAATGCCTTTTGTAGTAGCTACCGAGCGTGTATGGAGAGTGCCAAACAAAAAGATAGAAGCTCCGATACGTGAATCATTACTCAATAACATATTAAAAAGTGATACGCTTTATGGTTCGGCTGTTAGTCAAATCGAAGTGAGCAATGGACTCAAACTGCACGAAGCAGGTTATAAAGGGCAAGGTATGACAGTGGCGGTAATTGATGCCGGATATCACAACGCAGATAAGATAACTGCCATGCAGAATATAAATCTTTTGGGAACAAGAGATTTCGTTAATCCACAATCGGATATCTATGCCGAAGAGACACACGGATTAGGCGTATTGTCGTGTATGGCAATGAATGCACCTAACGCAATGATTGGTACTGCTCCCGAGGCATCTTACTGGTTGTTGAGAAGCGAAGACGATAGTAGCGAGCATCTCGTAGAACAAGATTACTGGGCAGCAGCCATCGAGTTTGCCGATAGTGTAGGGGTAGATGTAGTCAATACCTCATTGGGCTATTACTCTTTCGACGATCATTCTAAAGATTATCAATTAAGAAATTTAGATGGTAACTATGCATTGATATCTCGTCAAGCAGCCAAAGTGGCCGACAAAGGAATGATTCTTGTTTGTAGTGCCGGCAATTCAGGTTCGGGCACTTGGAAAAAGATAACTCCTCCGGGAGATGCCGAAAATGTATTGACGGTAGGTGCAATCGATCGCAAAGGTATTCTAGCTCCTTTCTCTTCTATTGGCAATACGGCCGATGGACGTATTAAACCCGATGTAGTGGCGGTAGGCTTTCAGGCTGATGTAATGGGAGCGGATGGTAACTTGACAAAAGCGAACGGAACATCATTTGCATCGCCTATAATGGCAGGAATGGTTACTTGCTTGTGGCAAGCGCATCCCGAACTAACAGCCAAAGAGGTAATCGAATTGGTTCGCCAATCGGGCGATAGAGCTGCATATCCCGATAATATTTATGGATACGGCATTCCTGATATGTGGAAAGCTTACAACTCAAAAAAATGAGAGAAGAGGCACTAACACTTCACGATATAAATAGTCTGGTACGTAGAAGCATCGAACAATGCATGCCCGACGAATACTGGGTGCAAGCCGAGACTAGCGATGTGCGTTCAAACAACGGGCATTGTTACTTGGAGTTTGTTCAGAAAGATCCGCGTAGCAATCAGCTTATCGCTAAAGCAAGAGGGGTAATTTGGGCGAAGACTTACCACATGTTGCGCATGTACTTCGAAGAGTCTACCGGACAATCTTTTACATCGGGCATTAAAGTCTTGGTGAAAGTTTCGATACAATTTCATGAGTTGTTTGGTTTCAGCTTGATGGTCAATGATATAGACCCCACCTATACGTTGGGCGATTTGGCACGTCGACGCATCGAAATCGTCAAGCAACTCGAAGCGGATGGTGTGCTTACACTCAACAAAGAGTTAGAAATACCCGCTTTGCCACAACGTATAGCGGTTATCTCATCGGCTACGGCTGCCGGTTATGGCGATTTTAGTCATCAGTTGGCAAACAATGCACACGGATATGCTTTTTATACCGAATTGTTTCCCGCCATCATGCAGGGGGTACAAGTAGAAGATTCTATTCTAAAGGCTCTCGATCGAATAAACGATCGCATCGATGAATTTGATGTAGTGGTAATCATACGTGGAGGTGGAGCAGCATCCGATTTATCGGGTTTTGATACTTATCTGCTAGCGGCTGCTTGTGCACAATATTCTCTTCCTATCATTACCGGTATAGGGCACGAACGCGATGATACCGTTCTCGATATGGTGGCGCATACACGTGTCAAAACACCTACTGCTGCTGCCGAACTATTGATTGGTTATATGGATGTGGCAGCCGAGCGACTTGCTATGTTGTCTCAACGCATTAAAGAGGGTGTAGGAAATCGGATAAACAACGAGTTCTATAAGTTGGAGTCGCTGCGTACGCGTATGCCAAATTTGATATTTAAGCGTATGGCAACCGAGAAGATGCAGCTGAAGTTAATTCAAAAAGACCTTACTCAATCTATTCGCAACTGCCTCTCTAAAGAGAAACATCAGTTGCAAATGATTAAACAGCGATTGTACGATATCTCTCCCGAACGAATATTGGCAAAGGGTTACAGCATCACCCTAATGAACGGTAAACCGGTTACCAATGTCAACGATGTAGAAGTGGGAGATGAATTAACCACGCTAGTAAAAGAAGGCAAACTAACCTCTATTGTAAAACAAAAATCATAATATATTAAGAATATGGCTGCTAAAAAAGAAACATACTCGCAAGCTATGGAACGATTGGAAGCAATTGTTCGCCAAATAGACAACAATGAACTAGAAATAGATGCATTGGCAAGCAAGCTGAAAGAGGCCAATGAAATAATTGCTTACTGCACAGATAAGTTGACTAAGGTCGATAAGCAAATCGAAAAATTATTGGATGAAAAGCAGGTTTCTGAATAATAAAAACTATTTTTGTGCATCTAGCAATAAAAAATATTTAATACTAACGAAATATGAAAGAAATAGATTGGTCTAACCTTTCGTTTGGTTATATGTCTACCGATTACAATGTGCGTATCTATAACCGCAATGGTCAATGGGGAGAACTAGAAGTAAGTAGTTCTGAAACAATCAACCTTCACATGGCAGCTACTTGTTTACATTACGGTCAAGAGGCTTTCGAAGGATTAAAAGCATTTCGCGGCAAAGACGGTAAAATCCGTATCTTCCGTTTAGAAGAGAATGCTGCTCGTTTGCAAAGAACTTGTGAAGGTATTTTGATGGCTCAATTGCCAACTGATCGTTTTAAAGAAGCAGTGTTGAAGGCGGTTAAACTAAACGAACGTTTTATTCCTCCTTACGAAACAGGTGCATCATTATATATTCGCCCACTACTTATTGGTACGGGTGCGCAAGTGGGTGTGAAACCTGCCGATGAATATTTATTCTTGATCTTCGTTACTCCAGTAGGTCCTTATTTTAAAGGTGGCTTTGCAGCTACTCCTTATTTGCTAACTCGTAAATACGATAGAGCTGCACCTCATGGTACTGGTACATTCAAAGTAGGTGGTAACTATGCTGCTAGTCTTCGCGCAAGTAGAGAGGCACACGAAGCTGGTTATTCTGCTGAATTTTATCTTGACTGTAAAGAGCATAAATATATTGATGAGTGTGGTGCTGCCAACTTCTTTGGTATCAAAAACAATACCTACATCACACCATTGTCGACATCTATTCTTCCATCAATTACCAACAAGAGCTTAATGCAATTGGCCGAAGATATGGGTATGGAAGTTGAACGTCGTGCTATTCCCGAAGAGGAACTAAGTACTTTCGAGGAAGCTGGTGCTTGCGGAACTGCTGCTGTTATCAGTCCGATACAACGTATTGATGATCCAGAAAAAGATCATTCTTATGTTTTCTCTGCTGATGGCAAACCAGGTCCGATTTCTACAAAACTATACAACAAACTACGTGCTATTCAATATGGTGACGAACCAGACCTATATGGTTGGATAACCATTGTTGAATAAATAGATTGTTATGCAATAAATGGTTTTCTACTATTAAGTCTTTGATATGAATAGTAGAAAACCATTTTTCATTTTATAATATAAACAATCATGACTCAATCATGATTGAAAATTGTTATCTCAACCAAATGCAAAATATAGACTCGCAAGCGATACTCGGAGCCGTATTGAAAAACGTAAATGCTTATGTGTTACTCATAAACTCTGAGGTTGAAGTATTATTTACTAACTATTTTGAGTTAAATAATCAAGAAAACTTATTAGAACATAAAACATTACGTGTAGGCGACTTATTGCATTGCCACAATGCAGAAAGTTCTGAAGGTGGTTGTGGTACTCATGAGTTGTGTTCTCGTTGTATAATAAGAAGATCCATTACCGATTCATTTCAAGAGAAAAAGAGTTTCTCGAATATCGAAGACAGATTGGAAATTGTTTTAAGCAATGGCTCTATAAATGTTTGCGATGTAAGTGTATCGGGTAGATATTTATCGAATGCAAATAATGGTCAATTGGTTTTGACTATTCATGATATTACACTATTAAAGCAAACGCAGAACGAATTGGCTGAGGCTAAATGTAAAGCAGAAAAGGCCAGTCAATACAAATCGGACTTCTTATCGAATATGGGGCATGAAATCCGTAATCCGCTTAATGCTATCGTTGGCTTTTCTGAATTGCTAATGGCTGAAGAGAATGCTGATAATCGTGAACAATTCATGGATATCATTCGAATGAATAATGGTTTGTTGCAACAACTGGTTAATGATATTCTTGATATGTCTAAGATTGAGGCGGGTAAGTTAGAGTTTGCCGATACAGAGATTGATGTCAACCAATTTATGTCTGAGTTGGAGTATATTGCTAAACTGAAACTAACCGGAAAAGAAGATGCGGTTGAGTTGGTTATGAATTTGCCAATAGAAAGCTTGCAAATTATGATTGACCAAAATAGATTGATGCAGGTGCTGACCAACTTCTTGACAAATGCTATTAAGTTTACTGATAAAGGTAAAATTGAAATAGGTTACCAAGTTCGTAACAATGATCTATACTTCTTTGTGAAAGATACAGGAGAGGGAATATCGGCAGATAGCTTACCTTCTGTTTTCGATCGTTTTGTAAGTCACAGCAAAAAGAGTATTGGTAATGGTTTGGGATTAGCTATCAGCAAAACAATCATAAAGAAATTGGATGGTCAGATTGGTGCAATGTCTACTTTGGGCGAAGGTTCTACTTTCTGGTTTACATTACCTATCGATAATAGGGTGATAACTCACTCTGCTTAAATGCTAAAAGATACTTTTTCTTTGTTTCAAATTGGGCTTTCAACTGAAAGTCTGTAACTTTGCACCCAAATCAGACTTTTGATATGGGAAAAGGAAAATTACAAAAGTTTGCCGATATGGCAAGTTACCCGCACGTGTTTGAGTATCCATACTCTGTAGCGGACAATATACCTTCTGATATGAAGGGCAAATGGCATGAGTCATTCTTTAAAAATAATAACCCAATTGTACTTGAATTGGGATGTGGACGTGGTGAATATACAGTAGGTTTAGGAAAGAAGTTTCCGGATAAGAACTTTATTGGTATCGATATTAAAGGGGCTCGTATGTGGACTGGTGCTACTGAGGCTTTGAAAGATGAAATGACTAATGTGGCTTTTCTTCGTACTAATATCGAAATCATCGATCGCTTCTTTGCCGAAGGTGAAGTGAGCGAAATATGGTTGACTTTCTCTGATCCACAAATGAAGAAGGCTACCAAGCGTTTGACTTCTACTTACTTCATGGAACGTTATCGTCGTTTCTTAGTACCCGATGGTTTGGTACATCTTAAAACTGATAGCCAATTCATGTTTACTTATACTAAATACATGATTGAGGCAAATAAACTTCCGGTTGAAGTGATGACCGAAGATTTGTATCACTCGGGCATGGCTGATGATATCTTAAGTATCAAAACTTACTATGAACAACAATGGCTTGATCGTGGTTTGAATATTAAGTATATCAAGTTTCGTCTTCCACAAGAAGTTGAACTCAGCGAACCTGATGTTGAGATTGAATTGGATCCTTATCGTAGCTACAACCGCAGTAAGCGTAGTGGACTACAAACAAGTAAATAATATAATGATATGTTGAAGCATATAGTAATGTGGAAGTTCAAAGATTTTGCTGAAGGTAAAAGTAAAATTGAGAATGCACAATGGATGAAAGAACATCTTGAGTCTTTGATAGGTGTAATTCCTGAAATTAAATCATTGTCTGTTGGAGTCAATATCGAAGATACTGATAAGATGGCTTATGATGCAGTTCTGATATCTACATTTGAAAATAAAGAAGCACTAGAGGCATATAAAATTAATCCTTTACATAAAGAGATAAGTGCGTATTGCAAAAAAGTACGTGAATGTAGAACAGTAGTTGATTTTAACGAATAATAAAATGATGACATTATATCCTAAACTAATAGAAGAGGCTTTGGCTACTGTCCGCTATCCGG
>CAMTPH010000122.1 GCA_947074345.1 uncultured Bacteroides sp. | reverse complement strand
GCAGCACTCATCGCTTCTGTTTGAGTACGAAGCAAGTTTACGTGTGCATCATATAGTGTCAAGTTGAAAGTAGATGTTTCGGCATGTACTTTCATCTTAGCAGCACAACGACATTCTCCGTTAGGTCCTTTATTATCGCACTCGCGTACGCACATCGGATTGTATGAAGCAACAATGTTGGCCCACAACAAACGAGCTGCACGGAATTTTGCGATTTCTAGGAAATAGTTAGAGCTAACACCAAAGTGGAACTTAATCTTTTTGGCTACCAATGTAGCTGGAAGACCCGCTTCGGTAAGCATGCTCATATATTCGTTACCCCAAGCCAATGCATAACCCAACTCTTGCGAGATGTAAGCTCCTGCATTGTTCAAAGAGATAGCATGAACATTTAATACACGATAAAAAGGCAATGGCTCTACTGCAGCTATCAATGCTTTAGCAGTTTCTACAAAATCGCCTTTCTCTTTACCGCGAGAAATCATTTTATCAAAATAGTCATAATTGATAGAGCCTTGCAACTTAGTTAAGTCGTACTCTTTCTTTTTGAAATAGTCTACCAAAAGGTTGGCTAAATTGACAACTGCGCCTTGACAAGTAGAGAAGTTCAACTCCACATAGTCAGCACATATATCATTTAATAATGTTTCGATGTATTCAGCATTTATCTCTTTCGCTTTCACACTGAATGATAGAGAGTCAACACCTTTATTTAAGATATCCAATGCTTTAGCATTAGCTTGTTCAGGAGATTCTACTCTAATCTCTTGACGCACCAACCATGCATTGCTATCTTTTTTAGTTCCACGCAAATATGGGAATTCGCCTGGTAGTGAATCGGTAGTTTTCAACCCTTCAAGGTCTTCCATCCGATAGAAAGGTTTCACTTTGAAACCTTCATTGGTTTTCCAAACAAGTTTCTTCTCAAAGTCAGCACCTTTAAGGTCGGCTGTTACTTTATCCATCCATTGATCAGTAGATACAGGAGAAAAATCAGAGAAGAGCTTTTCTTTACAGTCTGCCATAGTCTATAATTGATTAAATAGAAATTAAAATGTTTCGTATTATTCGTTAATATTGCCGTATTTATCATATAATAAATAGCACATTATCAGCTAGACAAAGATAAATAATTAGTTGGTTTACGTGTTTTTTTTTATAAAATTTTCGCAATATATACTATCATAATGTCAATATTGCAACTTCGACATATCAAAATAGATGCCTTTCTTTGAACAGCTTCATTTATTATAAATATCGTAGTAGAAAAGGATAAATGAAATGTGCGATAAATAGATTTGGTAAATTACCTACATTAGTTTAGCGCGATAACAGTTAACAGTTATCATGCTACATGTATAGATTTAATATGATAATAGTTAACAGTTATCAATTAGTTGTTTTACGCACTATCTTTCAAATGCGAATGTTACAGACAACAATATTAGCTATTTGATACATTTATTAAATATTATGTATCAATTCAAACTTTAATCATTCTGCTCATAATAAATTACTTAATCAAACAGTCTGCACCAAAAGAAGAGATTAAATTTGCATAATTTTCAATAAAAGGTATTATGGATTGGATAGAAAAACTACTATGGGACCCAAGTTCTGTGGCACACATTGTGTTTCTTTATGCGTTTGTCATAGCGGCAGGTGTACTCTTGGGCAAGATTAAGATTTTTGGTGTATCGCTTGGTGTCACCTTTGTTTTGTTTACAGGTATTCTAATGGGGCATTTTGGCTTCACCGGAGACATTCATATTCTACATTTTATCCGCGAGTTTGGCTTAATTTTATTTGTTTTCTGCATCGGACTACAAGTTGGTCCTTCGTTTTTTTCTTCTTTCAAGAAAGGGGGAATGAGCCTCAATGTGCTTGCTGTTGGCGTAGTTGCACTTAACATTGCTGTTGCACTAGGAATCTACTACATTGCTGATGGCCGAATTGAATTGCCGATGATAGTAGGTATATTGTATGGTGCTGTAACAAACACTCCTGGTCTTGGTGCGGCTCAAGAGGCTCTTGGACAACTCAATTATAGTGGACCACAAATAGCTCTTGGATATGCGTGTGCTTATCCACTTGGTGTTATCGGTATTATTGGTTCAATCATTGCAATACGATATATATTTCGCATTAATTTAAACAAGGAAGAAAAAGCTCTTCTCAATCAAAATAGCGAGAATTTAAAAAACAAACCTCACCTAATGAGTCTTGAGGTACGCAATGAATCGCTTAATGGCAAGACCCTTCTTGAAATAACTCAAATTGTAGGTCGCCACTTTGTTTGCTCTCGTCTAAGACATGATGGACATGTTACTATTCCTGTTCACAAAACTAAGTTTCATGTAGGCGATCAACTATTTATAGTATGCTCAGAAGAAGATGCAGAGGCTGTTAGTGCTTTTATCGGAAAAGAGATATCAGTAGATTGGGAAAAACAAGATATGCCTTTGGTTTCAAGACGTATCTTGATAACTAAATCTGAAATTAATGGCAAAAAGTTGGGCGACTTGCACTTCAGAACATTATACGACATCAATATTACACGTGTCAATCGTTCGGGTATGGACTTGTTTGCCGACCCACATCTAACACTTCAAGTGGGCGACCGCGTGATGGTAGTTGGACAACAAGATGCGATAGATCGTGTAGCCAACGTGTTAGGTAATTCTTTGAAACGTTTAGATCATCCTAATATTGTAACCATATTTGTTGGGATATTCCTGGGAATATTACTAGGCAGTATTCCGGTTGCTTTTCCAGGAATGCCTACACCGGTAAAGCTAGGTTTAGCAGGAGGCCCTTTGGTTGTTGCGATCTTAATTGGTAGATTTGGATATAAATTGCATCTGGTAACTTACACTACAATGAGTGCGAACTTAATGCTACGCGAAATTGGGATTGTACTATTTTTGGCCAGTGTGGGTATAGAGGCTGGTGCCAATTTCGTTCATACCGTTGTAGATGGAGATGGACTACTTTATGTGGGTTATGGTTTCGCTATTACGGTTATTCCATTATTGCTAATAGGTATTATAGCTCGTACATATTATAAAGTGAATTATTTCACTTTAATGGGGCTTTTATCAGGTAGTACAACCGATCCACCTGCATTGGCCTACTCTAATCAAGTAGCCAACAATGATGCACCTGCAGTTGGATACTCTACGGTTTATCCACTTACAATGTTCTTACGCATTATATCAGGGCAATTAATATTATTACTACTTATGTAGTTATACAATAAAAAAAGAGAGCAATTGCTCTCTTTTTTATTATATATAAATTTGTGTATTATTACTCAGCAATACAAATACATACGCGATTCTCAGGATCAACTGGGAATGGTTGTTCTGTATCACCTTTGGCAGCAGTCAATATTCTATCTTCTGCAATACCTTTAGCTTTAAGAGCAGTAGCAACAGCTTCTACACGACGTTCAGACAATTTCATATTGTAAGGACCTGTACCAGTATCTTTGTCTGCATAACCTACACAAGATACTTTCAAAGTAGGATTATCATTCAAGAATTTAACTAAAGCGTCAATCTTAGTTGCTTGTTCAGCAGTAATAACTGATGAGTTTAAAGCAAAGAAGATGTTTTCTCTTATTGATGGAGGTACAACTACAGGTTTAGGTGCTGGAGCTGGAGCAGGCTCTTCAACTACAATGACTGGAGCAGGCTCAACAACAGTAATCACCTCTTGTACAACTGGCACTGGTTTAGCAGGAATTTTACCCAATCTAACAGATACACCAGCCAACAAATTCAATTGCCAATCCACATTATCTGCTTTTTTAGAATTGAACTTATCAGAAAGGATATTAGCATTTGCTTCTAGATTAATACCGACACGTTTAGAAACTCTAAAGTTACATCCCGCACCAAATCTACCTGCAACAAAATTCTTAGTTCCTTTCCATAAATAATGAAGGTTGTAATCATGAGTATTTAACTTGGCTGCTTCTCCATTATCGAAGCCATGTGTAAATCCTACACCACCAAATAAATATCCATTAAATATTCTATCTGGATTATATCCACAGAACATATTACTCAAATCAAGCAATAAATCTAAACTTGCCTGAACATACTTAAAAGAATAAACTTGTTTTGGAGCAACCCAATTTCCTTTGGCTTCCCAACCACTTACTCCAACTCTAAAACCTAATGCAGGAATAAATTTATACCCTATATTAAATGCAGCTGCAGGAGTAATTAGATCACCGACCTTAGTTTCACCCACTGTATAGCCCATACCAAATTGTGGTTGCAAGAACCAATATGGTTTAAATGGTGCTGCTTCTTCTTGCACTTGGACTTCCGTTACTTGGACTTCCTGACCAATAGCCATTAAGCTAGTGGCTGCAAACATCATAGCTAACGCTAATTTTAAAATTTTCATAGACATTTGTTTTTATTCATCTTATAATTATATAATCAATTATTTCAATATTATTAATAAATAAGTATAACCGTAATACTGATTATAACACTGTTAGCATATAACATCTATATTAATAAATCAACCCTGAGTAAAAACAAAACACCATGAATTTCTTATTACACATATATATGGCAAAATAAGAAACTATGGTGTTGTGTTATAAGAGTATTTAATAAAAGGGCATGTCAAAACCTAACGTTTATAGAAATGTAATAGCCTATAAGTTTATCTCAAAAAAGTACTTAATTTTAAGACATAAACATAACCAAACAATCTAATATTAAACTAAATCTAAAGACTCACCTTTAAGCCATAGCTTATAAAGCATTAATCAGATCAGACACGCCCTTTATTAATTTGTATTATTATCTTTTCGCGATAGTTACAGGTATTTCACAAGTAACGATAGAAAGATCTTCAAATGTTACAGTAGCCATAACCTTAAGGTTAAAGTCTCTAACTAATAGAGAGCCCTTATTTGCCCAAGTAATTAAACCAGTTGTAGCATCACAAGTCAAAATTGAACCATCAGCAATATTAGCCATTAAAGTCTTATAATCTGCGTTATTAGCATCAAATGCATATTCTACAGTTACTTTAGCAGGATCTAATTTGTAATAATCAATAGCAGGATTTTGACTTAATACCAAACTAGAAGAAAGAGCGTCATATGAGTAAATCAATTTACCCTCTACATCTTTAACTTCAACTTCAGTCTTAGCTTCACCTGTACTTGCATCAATTGCATCAGGAATTATAATAGCATCAGCAGCACCCTTAACAAATGGATTCTTAAATATAATTTTGTATTCATAATTACATACTTCACTATTAACTAAAGTAGTCCAGTAAGTCATTAGTTTAATCCATTCTGGTTTATCCATTGGAGCATCTAATGCAGCTTCCAAATCTTGACCAGCAACAGAACCTGATAGTTTAACGTTTGTTTCACCAATTTTCCAAGCAAAGTCAATTGCAGTTACGTTTGGTCCCCAAAGGCTACTATCATAGATGTTCTTGTCATTAACTTTAGCAAAATGTTCAACTACAGAAGAAGACATATTCCATGCACCAGAGATAATCTTACCCTTAGTTACAATGCCTGGATAAGTTGTATCCCAATAAATAGGATTGTAAGCATAAACAGCACATTCTTCTTTCACATAGAATACTTGTTCCAAAACGATGTTAGGATACATTTTTCTATCTTTAGATGTAACAGTAATAGTGAATGTATACATTGCTCCCTTACCATCTACATTTGCATAAGTATTTTGTGTCTTAATCTTATTGTTTATACCAACTTTGATATTAGAAGTTGTTATATCAGTTTGATTCAACATTACTTCATAATCTACACCTGCTTCAGTATTTGGAGTATCTGCTGGAGACAATTTGAATAGATTTAATAGAGTATTAGTTTTCAACATTACATCAAGAGACATTTCATAGCTAGTATCATAATAGTTCCAGAAATTAGCTGCAGTCAAACCTAGATCATCATAAATTTGTTGATTGATTTGTGTCCATGGTTTCTCAGCAACAAGAATGCTAAATGCATCTGCTTTAGTTGCAGAATATTTATAAGATGCACCATTTCTTGTTTCATCTATAACTAATTCTTTATCTTCTTTATCTTCAACGTCAACTGATACTTCTGCGATTTTTAATTTAATATAAGCAGATGAAACAATTTTACCGTTTACTAAAGCATTAACAAGAACTACAGGAGTACGACCAATAGCAGCTGTACCAACAGGAACATTAGCATTATTTACTTTAACTACACCGTCATTTAATTCTACGAACCATTGTTGGTTAGTTTTTTGATCATCATCAGCTTTATATTCACTTGGTAAACTGAATTCGAAAGTAATATTGTCAAAACCTAAACTAGCTATAGTTACTAATTTTTCGAAGCAGTAAAGTTCTACTTTATCTTTCAAATCAATAGATTCGCTATATTTAAATGTAAAGTGTTCTTCTGCTGAAAGTGGCACAAATTGTTTGATATAAGCATCTTCAGTAGCAGCTGTTGCTTTAGCCATATCTCTTGTGTAATATTTGCTATATGGCTTAGTAGTGATATTAGCAATTTCACCTTCTACAGCTTCTGTAGCAATAAATACAAAGTCAGATGTTACAGGATTTTGGCCTGACCAAACTTGCAATGCAGCAATGTTTTGTCCAGCTTTCAATGCTGCAGGGCTATGTGTAGCTACAACTTTAACTTCTTCATTCACAATTGTCTTATCAACAACTTGCAACAAATCAGATTTATCGCCAGTAACCGCACGAGTTAGCATAGTACCTTTTCTATTAATAAATCCATAGAATGCATCTGTTACATATGCTTTAGCAGGATTTAATCTGAAGTACATATCAACCTTATTTGACTCATTGAAAGTAAATGGTTTGAATTTCAAATTAGTAGAACTAATTGGAGTCACACCATCAATATAAGTTGCAATGTGATAAAAAGGTTTTGATGTAGTAGGCAATGGCAATTCGCTACTATAGAAGTCAGGAACAAATGCTACAGATCCTAAAGCATCACCTAAAGTAATAGTAACTACTCCATCTTCTGCGCCTTCAACACCTGAGAATTTCAATGTATTACCTTCTTTGATAGCAGTAACACCATTTCCACGCCAAGCAATTTCAGTAGATGCTACAAATTCACCATCTTGATAAATATCGAAATTACCTGTTTCAGGATTTGGAACATGATATTGACCGTTTACACCGTCTTTACCGTCAGTACCATTAGTGCCATCAACACC
>CAMTPH010000121.1 GCA_947074345.1 uncultured Bacteroides sp. | reverse complement strand
GAGATTTCTGAATGTGACTGGAGTTCAGACGTGTGCTCTTCCGATCTTAAATCTCAATCATCAAATGAGAATAGATTTAATTGATAAGGTTGTAACTTTTGAGGAATACTCTCCTGCAATGGGACTTCCTCAACTTCGACATCTTTCTTCTTTTTCGTTTTCTTAGAAGCAGCCTTCTTAACAGTTGGCTTACGAGGTGCCCGTTTTTTAGGTTTTTCAATAACCGGTTCGGCAGAGCTATCATTCTCTACAGTTTCATCTTCTTTTTTCTCTTCAGAAGGCTGGTCAGTAACTTCTTTCACTTCAACGGTTGCTTCTTCGCTAACTTCATCAATTACTGAAGAGTTTTCTATCAATAAAACTTCTTCGGGTGTTTCATCAGGAACAAACTGTATCTGCTCTACCTCTTCGACATAACTATACTCAGCTTCACATGGAATCCATGCCCAAAAAGTAGAACCCACATCTTTTGTTGATTCGAATCCTATTTCACCCCCTATCGCATCGATTATAGCATTGCATATAGCCAATCCCAGTCCAGTGCCCTGAGCAAAAGTATCAAACTTCTCAAATCGATTAAATACCAGATGACGTTTATCTTCATCAATACCTATTCCGGTATCTTTTACAGAGAGTTTCAAACCATTGTTTATATAATCGAGTGATACAATAATCTCACCTTCCTTCGTATACTTATATGCATTCGATAAGAAGTTATTGCATATCTGAATGAAACGATTCCTATCTGTCATAGCAATGCACTTAGTTAGAGGAATAGCTGTTTTAAGTTGAACATTAGGATTTGAAGAACGTCTTTTAGCAACCGTAATTGTTTCATTCAATAATCCAACTACATCTACTGGTTCATTGTTAATATCAATTGATCCCGACTCAATCTTCGATAAATCGAGTACATCTCCTATTAGCCCTAGCAACAGTTCATTATTATTTTTAATAATCTGGATAAACTCATCGCGTTCATCGTCGCTTTGTACATATTGCAGCATTTCAGAGAATCCAACAATAGCGTTGAGTGGAGTTCTTATTTCATGACTCATATTTGCCAAGAAAGCCATTTTTAACTGGTCAGACTCTTCTGCTTTTACTTTCGCTTTTTTGAGATCACTAATCAACTTGGCTCTTTCAGTAATATCTTCAACACGAAGTACAATACCTTCTAGTAAATTATTATTTTCAACAGGAATTGCTGTTACACCATACATCTTATCATTATTCTCAAATTGATAAGTAGTGATTATTCTTTGTTCAGCAGCATCACGTAGCGGACATATATCACAAGGTCTTTTTTCATCAGAAGACAAATGACACGACATACCATCTTTGCATGGACCACTTCCAAAATTTTTAAAAACAAGATCAATATTGCTCCATTGAACTTCAAAATTTGAATTCAAATAAACAATACCCATTGTTGTATTATTTAGAATAAGTTCGTTCTGTCGATTCAGTCTAACCAGTTCGCTACGTTTTTCAATCAATCTCAGCTCATTACGTTTTTGTTCATCAACCAGGATATCGATTCCATACAGAAGCTTATATGGTTCACCATTTTCATTGATTACAGTTTCGACCACCCCACGTGTTTCCCACCATTTATATACACCAATCTGCTCAATATCTATTCGAAAACAAAAAGTTGATTCGCCTGATCCTTTTTCAATCAGGGAATTAAAGCAATTATAATATTCATCACGATCATCGACATGGATACATTCCACGAATTTTTCCATTGTATCGAGTGCATTGAGATCTCTTTCAGTATTATCTAGCACTTTTCCATATCGCAATGCGTTATTTCGAGTATCTATATACCATGAATATGCATTAAGAGAAGGTAATGATATTGACAGAACCTTATTTATCATTTCGATTTTACGTTGTTCAGTCAAGTCAATACGCATAACCAGAATTTGTTTTCTTCCATCAAATTCTATTAGTACTTTGCGCACGAACGTTTCAAATTCTTTACCGTTTGACAAACGAAGTATTTCATTAGCAGCATATTGTTCACCTGTTTCTAGCACCTTTTTATCTATATCACTATGCAGAACAATATCTTTCTCATTTACAAAATCCTTGATATACCTATTGTCTTTAGGTTCAAATAGTTTTGTTGCAGCCCCATTAAAGTAGACAATTTCACTTTTTAACGGATCGGTAATATATACTGGAATAGGTAAGCTATTTAATATTAAACTAAGTCTCTCTTCGCTGTACTGTACTTCTTGATGTTTCTTATTTAACATATCTTTCTCATCAACATCGGTAGTAATATCGTTAAACAAGAGAGTATAGCCTATTATTTCTTTAGAATCATCAAAAACAGCACTAAGTGTAACAGCAAAAGTATTTTGGCGATCAATATTAATATTTAAGAGTGCCAATAAATCGTGCGGTACATCAGTATTTGTTATGTGATAATTAAAAATAGTACCATTATTTACTGAATTCAGTATTTCATCAGTAATACGTTCTAAATCAAAATATCGGTATTTACCTATTAATTCATTCCACTTTTCGATAGACATGATATTTTTGAAGAATTGATTAACTTCTTGCAATACACCATTCTTATCTAAAAAGATAATACCAACAGGAATATTATTATATATTTCGTTCGAATATCTATTTTCATTATTGTTAATTGGTTCCTCAATACTTAAAGATGGAACTTTGGTCATAACGCCACTCAATGAAACGGTTTCATTGCCTTTGCTTTGTCTATCAATAACTGTTAGCTTATACAATTCGGGTACTTCATTATCGGGAAGTGCAAGATGAGTTTCAATGACATTAGGTTCATCATCCGAGAGCATTACATTATCAATAAAATGTATATAAGCAGAATGATCTGTCTGAGCAATCAAATCGAGCCATTGACTGCCTGAGAATGTATATCGATTTGAAGTAGAATCGACAATACGATATGTATCATTTGCTGAGTCATAGTACCAACGTAGCATATCAGCAGCATTCACTATAGATTCTAAACATTGAATCGTCTCTTCTTGTCTACGCATTAATATTTTATTGCGTCCTTCTTCACGTCTTGAGTAAAGAATCCGAGCAACATGATCGAACTCATCTTTCACGCATACCGCTGTATATTCATAATCGACATATCGACCCTTTTCTTTTTCGTATAGTCTGATAGAGTAAATTATTTTATTCTTTATGCCATGAAGAATTTCATCAATACACTTCTCAAAAGTCGGTCTATCGTTAGGATGAATCAAAGCATCAATCTCTTTATTCTCGTTATACGATTCTATAAAATCGCCATCTTGCAAAGTATAAAACTGATTTTCTTCTATATCATACATATAGATTTTAACCTCTGATTCATCAACAGAAAGGCTTATTAAATGATTTACTGAATGTAAGTGATCATTAGAGCTCTTAAGTTTGCTACTAATGTTTCTTATCTTTCGTTTGATATACCAATATAATAGACTAATTAGCAATAGAACAGCCAATAAAATAACAACCAACCAGAATAGCCATGTATAGCTTTGTGATTGGTTTCCGCCATACCATTTTTGATATAACAAAGCATAATCGCCGTTTTGCATTAATAAATCGAGTGCTTGATTGGCAGCTAGCGTTATACTATAGTTGGGACTAGCAAAGCTAATATTCTGAATGGGTAATTGTGATTGTACTATTTGTAAATTAGGAATATTATTTTGCAGTATAATCTGTTCTGTAAATTGTCTATCACTTAAAGCTATATCCCCTTCTTCTCCTGATAGCATTTTCAACCCTAGTTCCATGTCTGAAACAAAAATAAAGTTTTCAAGACTATCAATACCTAATCCTTTAAGATATTCACGAACAAACAGGTTATCGCCTATAATAACTTTCTTGTTACGCAAATCCTCTATCCCATTGTATGTATCGCCATTTTTTAAGACAACATCATAATTCACAGTAAATATAGGCTTACTAAAATGGTACAGTTTAGCCTTATCATCAGAAGGCATAGTGAGGTATAAAGCACTCGAATCGCTACTCAAGACATCACCCTTATCGAGTTCTGTTAATACCGCATCAGACAATTCACTCATAAAAGCGTTGACGCGACTATCTTTATCGTAAGTGTAAAGGTAAGAGTTATCATTGGCTAATTTAATAACCGAATTGTATTTAAATTGAATGCTATCGTTGGCAAATGTGTGTGTTGTAAATAACAAAAGAAGTAGTGCAAATACTCCTAATCTATATATAATGAATTTCATCTAAGCTTTATTATTAATTTGCATATACGCAAATATAATTATTCCTAACCATAAATTATACATTTTTTATATACAAAATAGAGATAAAAACAATGTAAACAATAAAAACCCACAAAGTGCAATAAATTAATGGTAGATATTGAAGTTTGAAACAGTCATCGAGAGTATTAGATATTCAAAACGTTAAAAGGCAGAATCAAAATAACTTAACGATTTATAAGATGACTACTCGCATAAATAAAGCGAGAAATTAAATCCTTCTAATTTCTCGCTTACAATATTTAAAACTATCAATAATGAAAAGCTTCTTTTACAAATGTAGCCAGTTCTTCTGTGGGAATTTCTCCTACCCACTTCTTCATATTGCCATCTTTATCTATAAATACGAAAGCCGGAAAAGCTTCAATATTAAACTGATTTGCAATAGCTGGATGTTGTTCCATTTCGACACGATAACAATCTATTGAAGGATATTCTTCGCTTACTTTCTCATAACGTGGCATCATAGCTTGGCAATGAGGACACCAAGTAACCCAAAACTCAATCACTGTATCATTTTTTATTAACAAAGGTGCATCGTCACCTTTATCGTAGTCAAACACTTTTGTCTTAAAGAGTTTTTCGTCTAAATCATGAATCATAGTCAATAATATTATGTTATATAAAGAAATTTACATTAGATTTTCGAGCAAATTCTAACATTGTAGCCACACCACCAATGTCTATACCATCGAGCAAAGATTCAGCCTGAATATTCATAATATCCATTGACATCTTGCAGGCTATAAACTTAGCACCATTGTATTTAGCTAGATGTATCATAAAATCGAGCGAAGGCACATTCTTCTCTTTCATGATGCGTTTCATCATTGCCGCACCTAGTCCCAACATATTTTCGCGAGACATTGGTAAACTATTATCATCATTTGGCAATACTTGATTGAGCATAGCCTCTTTAATATTTTTAGCTGAAGGCTTTTTATCTTTCTTACGAATCAAACTCAGCCCCCAAAAGGTAAAAAATATTTCCACTTTCATTCCCATTGCCAACGCACCTAGTGCTATATTAAATGCCGCCAACCCTTTATCCATCTCTCCACTAAATACAACAATCGTCAGCATATCTTCTTTTGTTGGAATAACTGCTTCGCCCATCTCGGTTGTTTTTGTAAACATCGCAGTTATCACTCCATCTTGTTCGGTGAGCGATTGCATGGTATTGCCTGTAACGGCCGACCAAGATATTGCATCTGATTTGAATCCGCTATCTGTAACATCAATAATTACATTCTGCCCTATTTGTGCATCACGCATAGCAGCGGCAAGCGACATGATCGGACCAGGGCATTGGCTGCCTTTTGCATCAACGCGTATCGGTTCATGACCCGAATCTTGTACATTGGATCTTTGGAATTCTTCTAATTGTGGCATATTATTATTTTTAAATAACAACAAACACATCGTTAAATAGTTCTTATTAATTTACTTATAAAACAATTATTTTGCACTGAAATAAACCGTACCGTAAACATAATTAAATATCTGACTGTTAAACAGAAAAAGATTAACCCAACATTTAAAAGACATGAAAGTTATTAATCATTTTTTATTCCCTAGACCAATAGGTGAAATGGGAAGCTCCTTGCTAATTCTTTTCTTTAGACTTTTTATTGGTGCATTTATTTTAGTTCATGGCATCACTAAATGTATCCATTTCTCGGCGATGGCAGAACACTTTCCATCACCTATTGGTATAGGTTCGAAAGCATCATTGATATTAGTAATTTTTGCAGAGGTAGTATGTGCATTAGGCTTCTTAACTGGCTTTTTATATCGCCTCAGCCTGATTGCTATGATATTCTCTTTTTCTGTTATTGTTTTTGTGGTTTCTGCCCATGCAAACTTTCAGCAAAAAGAGTTGCCATTGGTTTATTTGCTTTCTTTGGTTTTGCTATTCTTATCAGGCCCTGGTAAATATTCTATCGATTACCTTATCGGTAAAAAGATTCGTAACAATTAGCAAAAGAAGGTACAAATAAAATTATTTTAAAAAATATGTAAGATTTTACTTGTAGTTTAAAACAAACTATTTATATTTGTCCCTGTTAAACAACAAATAGAAACTCAGAATTATGAGAACAATGTTATTAAATACATATTGGTGGTGGCTTCTTTTACAACTCCGACAGTCGTAAGGGAGCAGTGCTCGTATGTATATAATTACATCCAAAAATATTTTAAGAGCCCTGTCGCAACCTGCGACAGGGCTCTTTTCTTTTAATAATAAATCTAAATAATACATATAAAATGATGAACAGTTTTCAAGTAGATTGCAATGGATATTACGGGGAATTTGGTGGTGCTTATATTCCCGAGATTTTACACAAATGTGTAGAAGATTTGAAAAATAATTATCTCAAGGTATTGAATGATGAAAGTTTTCAGCAGGAGTTCAACCAATTATTGCGCGATTATGTTGGTCGTCCTTCGCCTTTATATCTTGCCAATCGTTTATCACAAAAATGCGGTTGCAAAATTTATCTGAAACGTGAAGATTTGAATCATACTGGTGCACACAAAATCAACAATACCATTGGACAAATCTTGCTGGCTCGACGCATGGGGAAAACTCGTATTATAGCCGAAACCGGTGCTGGCCAACATGGTGTTGCTACGGCTACTGTTTGTGCTTTGATGAATATGGAGTGCATTGTGTATATGGGCAAAACCGACGTTGAACGTCAACACGTAAATGTTGAAAAGATGAAAATGCTTGGCGCAACGGTAATACCGGTTACATCGGGCAATATGACACTAAAAGATGCCACCAACGAAGCCATTCGTGACTGGTGTTGCCACCCGGCCGATACATTTTATATCATTGGTTCTACAGTTAGTCCTCACCCCTATCCCGATATGGTGGCTCGCTTGCAATCGGTTCTCAGAGAAAAAATCGAACAGCAACTTACTGAAAAAGAATGTCGTGCCTT